>CAJTYN010000027.1:0-14658 GCA_910584115.1 uncultured Lachnospiraceae bacterium
GAAATCCGCAATCCCCCGGCGCTTTTGGTACTTTTCTCGCAGAAAAGTACACAAATTTTAAAAGGAGGTCCCCCCATGGAGATCGAACGAAAATACCTCATCACCAGAGAGAACCTGCCAGACGACCTGGAGCGTTTTCCCAGTCTCAGGATCGAACAGGGCTATCTCTGCGCGGAACCTGTGGTCCGCATCCGCCGGCAGGATGACGACTACTACCTGACGTATAAGTCAAAAGGGCTGATGATCCGCGAGGAATACAACCTGCCTCTGACAAAAGCCGCCTATCTGCACCTGCGTGAAAAAGCCGACGGGATCTTGATCCAAAAGACCCGTTACCGCATCCCGCTCACGGATGGCCTCACGATCGAGCTGGATGTCTTCCACGGCGTCCACGAGGGCCTTCTCCTGGCTGAGGTGGAATTTCCCAGCGAGGAAGCCGCCCGGGATTTCACTCCGCCGGGCTGGTTCGGGGAGGATGTGACGTTTTCCTCCCGTTATCATAACAGCACCCTCGCCTATCGCCGTCTATGAGCGGCGTGCCTTAGCCGCGCAGGTCCTGGCCGCCTCGATGACGCTGCTGCGGAATCCGCGCTCTTCCAGCACCTGGACCGCCTCGATGGTGGTCCCTCCGGGGGAGCAGACCATATCTTTGAGTTCGCCCGGATGCTTTCCCGTCTCCAGCATCATCTTAGCGCTGCCGTAGACCGCCTGGGCGGCAAATCTATAGGCCATCTCCCGGGGCATGCCGTCGGCCACCGCCGCGTCAGCCAGCGCCTCCAGGAACAAGAATACATAGGCCGGCGAACTCCCGCTGACCGCCACCACCGCGTCCATCAGCCCTTCCGGCACGATCTCGGCTTTCCCAAAACTGCCGAAGATACGGCTGGCCATACGCAGCTCCTCCTGGGTGACCAGGCCGTTGGCACAGATACCCGTCATCCCCGCGCCCACCTGTGCCGGGGTATTGGGCATGGCCCGGATGAGCTTCACATCTTTGACAAAGCATTCCTCCAGCCACTCGAGCGTCTTGCCCGGCGCAATGGACACGATCAGATGGCCGGATGACACGTTATCCCGGATCTGCCGGATGACCTGCTGGTAATACTGGGGTTTGACCGCGAGGATGATGCACTGGGCGGCTTCCACCACCCGCAGGTTGTCCTGGGTGGCCTCGATGCCGTATCGCTCCCGCAAACGCCTGCAGTTCTCCTCTGTCAGATCCGAAACGATCAGGTTCTCCCTCTCCAGCAGCCCCTTTTCCAGTATCCCTTTGATCATCGCCGTCGCCATGTTGCCGCCGCCTATAAAGCCTAGTCTCATCTTCCATCCTCCTCTATCTCTATGACATGACCGATACATGTGAAAAAACCCGGCCGCCCGGGCCAGGTTCTATGACTCATCAGTTTCCAAAAAGCCCCGCTAAAGGGCGTGTCGCGCTCTCCAAGTTCTGGATGGCTCTGTTCAGACCCTCCACATCCAGCTGGTCTAACTTATCGACCGTCCGCTCGATCCCTTTCTGGCTGCTCTCCGTCAGGGCGCCAAGATCATCTACGACCTCTGTCAGCCCGGACGCGTCCAGCCCTTCCAGCAGCCGGTCCGCCTTCTTGAGCGACTGGTATGCGGGCGGCACGAGCACCAGGGCCGCAGCGAGCAGGACTGCTGTGGCCAGTGCCGCCATCGCGGCCAGGATGCGGGACAGCCGCAGCTGCTTTCTCATGATGGACAGCTGCTCCTTCAGCAGATCCTGGGTCGGATCTGGTCTTTCCGCTCTCATATCTTCTGACATATCCGTCCTCTCCATCGATCAGATCAGGCCGCCGGAACCGGAACCGCCGCTCAGGCTGGTGTTGAACGCCGCCATGCTCTGCATCTGCATCTGGACTTTCGCCATCTCCGCCAGATATTTCGCATCATCCGCCGTGAATACGCTCTCCTCGTCGTCCGCATCTTCCCCCGTGCGGGAGGTCTTCGCCCGCTTCTGGCTGGATGCCACTTCCTGTGTCAGATCCTCGTCCGCGTATCTCAACACTTTCTCCACATATTCATCCAAGCCCATCCTGACATCCGCCCCGCCGTAATGGGCAGAAGCCACATCCGCCGCGTAATAGGAACGGACGGCCTGTGCCACGTCGCCCCCGTTGAACTCCAGCTTCCTGGCCAGGGACCGGGCCGCGCCCATGATATTCTCCCGGGCGTCGAAAACGTCCTCGATGTCCATCTGCTCCGCCACAGCCGGCATCAGCTGCATCAGCCCCTGGGCGCCGGACTCCGCCTCGGCGTTGATGTCATAGCCAGACCCCACTTTCGCGATGGCCCGCAAAAGATCCGCGGAGACTCCATATTTTTCTTCCGCTTCCTCGAAATACTCATTCAGCTCCGCGCCTGTGGCCCTGCCGTTCCCTGCGGCCGTAAGCCCATGCGACACGGACTGTGTGGCCGCGTCCCCATAGATGGCCGCACAATAAGGACAGCTGCCCGTCGTCAGCGCGGAACTCCCGCCTAACAGGGCCGATAATAAAACATTCTGAAAACTATTGCCCGCCAAAGAGCTGCCCGATAACGCGCTGCTCCCGTAGGCGTTATTGCCGTATAACCCGCTCAATGCCAACATCAAGCTGCTGGTGTCGATCGCCATTGCACTCACCATCCCTTTTTATCCATAATGATAGATCAAAAAAATCTTTTTTTATGATAACACAGATCCTCTTGGATTGCAATGGCTGTTTTATTGTGTTATGATCATAAGCAAAAACGCGAACGCGAGGTGATGATAAAATGGTCAGACCGATCATAAAAGATGTTTTTTTCCTCGGACAGAAGTCCGTTCCCGCCACGAGAGCAGATATCCAGATCGGGAAGGATCTGCAGGATACCCTGGATGCCAACCGTTCCGACTGTGTCGGCATGGCCGCGAACATGATCGGGGTCAGAAAAAACGTGATCATCGTCAGCACGGGTCTTGCCGATGTGGTGATGTTCAATCCCATCCTGCGCAAGAAAAAGACGCCCTACGAGACTGAAGAGAGCTGCCTGTCCCTCCCTGGCACGCGAAAGACCACGCGCTATCGGGACATCGAGGTGGAGTATCACGATATGGACTGGAAAAAACAGCGGCTGACACTCAGCGGCTGGGCGGCGCAGATCTGCCAGCACGAGCTGGACCATCTGAACGGGATCCTCATCTGACCCGTTTAGATGATAGGCCAGATCTTAGATCCGTGGTACACCGGTGTAACACCAGCACCATGACAATATGATATGCTTACCCGGGCAGCCGGGGGACGTGCTCCCACCCGTTCCGAGTCTTGTGGAAGGGGTGGTGTTTATGAGTACATATGAAGAATTCATGGTCATCCTGACAACCATCAATGTGATCATTGCTATTCTGACTTATCTGCATAAAAAATAGCCGTCCTGCTCTCTGGCAAAGATCGGACGACTATTTTTTATAGTCAAAACTGATCCGCCGGGACGGGTGGTGTGGTCACCTTCCGGCTGTCTTGTTAAGTGTATTATATGTCATGCGCTCAGTTTTTTCAAGTACTTTATTTATGGCACTCCGCATATCATATCACTTTTTAGCCGTTACACGGGAGGACCGGCATTGACAGCCGTATCTCACCAAGATATAATAACAAGATCAAACATGTTTGGAATTAGGAGGAACCTATGAACACTGAAACGATTTACCGTACCCGGACATTGGACCATATCCTGGAAACAGACGTGGGCACCACACTGAAAGTGGCCGGATGGGTGGAAAACATCCGCGACCACGGCGGCGTATCCTTCATCGATCTGCGGGATATGTACGGAGTGCTGCAGGTGGTGATCCGCGACACGAGACTGCTCACCGGGATCAGCAAGGAGGACTGTGTGTCCATCGAAGGCCCGATCGAGCACCGGGACGAAGAGACATACAATCCGAAGATCCCCACCGGCACCATCGAATTGGAAGCGAAGACCATCGACGTGCTGGGCAAGGTGTATGAGCAGCTTCCTTTTGAGATCATGACTTCCAAGGAGATCCGTGAAGATGTACGCCTGAGATACCGCTACCTGGACCTGCGCAACAGGAAGGTGCGGGACAACATGATCTATCGTTCCCGGATCATCAGCTTTATCCGCGAAAAGATGACGTCCCTCGGTTTTCTGGAGATCCAGACGCCGATCCTCTGCGCGTCCTCACCGGAAGGCGCCCGGGATTACATCGTCCCCTCCCGGAAATTCAAAGGAAAGTTCTATGCCCTCCCGCAGGCGCCCCAGCAGTACAAGCAGCTCCTGATGGTGAGCGGGTTTGACAGATACTTCCAGATCGCGCCCTGTTTCAGGGACGAAGACGCGCGGGCCGACCGTTCGCCCGGCGAATTCTACCAGCTGGACTTCGAGATGAGCTTCGCCACACAGGAAGACGTGTTCCGCGTGGGCGAAGAGGTCCTCACGTCCACCTTCCGTAAATTCGCCCCGGAGGGGTATGCGGTCACGGAGGCGCCCTACCCCATCTACAGCTATGCACAGGCCATGCTGGAATTTGGGACGGACAAACCGGACCTTCGCAATCCCCTGCGCATCGTGGACGTGACGGAGTTTTTCCAGGAATGCACCTTCAAGCCTTTCCACGGCAAGACCGTCCGTGCGATCCGGGTACACGCCGACATGTCCAAGAGCTTCCACGCGAAACTGCTGAAATTCGCCACCTCCATCGGCATGGGCGGACTGGGCTACTTAGAAGTCCTCGAAGACGGATCCTACAAAGGCCCCATCGACAAGTTCATCCCCGCCGAGAAAAAGGGCGAGATCGCCCAGATCGCGGGACTGGAAGTCGGCGATACGATCTTCTTTATCGCGGACAAGGAAGAGCGGGCCGCACTCTACGCGGGACAGCTCAGGGACGAGCTGGGGGCACGGCTGGATCTCTGTGAAAAGAACGCGTACCGTTTCTGCTATGTGAATGATTTCCCCATGTACGAGTACGACAAGGACGAGAAGAAATACATCTTCACCCACAACCCCTTCTCCATGCCCCAGGGCGGCCTTGAGGCGCTGGAGACGAAAGACCCCGCCGAGATCCTGGCCTACCAGTACGACATCGTGTGCAACGGGATCGAGCTGTCCTCCGGCGCGGTCCGGAATCACAACCTGGAGATCATGATAAAGGCTTTTGCGATCGCCGGGTACACCGAAGACGACCTGCGCGAGAGATTCGGCGCCCTGTATCACGCCTTCCAATACGGCGCACCGCCCCACGCGGGCATGGCTCCGGGCATCGACCGGATCGTCATGCTGCTGCGCCAGGAGGAAAATATCCGCGAGGTCATCCCGTTCCCCATGAACGGCAACGCCCAGGATCTGATGTGCGGCGCGCCCAGCGAAGTGACCGAACTGCAGCTTCGGGAAGCCCATGTGAAGATCCGCCAGTAGAACGCGGAAGACGGCTTCTTAAAGAGTCCGGGGGCGATCCGCTCGTCCCTGGGCGCTCTCGCCCCTCTTTATGCTTTTATGAACGAACATAGATGGAAAAGAAAGTAGTCAGATACAGATACAATCCGTTAGACCTCCATTCGCTGGAAGCCTTCGCCGGGGTGCGGGGCGGCGTAAATCAAAACTGCAAGGACGTGTATTTCCTCCGGGCGCTGGCATTTCCGGGCGACTTTGCGTACGAGATCTCTCAGATGGACGCGGCCTTAGAGCAGTCCATGGCGGAGGGGCGCGCATTTTATAAAAAGATCGAAAAGCTCCCGCCGCTGGCCGGATCTGACCTGACCGCCCAGTACACGTCCTATCACGCCCAGTGGGAGGCGAGCGGCAGGCGGGAAGCGCGGACGAAGATCACGGCGGCAGACACCCAAGCCGCCCAGGCATTGGGACTGGCCTGCAAAAACACGGTGGACATATACAGACAGAACAGGCCGGACGCAAACACGTCCATGGAAAAAAATCTCGCAGTCAAGCTGCTGTACTGGGCCGACCAGGCATTCGGCAGCGGCATGCCGGCCCATCAGGGCGGGAAAAGAGCCGTGAAGATCGTGGGCGTCGACGCGGTGAAAGAGCAGGAATATCTATTTTATTACATGCTCACCCAGATGGGCGCGGACGTGCTGCTGCTCCAGCAAAAAAAGGATCTTGAGAGCAGCGGGACGCTCATGGCCCTCTCCCAGGCGTTCACCCCCCAAAAGAGTAAACGGCCCGCGTCCATCCGCCAGCCGGAAATGAGGACAGCGAATGTTTCCCGGCCATCTGCGCCCACCCGCCAGCCAAAAGTGCGAGCGGCATCGGACATTTCCCCAAGGCCCCGCCTGCGCGCGGATAGGAATGACCCACCCGCTCCCAGGCGCGGGGAGAAGAGCTTCGAAGAACTGGCGCGGCTGGCCTCATCCGTGGTGATGATCGAAGTGCGGGATGCCGACGGGGAGGCACTGGGCGCCGGATCCGGCATCATGATCGGAACGGGCGGCTACATCCTGACGAATCACCACGTGGCCAGCCACGGGAGCCGCTACACGGTGCGCATCGAAGAGGACGCGCAGGTCTATGAGACGGACGAAGTGATCAAATACAACCCGCAGCTGGATCTGGCCATCATCCGCATCGAGCGGACGTTAAAGCCCCTCCCGATCTGCCCGGGAAAAGAGCCGCTGGCAAGAGGGCAGAAAGTGGTGGCCATCGGAAGCCCGCTGGGTCTCTTCAATTCCGTCTCGGACGGCATCATCTCCGGTTTCCGCAAGATCGGGGATACGGACATGATCCAGTTCACGGCACCGATCTCCCATGGGAGCTCCGGGGGCGCGCTGCTGAACATGTACGGGGAGGTCATCGGGATCTGCACGGCCGGCGTGGATCAGGGCCAGAATCTGAATCTGGCGGTGCGGTATGAATGGATCCAGACATTCGCCAGGGGTTTCCTCTAAATGTCAACGCCTCTTGACAATGCCGGAATATCATGTTATAAATATCTTGACAGATCAATAAGATGATGATATCACCGCCGGGTGACGCTCTGCCACATTCCATTAGGCCGTAGAAGGAATGTGTGCGGGGCGTTTTTTGATACCCGTCGGCCATACAGTCTGAAAGGAGTTTTCTTAATGTTTAGGGAAATGAGGAGAAAAAAACAAGCCTTATCCATGGAAGAATGTACACAGATCTTACAGAGCGGGACTTCCGGCGTGCTCGCCCTGGACGGCGACGGCGGCTATCCCTACGCGGTGCCTTTAAGCTATGTGCTTTCTGGCGATAAGATCTATTTCCACTGTGCAAGATCCGGCCATAAGCTCGACGCCATCGCCCGAAATGAAAAAGCCTCTTTCTGCGTCATCGGCCAGGACCATGTGATACCGGAAAGATTCACGACAGATTATAAGAGCGTCATCGTCTTTGGAACCATACGGATCATGGAGGAGGGCGCCGCAAAAGACCGGGCCATCCGGGAGCTGGCCTGTCGGTACGCGCCGGACCTCCCTTCTGCCCAGGTAGAAGAAGAGATCGGCCGCTATCAGAGATCCCTGTGCATGCTGGAACTGTCCATCGACCATATGAGCGGGAAGAAATGTAAGGGAGTGTCATGAGACAGACATCCTGCCTGAGAGATTTTATCAGATATGCCACGTTAAATGTGCTGGGGATGCTGGGGTTGTCCTGTTATATCCTGGCGGATACTTTTTTTATCGCCAAAGGGCTGGGCGCCGACGGGCTGGCCGCCTTAAATCTCGCGCTCCCCGTCTACAGCCTCGTCCACGGATGCGGCCTGATGGCCGGGATGGGCGGCGGGATCCGTTTCTCGATCCTGCGCAGCCAGGGGCGGCAGGATGCCGTTGACAGCGTATTCACTCATGCGGCATCCTTCGTCCTGCTTCTGGCCGCCCTCTTCGTCGTTCTGGGCCTGACCTGTCCGGATCTGATCGCCGGGGCATTGGGGGCCGAGGGGCAGATCCGGGGGATGAGCCGGACGTACCTGCGGGTGATCTTACTGTTTTCGCCCTTATTCCTGTCCAATGAGCTGCTTTTGTGTTTCGTGCGCAACGACGGCGCGCCGCAGCTTACCATGGCGGCGATGCTCAGCGGCAGTCTCTCGAACATCCTTTTGGACTATGTGTTCATCTTCCCTCTGGATATGGGGATCTTCGGGGCCGTTCTGGCTACGGGCATCGCCCCGGCAGTCAGCCTGCTGATCATGCTGCCCTTTTTCCTGAAAAAAAGGAACCATTTCCATCTGCGCGGATGTCCGCTCGGATTGCCGCTCCTGAGACGGGACCTGGCGGATATCTTTTCCGGCGGGCTGCCCTCCCTGATCGCGGAGGTCTCCTCGGGGATCGTCATACTCGTATTCAACATGATCATCCTGCGGCTGGAGGGAAATGTGGGTGTGGCCGCTTACGGTGTCATCGCCAACCTGTCCCTGGTCGTCATCGCCGTCTATACAGGGATCGCCCAGGGCATCCAGCCCCTGATCAGCGGCGCCTATGGAAAAAACATGTACGGGGACATCCGGCTCCTGCTGCGGTATGCCATCTCCGCCCTGGCGGTCTTGTCCGCTGGGATCTACGCCGGGATCTTTTTCGGCGCAGAATGGATCGCCGGGGTCTTTAACAGCGGGGCGGATCCTCTCCTGCAGCGGATCGCCGTGCGCGGGCTTTTGATCTATTTTACCGGGTGCGCGGCGGCGGGTTTCAACATCATCCTGTCGGCCTGCTTCACATCCACGGAACATGGCCGTCCGGCGCACATCCTCTCGCTCCTGCGGGGATCCGTGCTGATCATCCCCATGGCGTTCTCACTGGCTCTCTGTTGGGGCATGACCGGCGTGTGGCTGGCTTTTCCGGCGACGGAGACGATCGTCTGCCTGCTGGGGATCCTCTGCCTCTTTTTGCAGAAGGCCCAGGTCCCGTAGGTGATCCGCGATGAGACTCACCGAGTCCCTGAAGCTGCGCCCGTAAAATATATGCCCCGCCCGGCCGATCACACAGAGCCGGGCATCCGCGTAGACCTGCGCGGCCCGCTCCGAATACGAGAGGTCCGCGATCGTATCCTTGCCGCCGTGGATCAGCAGGACGGGCCCGTCGTATGCCCGGATCCTATCATAGACCGCCACATCCCATATATCCGCCGCGTACCGTCTGCCCACGTCCACCCAGTCGAGAAAACGAAACTTCTCCGGGACGTTTTCCAACGCGCCGAACTGTGCGTGGATCTGGTCAAAGATCATGAACGCCGGATACAATAAGATCAGCCCGGCGACTTCCTCCCTATGGCGCGCCGCTGTGATCGCGGAGGCCACGCCTCCCTGGCTGGCGCCCAGCAGCACGATCTTCCGTTCATCCACAAACTCCCATGTCCGGGCCGTCTCCAGGACCGCCTCCAGATCCTCCGCTTCTGTCAGGATGGACATCTCGGTGATCTCTCCGTCACTGTGGCTGTCCACGCCGCCCCCGCAGAAGTCAAAGATATAGACCGCAGTCCCCAGGGCCGCGAGCGCCTCTGCATACCCCTCCCCGGCCGCATGGGTAGCCCCGAGCTGATGGGCGAAGATCACCAGCGGGAGATCCGTTCCCCCTTCCGGTATGTAGGCCAGGCCGTAGATGTCCTGGCCGTTGTTCGTACAATGTATCTCTTTTGTTCTGTAGTCGTATCTCATATCATGGATTCCTCACAGACTGTCAATATAGCCGCAGGAGGCGCACCGCCCATTTCACGGCTTTGTAGGGGATCGTCTCCAAACCTGCCGCGGCCGCTCTCAGTTCTTTTCGTATCTCGATGTGCTGGGGGCAATGGCTCTCGCATTTTCCGCACCGGATGCACTGGGATGCGCTGCTGGGATCCCGGCGGAGGGCTGTGCACTGCAGGTAATCTCTCCTGCCGGACTTTTTGCCCTCTGCGTACATGGCGTTGTAACAGCGGAAGGTCCCCGGGATGTCCACGCCGTTGGGACAGGGCATACAGTATCCGCAGCCTGTGCAGCCCACTTTCACACTTTTTTGGATCTCTTTTTTTACCTGCTCCAGGAGTTTTTTGTCGGCGTCGCTCATGCATCCGGGATATGCCTGCGCGGCCGTCCTGAGATTCTCCTCCACCATCCTGATGGAGTTCATCCCGGAGAGGACGCACGTGACCTCCGGCTGGTCGTAGAGCCATCTGAAAGCCAGCTCGGCCGGTGTGCGCCCCTGGCCGTCTTTCTCGAACAGTTCTTTGGCCATCCCCGGCAGCAGGTCCACCAGACGGCCGCCCCGCAGCGGCTCCATGACGATCACCGGGAGTCCCCGGGCATGTGCGTACCGCAGCCCCTCCACCCCGGCCTGTGAAGTCTCGTCCATATAATTATACTGGATCTGGCAGAGATCCCAGTCGTAGGCGTCCACCAGACGTTTGAACATCTCTGTATTCCCGTGGTAAGAAAAACCGATGTTCCTGATCTGCCCGGAAGCCAGCTTCTCCTGGATCCATTCCACCATCCCCCGTCCTTTTAATCTCTCCCAGGTGGCGATGTCTGTCAGCATATGCATCAGATAGTAGTCGATATGGTCTGTCTGCAGCCGCCCGAGCTGCTCGCGGAAGATCCGCTCCACGCCTTCGATGGACTTTATCATATAGTGCGGCAGCTTGGTGGCGAGATAGACCCTGTCCCGGCACTGGCGCCGCTTCAGGATCTCGCCTACCGCCGCCTCGCTGCCTGGATAGATATACGCCGTGTCCAGATAATCAACGCCGCCCTCGATCGCGGCCATCAGCTCCGCCTCGGCCTTGTCCAGGTCGATGACGCCCCGCTGCCGCGTAAAACGCATACAGCCGTAACCGAGGATCGAAAGGCTGTTCCCTTTTTTGTCTTTTCTGTACTGCATCTTTGTGGCCCCCTTTTTAGAGCGTATCTTAAGATCCATTATACGTTCGTTCGGTCTGAAAATCAATAGTCTTGATCTGACACATCTGCCCTCCTGCGCTATCATGGATCGGGATAAAATATATATAAAATCGAACGCACGCTATTGACATAGACATGATAGCGTGCTATACTTTTTTTATCGAAGGGAGGGAGCGATATGGCAAAACCTGCATCCTGTGGGACATTGATCAAGCAGATCGGTGATGAGCTGCGAAAAAAGGCAGACAATAAGATGCGTTCACAGGATATGACGATGACGCAGACAGTCGCCTTGCTGGCACTGTATCACACGCCGGAGAAGCAGCTGACGATGAAACAGCTGGAAAAAGAGCTCCATGTGGCCCAGTCTACAGCCGCCGGGATCGTATCCCGGCTGGAGCAAAAGGGGTTAGTAGATGGGTGCAGCGACGCTGAGGATAAGCGGATCAAGCTGGTGCGCATCACGCAGACGGGGATCACCCGTGTTCTGGAGACAGAGCAGGATATGGCCCATGCAGAAGAGATGCTCCTTTCGGTGCTGACCGAGACAGAGAGGGAGATCCTTTATTCACTCCTTAAGAAGGTCAGGGGATCTTTAAAGTAAATGCTCACAAAAAGCGAGCATTTATTTTTGAACAGATCAATAGCAAGCTATTGAAGTTGGACGTTTATTTTAGAAAGGTGGTTTCAATGGAAAACAAAAATCTGGAAGTATTTAGTAAAGCTCCGGTCCCGCAGGCAGTGCTGAAGAATGTACTTCCTGCAATGGCGGCAATGCTGATGGTGCTGATCTACAATCTGGCGGACACATTTTTTATCGGACAGACGCGCAATGATATTTTGATCGCCGCGGTTTCCCTGGCGATGCCGGTGTTCCTTATTTTTATGGCAGTGGGGACGGTGTTCGGCGTGGGAGGCACATCCGTGATCTCACGTGCCATGGGTGAAGGCCGGCTGGATCATGCGAAAAAGGTCTGCTCCTTTTGCATGTGGAGCTGCGTGATCGTCGGTGTCGTATTGATGGCTGTGTTTTTGATATTTATGGATCAGATCCTGGTTTTGGTGGGGGCGAGTCCGGACACCATGGGGCCGGCAAAGACCTACCTGACTATCGTCACTTTGGGAGGAGTTTTTGTATTGATCTCAAGCTGTTATTCTAATATCATCCGTGCTGAGGGGCAGGCGGGCAAAGCCATGATGGGACAGCTTGTAGGAAACCTGCTGAATGTGATCCTTGATCCGATCATGATCCTGCTTTTTGACTGGGGCATTGCCGGGGCGGCGATCGCTACGGTAGTCGGGAATCTGGTTGGCGCAGTCTACTATATTTACTATATCCTTCGGGGCAGATCTGTCCTCAGTATCAGTCCGAAGGACTTCACTGTTAAAAATGGCGTATGCAGCGGCGTTCTGGCGATCGGTATCCCGGCGTCTCTGGGTTCCCTGCTGATGAGCGTGTCGCAGATCGTTGTCAACAGCCAGATGGCAAGATACGGGGATATGGCTGTTGCCGGGATGGGTGTTGCAATGAAAGTGACGATGATGACCGCCATGATCAGCCTGGGGCTGGGGCAGGGCGTGCAGCCCCTGCTCGGCTACTGTGTGGGAGCCGGGGCATGGGAGCGTTTTAAGAAAGTCTTCCGGTTTTCCACCCTGTTTGCCTTTGCACTCAGCGTGGTACTGACCCTGTTGTGCTATCTGTTCACTGGCCCGATGATAAAAATGTTTTTGGAAAATGACGCAGCTTATGATCATGGAGTGCAGTTTGCGCGTATCCTCCTGACCACAAGCTTCCTGTTTGGTGTGTTTAATGTACTGGCGAATGCGCTTCAGGCAATGGGGGCGGCGACGGCGGCGCTGATCGTCAACTTAAGCCGCCAGGGCATCATCTATATTCCGGCGGTGTTCATCTTACAGGCGTTCCTTGGCATTACGGGGCTGGCATGGGCGCAGCCGGTGGCAGACGTATTGTCCACCCTGCTGGTCATAGCCCTGTATGCGCATACGATCAGGAGAATGGAATCTAAAACAAAAGCCAGGGCTGTAGAAGCCGGTCAGGCTGTATAGACCATGAAGGAGGTATCTGAAAATGAGCGATCACGATAGGCAAACGGAAGATCGGAAGGAAACTGGCAGATGAGTTTGCTATGGAGCATTACGACGAGGAGCTGCTTGAGGAAGCGGCGGACTGGATGCAGGATACATTATGCTGATCTATATGGAGATCTGCAGAAAAATGAGGTATAATCCTGATGATGACGATGCTCAGAAAATAAGGACTTTATAGATGTGTTTTAATAAGATCTGGAAAATTTTGATAAAAGGAGGCTCCCTATGCGCATATCCGGCTTTACCAAGACTACCCTGCTGGACTATCCCGGCAAGATCGCGGCCACGATCTTCCTGGGCGGCTGTAATCTCCGCTGTCCCTTCTGCCACAACGCCCCCCTCGTCCTCGCCCCCGGGAAGGAGCCTTCTCATCCGCTGGAGGAGGTCCTGCATTTCCTGGAGAAACGCCGCAATGTCCTGGAGGGCGTGTGCATCAGCGGCGGCGAGCCGACCCTGGATCCCGCTCTTCCGTCTCTGTGCCGGAAGATCAAGTCCCTGGGCTATCCCATAAAATTGGACACGAACGGCACAAACCCCGGCCTTCTGCGGGAACTGGCCGGGGAACGTCTGATCGATCATATCGCGATGGATATCAAATCCTCTCCTGAAAATTATGCGAAAGCCGCCGGGATCGATCATCCTGACCTGGATAAGATCCGGGCATCTGCTGCGTGGCTGCTCACGGATCCACTGCCTTACGAGTTTCGCACAACGGTGGTCCGGGAACTGCATACGGAGGAAGATCTCCGCCAGATCGCGCGCTGGCTCTCCGGCGCCCGGGCGTATTTCCTCCAGGCTTACCGGGACGCCCCCCAGGTCATGCAGCCTGGATGCACCGCCTGCACGAAAGAGGAGATGGAACACTACCGGGATCTACTCCTGGCGTCCATCCCTTCGGTCCAGCTGCGGGGGATAGATTAAGCGATACCAGTATCCGAAACAAGCGGGACGGTTCCCTCTCCTCTTCGCGCATTTGAAATTGTGGAACCCGTACATATCCGCCATGAACCGTTCCTGCTTCTGGTACATTCCCGGAACGCCCAGGATGTACTGCGAATTCCGAGCGACCTTCGCCAGGAGCAGATGACCGAACATCTGATGACCATGCTGGACAAAACGGTTGTTCCGCAGCCCCTGGTCCCTGGGATCCAGATATCTGAGGTCTTCCATGGAGAGTTTTTTGCAGTCCTCCAGGACACCGTCTGTGAACGGACAGAATGTGTCCTTTTTCGTTGTATCCTGCGCCTGTATATCTTTCGCTTCCATCTCCGCTTTTATGTGGGCGATATTTTTCAGAACGTCCTCTGGCGCTTCTTCCGGCGTTTCCCCATCCGCGTCGTTTTCTTCGGGATCTTCGTCGGTGTTTTCGTAAGATACTTCTGCCCCTTCCACCAGATCGGGAAGGACTACTGTCGTGTCCAGCACCTCTGGCAGACCCTCTTCCTGCCATCGGGACGCGGGGATCTCAGCCATCGGCGTCTCTTCTGCCATCTCTCTTGGGGACAGATCTCCTTGTGGGGCCTCTCCTGCGGGCGGCAGCGCTTCTGTGAAGTTCTCTTCCTGGACCGCTCCTTCCGCCTGGGTCTGTTCTATGATCTGACTTTCTGCGTGAGGGCTTTCTGCGTGAGGACTTTTTGTAAAGGGACCATCGATGGCTGGGTCTTCTATGAATGGCCCTCTCATGGCCGGCTCCTCTA
>CAJTYN010000027.1:14758-18033 GCA_910584115.1 uncultured Lachnospiraceae bacterium
CTCTTCTATGAACGACGCTCCTGCGGACGTGCTTTCCGCCGGGATCGTGTCCGCGGACGGCTCTTCGTGCAGATCCGCTTCCATATGTACCGCTCCTGCATGGGTTTCTTCCACAGGGACTGCCTCTGCGGATTGAACTTCTGCCGACACCTCTTCCGACACTCCTTCCATGGACACTGTTTCTGTCGGCATTTCTTCCGCGGATCCCGTACCGGCTGTCTGCTCCCCGTCCGGCGCTTCCTGTGCCAGATCTTCTTCTGGGGAGGCGGTCTGGACAGCTTCTTCCCAGACCGCCTCCTCAACCTCCGATCCCATGCCCTCTGTCTCCTGCAGCATCTCAGCCCGCTCTTCCCCGCCGGGACTTCCGCCTCCTGCCCACTCCTGCGCGTTCTCTTCCTGTGGCGTTTCCGGAGCCGTCTCTCTTACCGCTGTCTTTGCGCCCCTCTCGTCCGGCTGGAAATTTTCCATTTTCATGGGCGCGTCATCCCACTGGGTCCCGTACATCGTCTCGTCGTCCCCCCGGAAGATGACCCCGCTCAACTCGTGCAGACTGTACCGGGCATCCCCCATCTCGTTCCGCAAGAATCCCAATTGCTCCTGGACGATCCCCGTCCGCACCGGACATTCCGCCAGCAAGCTGCCTTTTAAGAGACCCTCTTCCCGCTTGAACCCATAGATCCTGCATGATCCATTCCCATCCCGGCAGATGCCTTTTAGCGCGATCTGCATGCTGCATGTATTTCCCCGGGCTTCCACCTTGATAAAACCGCGGTTCCCAGCCTTTTTCCCATTTTCGTACTGGTACACATATGAAACGAAACGCCGATATGTCTGCATCTGAAACCTCCTGGCTCTCCTAGAACTATTCCGTACGCTGTTTTATTATATGGAAGCCGTTGTTTCAATATGACTATCTGGCATCTGTTTACAGCCTAAAACCGCGCCGCCGTGTATCCGGGCACGATCGTTTTCCAGCTGGAGGCTCCGATCCGCTGCAGGGCAAATTTCGTCTTGTTCTTGCCTTTGGGCGTATCCATGTAGCGGAAGACATCCCAGGCGTATTTTTTTCTCCCTTTGGATGCGGGGATGGCGCTGCCGTCGTGGGTCCACAGACCCAGAGACAGCCCGACAGCCTGCTCCGCCTGATGGTCTACATGCCTGTGCAGGATGAACGCGTCGACCATGTTGTTAAATTCCGCCAGGTAATACGCGTAGGCGATGGCCGCCGCCTGGAGTTCTTCCACCTCGACGCCGTATCTGCTGGAGGTAAATCCCTGCTCCGACAAGATGATCCGCGTGCCGCTCCCCCATTTCATCTTTACGTAATTCGTCAGGACGTTCAGATTGACCATGCTGATGCACGGGGTGTTGATGTCCTTCCCGATCAGTTTCCTGGAGTTGGTCCAGAACGCCGGGTCTTCCAGGGGGGCCGGGTAGGGATGGAATGCGATGTTGAAGTTCCCCAGCTTCCCGTAACTGCTCCAGTACGCGGCGAAACGGTCCAGGAACTGCCTGCTGGTATTGGAATAGCCGCTCAGGTGATTCCAGGTCTGATCCAGCGAGATGTAGACCCGCGCCTTTTCGTACACGCTGCGGATGGCTATGGAGGCCAGCCGGTAGGCTTCCGCGTAGGTCCGGGCGTTTTTTTCCAGGGACGCGCTGCCGGTGTAGTGGTAGTCTCTGTAATTGTTCACCTCATTTCCCAGGATCCAGTTAGCGATCCACTTCTTGGGCGTGTAGCGCTGCGCCAGGAACGTGAACACCGCCTCCCAGTGTTTTCTCGCCTTCGCCCCGCTGGTATCCAGGGCGTAAAAGCCATGGCCCGGCTCCCGGGCGCTCTTCGGGATCAGATAGGACAGGTCGTCCCGCCAGCGCAGCAGTAGGATGGCGGAGACCAGGATGTTCTTCTCCCGGAACTCCTCCAGCGTGCGGTCGATGCTCTCCACGATCCCTTTGTTGAACCAATATGTAATACCGTTGTATCTGTAGGCGATCCCCTGTGCGCTGTTTTTCTGGTGCGGGGCCGCGATCAGGTCGTCCAGGCAGATGTTGTACGCCGTATGCCTGACGCCCAAGCTGACGGCGTCTTTCATGTAGCGGGGATCCACCTGGAGACCTTTTTTCGTCGCGGTGGTCGGGAACGCATAGCGGACGGAGGCCAGCTTCCCCGGGTTGGATATGTACTGGGAGGGGCTGATGGCGGTATAGTCCCCTTTCTTGCCCGTCTTGACCGCCAGGACGAACTTTGACTGGAGTTTGCTGGCGGACGTGCCGTAGTCCAGGGACGTGGTCAGCGTCACCGACGTGCTCTTCTTGATCTTTGCATCGGGCACAGCGTTTTTGGCGATCTTCTCGCCTGTGCCGCTTAAATGGAACAGATAGTAATAGCCATCCGCGCTCTTTACATGATCTTTGACCCGGGCCTTCACCCGGACGGTCTTTTTGGAGGTCAGGGATACGGAAGTCAGTGTCGCCGCCGTCGCTGAGGGCTGCACCTGAGAGATCCCTTTGGCGATCTTCAGCTTTTTCCTCGGGCTGTAGCTGCCGTATACTTTCGCTTTCCTAGAGTCCAGCTTGTACGCCCGCACACGGACGTAGTATGTCCGGCCCTTGTACCTGTCCCGGATGGAGAGGGCTGTCCCTGCGGCGTCATATTTGGACACTTTCGTCTTGAAACTCTTGTCCGTGCTCACCTGGATCTGGTAGCCGCGGGCGCCTCTGACTTTTGCATAAGTGACGTGCAGCGTCCCCCGGGAGGTGTTTGCCAGTTTCTTGATACGCGCCTTGCCCACCGTGACTTTGGTCCATTTCGCGGTGAGCGTCAGGTTCTGGGTGACTCCTTTTGTAAAGTCGTATCTCTTGCCGCCGCGATACCAGCCCGCGAAAAGGTATTTCGATCTGGACGGATCCGCGGGCTTCTTCACCTTTCCGCCTTTTATGATCTTCTGTGATCTTACGGCAGTCCCGCCCTTCGACTGGAAGGTGACCGTAAACACGGTCGGCACGGGTGTGGGCGTATCGCCCGCCGAAACGGATGCCCGGCTCCTGCTCTCGGGAGGGCACTCCTCCGCGGGTCCTTCCGGATGGGGATCCTGTTCCGAAGGTATATTTTCCGAAAGCACATTTTCTGAAGCAGATCCCTCTGGGAGCTTGTCTGCCGAGATCAGATCTTCTGGGCACTCGTCCCCTGAGATCGGATCTGAGACCGGATCGTCTGGAAGCCCATCTCCCGAGATACAGTCCCCGGGGATCTCATCCCCTGCGATACCATCCTG
>CAJTYN010000027.1:18133-25147 GCA_910584115.1 uncultured Lachnospiraceae bacterium
GATACCATCTTGTGAGATGCTATCCTCCGGGAGGTGACCTTTTGAAACGGTGTCTTCCGGGAGTTCATCTCCCGAGACGCCATCCCCCATGCCGTCCTCTTCTTTTTCGGCAGCGTCTCCTGAGAGCAGGGACCGCCAGATCACCACATCCGGATCACAGGATATCTCTTTTAGCTCCGGCAGATCCCGGGCATCGATCAGGGACAGCGGATTGTCCCGGCACTGGACGTATTCTATGCGCGGGTTTCCTTTGAGGTCCAGCTCCGTGAGATGATCTTTTTCGCAGTCCAGATAGCGCAGGCCGGGAAAATACTCCAGCCCTTCCAGTGAACTGATCTCCTGCCCTTTTAAATGCAGGGCCTCCACCTGCTCCCGCTCTTTCCGGGAAAGCCATCCGTCCCGGTCGAGATCCAGTTCCTCCTCGATATATCTGCGAAACCGTGCGTCGGGGAACGCTCTCTCCCCGATCCGCACGGCTTCTCCCCGCGCCGTCCCCCACGCATCGGCCATGCCCCAGCCCGACTGGGAAAACAGGATAAATGTAAGCAATACCGCCACAAAGCGTACCCAAACCCGCCTTTTCATCTTTTGCCTCCTCTATATACAACAAGACCCGAGGCTCTCTCTTTCCCGTTTCACAAGCCCCGGATCTTCCTATATTTTTCTAGATCTTACTCATTCAACTGATATACGGCCGCTTTCTGACTCCCGAACTGCAGCGCCGCACTGTGGCTGTCCATGTAGATATCCACATGGCCGTATCCGGTCCCCCGGTCTTCCACCGTATATACATTTCCATTGATCAGGAGTTTTGTCCCAAAAGGTACGCCGCCCATGGCTACAGTCCTCCCCGCCGCGGGCATCGTCCCGCTGGCCGTCGCGCCTCCTGACCAGGAACCGCAGCATTTGGAACAATTACAATATGCCGTGAGTGTAAAATCCCCTAAATATGTACCGGCGCTGTTACTTCCGCCGTTATCTCCCGACGTCTCGGGCGCTGCCGGTGTCTCTTCTGCCTCCGGCTGCGCTGTCGGTTCCGGCGCCGCAGTCGTCTCTGCCGCGTCTTCCGTCTCATCCTCCGGCGTATAGGTTTCTTCAACCTCTTCAGCCTCTCCGGCCCCTTCTGCCTGATCGGCCGTCTCCCCTGTATCGCCTTCGTTGTCCGTGGATGCGCCTTCTTCCGCTGCGTCCTGGGCCTGACTCTCGGATCCGGATCCATCTCCCTCCTGGATCGTCTCCTGGGCCTGCCCGGCTTCTCCCGCGGCTTCTGCCGTCTCCCCAGCGGCTTGTTCCGCGGCTTCTCTTTCAGCCGCTTTTGCGGCCTCTCTCGCGGCTTCTTCTTGTTGTCTCGCCAGCTCTTCCTCGGCTGCCTTCCTGGCCGCCGCGGCTTCTTCTTCTGCCTTCTCCATCAGGCTGGTGAGCTGAACAGACTGATCGTTCACTCTATCCAGCAGGTTGGCCGCCTCCCCTTCTGCGCGGCTGATCTCCTGACTGTACAGTGCGATCTCTTCCTGGGTAGACGCTGTGAGTGTCTCTACCTCTTGTCTCTTCTTGGCGCTCTGCGCCTGCAGCTGGACAATGGATTCCTGTTCTACTTTGATGGCTTTCTTCTGGTCTTCCACCTTTTCCTTCGTCTGCTCATATTTTTCCAGCATCTCCCTGTCATATGCGGAAATCTGGCTGAAATTTTCCGCCCGTGTCAGAAGATCCGTAAAACTATCCACGGACAAGAGAGAAGTCAGCAGGTTCCCCTTAGAATTTTCATACATGTATGAGATCCGGATCTTCATATTTTCATACTGCTCTTTTTCCTTCTCTCTGGCCTTCTTCAATTCCTTCTTGACCATCTTCAATTCTTTTTGTTTCTGCGCTGCCTTTTCTGTCAGCTCCTTCAGGCTGCCGCTCAGCTCTTCATACTGCTGGGAAAGCTGGGTCAGATATCCTTCGAGGTCTCCCCTTTGACCTTCCAGGCTCTCAATCCGCTCCCGGGCCGCAGCCAGCTCAGATTCGGACTGTGCCTTCCCTTCCTGGACAGCCTCGATCTGTTCCTGCGTCGATGCGGCTCGTACAGATACGCTCCCTCCCGTGATCAGCACGGACGCCGCCACCATTGTGGTCATCAATCTTAGTTTATTCATATATAACACCTCATTTATATTTACGTTACACATTATACCACTTCCCGAAATAAAATCAATACTTTTTTGAAATTTTTTTGTAATATTTGTGTAACACTCGTAGAGAAAGCTCGAATTGGGATGTATCAGTTTGCAAATATCTACTCTCCCGTTGTTTAATTTTTTCCTTAAAATTTGTAAACTATGGCAATAGAAAATTACAATAACGCTTATAAGATTAAGAGTTTTTTAAGTAACTTATCAATATGCAACATGACAGGAGGGTCAACTCTGTGATGGATGAAAAAAGGAAGAAACAGTATCGGGAACTCGGCTTGACGATCGCTTATTATCGCAAATTAAAAGGCCTGACCCAGCTCCAGCTCGCCGAAGCTACGGATGTCAGTCGGACACATATGAGCAACATCGAGGCTCCGAACGGAAAGACCTCTGTTTCCCTCGACAAATTATTCGATATCGCGGATGCTCTGGGGATCGAGATCAAAGATCTGTTCGATTTTCGCAAATAGGCGGGTACGATGGGACATGATGAACGATCGCGCCAGAAAAAATGCCGGCCCCTGTATATCTGTATCAAGATATCAGGAACCGGCATTCTTTCTATTTATCTCTTGTTCTTTATTCTACTACTTCTTCTGCTTCTACTGGGCGGTCGTTTTCTTCTATTTTCATAACTTCTTCATATTTCTCTAAAATAATGCGCTGGATCCCTTCCCGGGTCGCCTGTTTGATGGGATGAGCGATATCTCGATATTCCCCATCTGTCGATTTCCGGCTGGGCATGGCGATGAACAGACCTTTCTCTCCTTCAATCACTTTGATATCGTGTACCACGAACTCGTCATCGATGGTGATCGACACCACAGCCTTCATCTTCCCTTCTTTTGCTACCTTACGTACCCTAACATCTGTTATATTCATAGCAGTTCCGCCCCTTTCGGAATTATATTACATATCGTTCATTCTTTTCCACAACGATCTTGATCCCATCTTCACCATAATGGTAAGAATTTGCGCGTATGGTATCCCGGCTTTCAACAACACAATTTTCTATATGCGTATTATCACCCAGATATACATCATTCAGGATGATCGAATTCTTGATCACGCAGTTGTTGCCAACGAACACATTTTTGAACAGAACAGAATTTTCTACTTCTCCATTGATGATACATCCGCTGGCCACCAGGCTGTTCTTCACGACTGCGCCTGGATTGTATTTTGCCGGCGGCAGGTCATCGATCTTCGTCTTGATCTCAGGGCCTTCCCTGAAAAAATATTCCCTCACATCCGGCCGCAGGAAATCCATATTTGTCCTGTAGTAAGATTCTACTGTGGAAATATTGCTCCAGTAATCCTTGATCTTATAACCGTAGATCCGCTTCAGGTTCTTGTAACGGATCAGGATATCTTTTACAAAATCATGACGGTCTTCCTGTGCACATTTTTCCAGCATCTCTATGAGCTGCCTCCTGCGCAGTACATAGATGCCCGTGGAGATCGTGTGCGACTGGGTGACCATTGGTTTTTCCTCAAATTCCTCTATCCTGGATTCCTCGTTCATCCGCAGCACGCCGAAACGGTTCACATCGTCCCCGTCGATATCCGTGCAGACCACGGTCACATCCGCCCGCTTCTTGATGTGGTACTCCAGTACCTTATTATAGTCGAGCTTGTAGATGCCGTCGCCGGATGCGATCACCACATAGGGTTCGTGGCTGTTCTTCAGGAAATTCAGGTTCTGGTACATGGCGTCCGCGGTCCCTCTGTACCACCAGCTGTTGTCAGCCGTCACCATGGGCGTAAAGACATACAACCCGCCCTGCTTGCGCCCGAAATCCCACCATTTGGAGGAACTCAAGTGTTCATTTAAGGAACGGGCGTTGTACTGTGTCAAGACCGCCACCTTCTGGATATGGGAATTGGACATATTGCTCAGAGCAAAATCGATGCTCCTGTAGCTGCCTGCCACCGGCATCGCCGCGATCGCTCTCTTATCCGATAATTCCCTCATCTTGTTGTTGCTGCCGCCTGCCAAAATAAGTCCTATCGCCCTCATGCGCCTTCACCGTCCTTTGCTATCACTCCGCCGCTCTCCAGTACGCCGCCCGGATAATCTTCCGGTCCTGTCACGCCTGAGATGGCCGTATTCTTCCCTATCTTCACGCCGCTGGGGATCACGGAATGTTCCCCGATGGTCACGAGCCCAAACGCATAGACTTTCGGCTTGGCTACGTTTTCCGCTTCCTCGCCTTCGCCCAATACCACATCGCTGCCGACGGTCACGCTCTCCGCTATGATGGACTTGTCCACCACCGAGTCCGCCCCGATCGACGTGTTGCGCATGATCACGGAATCCCTGACCACGGTCCCCGGTCCGATATAAACATTCGGTCCGATCACGGAATTCTGCACTTCCCCGTGGATCTCGCTGCCTTCCCCGATCAGGCATTTGCCGAGCACAGCGTTTTCCGATATATACTGGGGCGGGATGATGTCCCCCTTGGTATAGATCTTCCAGAACTCCTCATACAGGTTGAATTCCGGGATGATATCGATCAGCTCCATGTTCGCTTCCCAATAAGAACCCAGCGTACCGACGTCCTTCCAATACCCATTGTATTCGTACGCAAAGAGACGCTGCTTCTTTTCGTGGCAGTAGGGCAGCACATGCATACCGAAGTCGAGGTTGTTCTGATCCTTCTTCGCCAGGAGCGCTTCCTTGAGTACCGGCCAGCTGAAGATATAGATACCCATGGAGGCCAGGTTGCTGCTGGGCTTCTCCGGCTTCTCCTCGAACTCCTTGATCCGGTTCGTCTCGTCCGTCACCACGATGCCAAAACGGCTGGCTTCCTCGATGGGCACGGGCATGGTGGCGATGGTCACGTCTGCTCTGTTGACCTTATGGAAATCCAGCATCACTTCGTAATCCATTTTATAAATATGGTCGCCGGAGAGGATCAACACGTAGTCCGGGTTGTACTGCTCCATGTAGTCCATATTCTGATAAATGGCATTCGCTGTACCTGTATACCATTCACTGTTCGCACTCTTTTCATAGGGAGGCAGCACGGTCACACCGCCCTCGTTCCTGTCCAGATCCCAGGGGATCCCGATACCTATATGGGTATTCAGCAGCAATGGCTGGTACTGGGTCAGCACACCCACCGTATCAATGCCTGAATTGATACAATTGCTCAAAGGAAAATCGATGATCCTGTACTTTCCGCCGAAAGACACCGCAGGCTTTGCCACTTTCTCGGTCAGAACGCCAAGCCTGCTGCCCTGTCCACCTGCCAGGAGCATGGCGATCATTTCTTTTTTTATCATGCAATCACCTCTTGTCTAATATAATGTCCTTATTATACCATACTTTTTTCCATTAGTGAACATTTTTTACAAATTCTCATTCCTTTTTTTCTCCTTTTTGATCGAAATGTATGATCATTTTCTCTTTTCATTTTTCCTCTCAGAGAGTATACTTTATATATTCAGAAAGGAGATATCATTTCATGTATAAGATAGACTTTGACCATCCCGTACGGGTACATTTCATCGGCATCGGCGGCATCAGCATGAGCGGGCTGGCCGAGATCCTCCTGCACAATGGTTTTGAGGTGTCCGGATCCGACGCCCAGGAAAGCCCTCTGACAAGACGGCTCGCGGACAGAGGAGCCGTCGTCCGTATCGGCCAGCGCGCGTCCAACATCGACGACGCCATCGACCTGGTCGTCTACACCGCCGCCATCCATCCGGATAATCCCGAGTTCGCCTGCGCCGCCCAAAAAAAGCTCCCCATGCTGACCCGAGCCGAGCTCTTAGGCCAGATCATGGCCAACTACGCCACGCCCATCGCCGTCTCCGGCACCCACGGCAAGACGACCACCACGTCCATGGTCTCCCACATCCTCTTAGAAGGCGGCTTAGATCCCACGGTGACCGTGGGCGGGATCCTGCCTGCCATCGGCGGGAATATCCGTGTGGGCCATTCGGGCAATTTTGTGACGGAAGCCTGTGAGTACACCAACAGTTTCCTGAGCTTCTTCCCGAAGATCAGCATCATATTAAATATGGACGCCGATCATCTGGATTTCTTCCGGGACATCGACCACATCCGGCAGTCCTTCCGCCAGTTCGCCCAGCTTTTGCCCGCGGACGGCTGCCTGATCATCAACAGCGATACGCCCGCATATGAGACGATCACAGAGGACCTGCCCTGCACGGTCATCACCTACGGCCTGGAAAACCCAGGCGACTACACCGCGTCTTCCATCTCCTTTGATGAAAAGGGCCATCCCGCCTTCATCTGCATCGAGCACGGCCAAGAGCTGGGGCGGTTCGCCCTGTCTGTGCCCGGCCTGCACAACGTCTCCAACG
This sequence comes from uncultured Lachnospiraceae bacterium, assembly GCA_910584115.1. Classification (GTDB taxonomy): domain Bacteria; phylum Bacillota; class Clostridia; order Lachnospirales; family Lachnospiraceae; genus MGBC164599. The sequence continues at coordinate 24,649 of CAJTYN010000027.1, forward strand.
CCCTGGCCGCCATCGCCCTGGGCCGGAAGCTGGGACTGGACGCGGACGTCATCGGCAAGGGTCTGTCCAGCTTCCCCGGCACCGACAGGCGTTTCCAGTATAAAGGCGAAGTGGGCGGCGTGACCATCATCGACGACTACGCCCACCATCCCACGGAGATCCGCGCCACCCTGACCTCCGCCCAGAACACCCCGCATAAGAAGCTGTGGTGCGTCTTCCAGCCCCATACGTACACCCGCACCAGCGCCCTGCTAAAGGATTTCGCCCAGGCGCTGACACTGGCGGACCACGTGGTGCTGGCCGACATCTACGCCGCCCGTGAAAAAAATACCATCGGCATCACCTCCCAGGACCTGCAAAAAGAGATCGCGGCCCTGGGAACGCCCTGCGGATACTATCCCACATTCGATGAGATCGAGAACTACCTTTTAGAAAATTGTGAAAAAGGCGATCTGCTGATCACGATGGGCGCGGGGGATATCGTGAAGGTCGGGGAGAG
>CAJTYN010000028.1 GCA_910584115.1 uncultured Lachnospiraceae bacterium
ATGTAAAAATCGTTTCCTTCCTTTGTCAGACGACAACCACCTAAATTATTATTTATTTCCTTAACTACCAATGCATCTACCGACTTTCCTGCTGCAGTATTTGCGGCGAGTTGCTCTCTTGTTGTTAATAGATCCGGCTTCGGATGATATTTATTCCCTGCCGAATCTTCGATCTGCACATTGTATGTTGCCATGATCTATCTCCTCCTTTTCAGATGATCTTAAAATAGATATTTCTTTCCGTTGCTGCTGCGTAAGAACTCCCGACTCTGATAGCATCGCCCTTCGGACCTTGCGGGCCTTGCGGACCAGTCGCGCCTCTGGCTCCTGCAGCCCCTGTATTGCCCTGCGGTCCCTGTGGCCCGGTCGCTCCGGTATCGCCTTTTACACCCTGCGGGCCTTGTTCACCTCTATCACCCTTTTCACCTTTATCTCCTTTCGGCCCTCTGATGATCCCTGCGTATACCCATCCGATCCTGCCATCTTCGCCTTCACAGCATCTATACACCGCCCCGGTATCGGTATTAAGATAGATGTCATCTATATCATGATCAAAATCAAGATCAGGAAATATCACTACGGATTCTGCAAAACCTGTGATGTCTATCCCGGAAAACCAAAGGCTTCCGCGTCTGCCATCTACCCCTTGCAGTCCACCATTTCCAGCTGGACCGATTGGACCTTGTGGTCCCGGTGGCCCAGCCACGCCTGGCGGGCCTTGTACCCCTTGTTCCCCAGTCGGGCCGATCGGACCGACCGGGCCCGGTTCGCCCCTGATGCCTTTCAGTTCCCCTTTGTCAAGTTTCTGCTGAAACGTCTCCCCGTCTTCAAAATAGACAAGGTCTGCGGAAGTCTGCACGTCTGCATCACCTAAGAGGTTGCCGTCTTTATCGTAGAGCTGCACCCTGACCTTTAATGTCCCCATGATCACTCCTCCTAGATCTGTCTATAGCCGACTGCCGGGCTTGCCATCGCCACGGACTGTTCAGCAGCTGATGCTTCACTTTCGATGAACGCGTACATGACCCCTGCTTCCCTCTGGCCGACAGGGATGGTCCCATCACTGATGACCAGTCCTATCTTGCTCTTCAGTACCTCCTCCATGTCCCTGTTGTCCTGTGTCCAGACGACGCTCGCGCTCGTATGCGGATAGACCACGTTTCCGTCCGCATCCTGTAATTCTGTTGGTAGATATTGTGCTGCCATCTTGTCCTTACCTCCTATCTCATACTCTTGATGGTGCCATACAGCTTCTCCGGATCCCTCACCCCAGTGCTGCTGTCAAGGTACACAAGGCAGTGCAGGATGCCTGCATAAGGGCTTGGAGATGGGCTTACGTCCGCCTTTGCGCTTGTCCCGACCCCATACGTCGTTCGTGGCCGTCTCGGACTTTCAAGTCCCTGTATATAACGGTCGATGTGGAATACGATGATCCCTCGCCGCCTTGTGATCAACCCGTAGAGATTTCCTTTCAGTCTTTTTGCCGGTGGTCTATAGGTCGCCTCCGTCATCAGCACAAAAGGATCATCCGCTTCCTTGAAGCAACCTGTCCGCAAGTCTTCCAGCCATCGTTCGATTTTTCCGAACAGTGTACTTACTGCCTCCCCGCTCTGTAGCTTTTCCCGCTGTGCTGCCGTCTTAAAGATCGACGCAAATTCAAACGCATGCAATACATCCTCATGATCACGTTCCTTGATCTGTGTGACAAGATCCGTTCCTTCCATGGTCTCGAACAGGATCGTATCCTTCCTGTCAAGAAGCTCTTCCGGTCCGACCCGGACGCGGGGCAGCGCTCTGAACCTTTCATCGACCTCGCCTTTATACCTCTCGAATTCCTCGCAGTGTTCATAAAAATATTTCTTCCTTAGAAAATCATTGACAGAAAAGTCAAAGATGACTTCCGCTGCATTGCTGACCCGCATCCCGATGCTATACTGGTACTCGACTTCCTTATCCGCAAGCACCGGGATCCTGTCACCGTACAGATCCTGCCCAACAATGATGAGCATCTCCTGTTCACCGTCTGTGGCATAGATCCCCAGTTGCTTTAAGATGTATTCCCGATCCAGCTCTAAGTTTGTGAGCACGCACTCGATCAACGTATATTCCCCGTCTGAATGCACTGCATCAAGCTGGATCCGCTGCATCTCATCAATGACACTGGTCAGGATCTCGGGATAGGATGACGTACCGGCACCTGCCGTTACCTTTGTCAAGTGCATCGTGACCTCACCCGCATTGACTCTTGCCATATACTTCTTTCCAGCGTTTGTAAGACAAAATATCATTTTCTCACTCCTCCACGATCCCTCTTACGATCCCGATATATCCGCCCGCTATCCCGTAGTACATTTTTGATGACGCCTGCCTGATCAAACGGTTTACAAACTTATAAGACAGGTGTGCCGGCCTTGCAAGTCTTACCGCTTCATTTGCGATCGCAAAAGTCTCAACAAGATAGTCTGTATTTACATAGACGGTAAAGCTGTAATCCGCATAGTGCTCTACGATCGTCACCGCATTTGCGCCCATGACCTGCAGTACAAGATTTTCCAGCATCTTTACAGTCGCCGGCGGATTGCTGTTGAGCTTCCCCAGTACCCTTGCCCTGCGCTGCATCAACGTCAATGCGGTGTTTCGCTCCAGGCCGAACTCATCCTCCCACCTATCAAGAGAGTAAGTCGCTGTCTTGATATAAAACTGCCTCAGCAACTCTGACAGATCGGCCTCCATCTTATCAAGTTCCGGCTGCTCTGCAGTAAAGAGCTGCGCGATCTCGATCATCTGTGCCACAAAAGGCGGCACACTCTTTTTAAGCATCCTCACTGCCTCCTGTTATCCATCCACCCGCCCCTGCACCACCCTCTATAGTGACCGTGACTGTCGGGATCTGCGCGACCGGGAACTGTCTCTCTGCCAGGCGCAGGCTCTTTGCCGTCCCGTTTATCGTAAAGTCCGATACATCCACCACGCCCGGGCAGTCAAACAGTACGTTGACCATCCCAAGATAAGACAGGATATGTGAGTTAAAAGCTACCGCCTCACAGTGCTGCACCAGCAGCGGGTAGAAACTCTCCTGGATGCTCTCTGCCGTGTATCCGGCCTTGACGATCACATCTGCCATAACGTTGATATCAACTGACTCGCCACTCACGACCAGTACATCCGCACCGATAGGTCGCACTGATTCGATATGCTCCTCTACTGCCTCGATCAACTTCTGGGGTGCCACCTCATTATCATCTGCTATGAGCACCACATCTACGGTACCAGGACCCCGGGCAAGGTCATAGATCCTGACCTTTGACACACCGGAAACCTCCTTCGCCCACTGCTTGTAATGTGAAATGTTTCCACTGTTTGCAGGCGTCCGGATATGTTCTAACGTCCTTTCCCGGAGCGCATCGTCTGACTCTGTGTCAAAGCCACCCTCTGCCGCTGACTTGTTAGTGACATTTGTGATCCGCCTGTCACTCGCTCTGTCGATGCTCCCGGCCGCCACGTTGCCGATGTCGCCGGTCTGGTCACAGACTGCCCGGACAGATACCGTACCGTCTCCTGTCTCCCCGTCGCCGTAGATGATCTTAAACGGCTCCTGCACCGTAAAAGTGATATCCCCGGCCTGCAGCTGTAGCCAGTCATATGTCCCCGGCTCTCCCTGCAGCTTTACGATCACTTCCGCCGCTGTCGCTGCCCGCCTGGTGATACCATAGTCATTGCAGCAGCTGTCCAGGTTCCGGCCCTGTGCCGTCATCACGAATGCCTGCGGCAGGATCGTGTCGATATCCTCTTCATAGATCCGCGCCAGCTCATTAGCAACGGCCTGCAGGTTGTCTGCTGTCCAGGTACCTTCCCGTCTGTCCGCTTCCGTCTCGACCATAGATTTCATCCTGTCAAGGATCTCTTTAAAACTCCTACTCATTATAGATCTCGCTTTCATGTGTAAACCGTCCATAGACGGTCGTTACAACAAACTCAACAGTGACAATGTCGCGCTCATGGGCAAAAGTAAAGTCTGATAACTCTTGCAGATAAGGATTTACCATGAGTGTCTCGGTGATGTAACGCTTGATCTCACTGTCTATGATCGCCGGATCGTTACTGATCCCGATCACGTTCTCAATCTCGCTGCCATAAGTATGCGTATAGGCCGGCCAGACAAAACGCTTTGTCTTAAGGGCTTTATAGATCCATATCTGCAGCGCATCGTCCTTTTCTACAAGATAAGGTTTGCCGCCCTTGCGCAGCAGACAGTTCTTCTCATAGTCGTAAGCCAGTTCCCGGAAGACCGGAAGTTCCTCTTCCCGATCCTCCATCTCTGGTACATCGACCGTAAAGGGAAATACACTCATTGTCCCGCCACCTTCCCGCAGATGTAATAACTGTTCTTGACCCTCTGCACCAGCACTTCATCGCCTATCTCTACTCTTAACTCCTTGTAAAGATCCTTTAAAAACTGTTTTAACTCTTTTGAGATACTTTTTTCATTCGCCAGGATCTCATCTAATTCTTCGTCTTTGTCTGATGGGATCAGGCCATTGCAAAACAGATTCCTCTCGATCAGGTTGCCCTTATCAATGATCTGCAGCGGCTTTACGCTAATCACCTTCGCGATGCTCATATCGTAGCCGTTTAAATTCGCGCCCTGGCGTTCCATCATCTTGACCATGCGCGCGAACGGGTCCCCGTTTGCCATCTGCCTGCCCCTTTCCCCTCTGTTTTTCCGATACTTTTTTATACGACGCTGTCAAACCGCAGCCCCAGCGTCGTTATGTAAGATGCATCCCGGATCTCATGTGCATCCGAGATGATGATGAACCGTCCACGGATCTTAGAATTGACCTTTTCAACAATGATCGCCTTGCCGGTCACAAAATCCGGGTTGCCCCGCACTACGATCTTGCCAGATTCCTCCATCCCTTTCAGCAGCTTCCGTGCTTCTTTGTTCACATCAAGTTCATCCCCGGAGATCTTGTAAGCTTCACTGATCGTCCCGTATGCGGAAAAACCGTTTGTCACTTCTCCGACTGGTTCCTCTTCTTGGTTCAGCAGCACGACTCTGTTGATAAGATTTTCTGCGCTGCTGGTGTAACTCGCATCTGTCACGTAGTCATCTCCGGTCACCACCCCGGCCAGCTCCGTACCATATTTTTCTGTGCATAAAGATGTCCCACGCATGAATACATGTACATCCTGCCCCTCGTAAACATCTTTGATCACCTGACTGATGCTCTTCTCTCCAGCGGTGATGACCTCAACCTCCCCGCCCGGATCATACAGTGCTCCGCAGGGGATACCATTCTCGCTGCATACCTGCGATACTACTGCTGCAGGTGATCCTTTATAGACGCCGAATGCTTTGCTGCGCAGGTACCAGGCATAATCATATGCTGTATTTGACATCGTGATCGAGTTCTCTGACCGCTCTTCATTTAATATAATCCCTTGAAAGAGACCGCCGCCCAGCGTGATCCGGTCACCCTTGACTGCTGCTCTGGTATACGCTGGCGTGCTCCGCGGGGCATACAGATATGTTATCTTTAACTTTCTCGCCAGCTGGTTCTCATCCCCGCTCCAGCTGATCGATTCTATCTCCTTTGAAAAATCTGCTCCATTTACGGATACTTGCATATTCATGTCAATCTATCTGCCTTCTATTAATAAAAGTCACAGCGGTATGATCAGCCGTGTCCCCGGTAGCAGGTTATCCTCATACATATCGTTTGCCAGTGCGATATCTTTCCAGCGGCTGCCGTCATCGTAATACCGCCTGGCTAAATTCCAGAGTGTATCACCGTCTTGTACGGTGACTGCCTTCGGTACGCTGCGCGTTGTCCTGCGTGTGCACAGCCCAGTATCCGTATACCTGCGCACGAAGCTGGCCACCTGCCCAGTGTTCAGATCCCGCAATTCTACAAAAGACCACGAGATATAGATATCCCCCTGGCCTTCTTTATAAGTTTCACTCATAGCTGACACATTGAACTGTGTGTTGACATCGCTCCCGCTGATGATAATGCGGATCGCCTTTTGTCCATTCTTCGCTTTTTTGACCGCCTGCACGATCTGTTCCGGTGCAACCCCTGTATAAAACGGGCTGTTGCTGTCCGGTAAAAAGGTCGCCAGGGATACTTTAATAAGTCCACGCATCCCCGGCACGTTGATCTCCCCCACATTTAAAAGGTCGATCGTCTTATCTTTATTGTCCTGTGTCACGGAGATCTCCGGAGGGTTGACGGCCAGCTCAAACTGCCCGTCACCCGTGACTAACAAAACCGTTCTTGTCTTCCTCATCACTGGTTCTCCTCCGCTTCCTCCAGTCTCTTTGCAAGTTCCTCCGCCACTCTCTGTATGTCGGCATCGCTGCGCACTTCCATGTGTTCCACGTTGATAGAGATCTTTTTATCTCCTTGCTGCATGGTCTTACTCGCCTGATTGGACAGGATCTTTGTGCCCGCAGGAAGGTTCATTAATTCCGGCCCGTGTTCGCCTACGGTCGTCCATCCGCCCGAAAAATAAGGCGTCCCGGTCGCATTGGCCGCAACGCTCCCGCCCGAACCGCCGCCTCCGGATCCACCGCCGCTGTCATCCACGCCGCGGATCTTTTTGATCGCCGATGTGACAACACCGATCCCCTCACCGATCTTGCTGAATACAGGCCCTATCACCTTCCAGACACTCTCAACGATACTCTGGATGTATGGGAATGCTGCCCCGAACGCATCTGCCAATAATCCGATCCCCTGGATCGCAAGGTCCAAAAGTGGACTGGCTACTGACCACGCTGTCTCTAGCACTGATGAGATCGCTGGTCCTGCCACTGCAAACAACTTCTGCAGCACGCCCGTCTCATTGCCCATCGACGAAAATACACTTGATACTTTCGCACCAACCTCGGAAATAATCTGAGAAACGACCGGCATGACCTGGGAGATAACAGAATAGACCCCCGCAAATATCTCTGCGATCGGCGGCACCGCCGATGAGATCACACTGGCTAGTGCCAGGATCACTGGCTCCGCTGTCGTATGGATCGACACAAAACTGTCCTTTAAGGACGCGATCGCCGGCAGCGCCTTTTCAAATGCGCTCCCGAACATGGTACCGACCTGCATCATGACCGGCTTTGTATCCGCAAAGAATCCGGACACGCTGCCTGCCAGCCTGTCAAATACCGGCCCTGCTTTATCTATAAGGTCGCCGGCTGCTTCCGTTATTGCCGGCATCTTTTCGATGACGCCTTCAAGCGCACGCTGGATATAAGGCAGCGCTTTCTCGCCCATGCTGGTGAGCATCACGCTCCCGGCGTTCTTGATCTTCGCCGCCATCTCCTTGACGGAGGCTGTCTGTGTCTTAAACGCTGCATCCGCCGCGCCGGACGCCTCGAACATGGCCGCGGTCTTCTCCGCGAAATTCTCTGCCTGGTTCCCGGTCAGTGCCAGTACAGCGTTTTTTGCTTCGACGCTGGAAAACAGGTTCGCGAAAGCGACCTCATCCCCCTTGACCTGACTTTTCAGCTTGTCAAGGATGCCGCCCAGGCCTTCGCTCTCCAGTGCCGCTGCGCCGGATGCATAGCCCATCTGTTTGAGTGTCTTTGCCATCTCTGTAGATGGAGACAGGAAAGACTGCATCGTCGCCTTTAACTGCGTCGTGACCTCGCTGGTGGAACCTGTAACGCCGGTCAGGGTAGACATCGCACCGAACAACTCTTCCTGGCTGACCTTAAGCGTAGACGCGAGCGGTACGACCTGCCCCATGCTCGCTGCCAGCTCCGGGAAACTTGTCTGCCCTAACTTGACCGTTAAAAAGGACAGATCGGATGCTTTCTGCATCGCCGCCGCAGAAGTATCACCGTAACCTTTCGTCACGGCGGACAGCAGGTTGATGGAATCCACTGTGGTCGCGTTCCCGGCCTTTGCCGCTTTGGCCGCGATCTCCATCTGCTTTACATTGTCTGCAGACTCCCCGAATGCGGATACGACCTGGTACAGCCCCTCGGTCAGATCGGATGTGCAGACACCTGTATCAAGGGATACTTGTTTGAGCTGTTTTGACATCCCCTGCAGCTTACCCTGCACATCACCGTCCAGCAGAGTGCCGACGTTCTGCATCTGCGCCTGATAATCGATCGCGGAACTGACTGCCATCGTCCCGGCGGCGGCAACTGTAGTAAATGCTGCTGCAGTCCCTATCAGCGCGGCCTTGCCTAATGCTTTGACTGCTTTTCCTGTACCCTCCACCGCCACACGCACGACCTTGGAGGTCTTGACCTTATCCAGTATGGATCCAAACTTCTTTACTTTTTCTACAGCCCGTTCCGTCTTCGCCTTGATCTCGACCGTCTTCCTTGTGATCGGCTCCAGCTTCTTCTTGACGCCCTCGATCGCTTTATATGCGGAAGAGTTCTTGATCCGCAGCTCCTTTGCAGCGATCTTTTGTTTCTCTAACTTCTCTAAGTCTTTTTTTGCTTTTTCTACTTCCCCACGAAAGCCTGTGACCGATCCTTTCGCCTGCTTCATGACACCTGATACGTTGTCACGGACAGAAAGGACCGCCCCGAAGACTTCCGACATCAGATGTCACCTCCTCATCTTCCGAGTGCACGCAGGAGATCCGAGAACGCTTCTTCCACCGCATCCCGGAGGTCCTCTTTGCGCTGCTGTCTGTTTAACTCCGCGATCGCTTCCCACACAGTCCGCTCCTGCGGCGACAGGGATAGGATCTCCCCCGGCTTAAATCCGCCGTGCTCCATCCAGTATCCCATCAGCCACATAAGTCTGGACTGCTTTAAGAGTTTTTTACCTCTTCCTTCTCCTTGATCCTGATATCTGCTTCGCCGCCTACGCCGGAAAGCTCCAGGATACGTCTTGCGATAAAGTTACGCTCCGACTGCGTAAACATGTCCGTGATGGTATATTCCTTTCCAGTCTGCAGGCTGCCCTGCTGTACCATGACCTTCGCCGCCTCCTGCAGCGTGCTGCTCGCATAATAGATCGTATACTTATCAACCTCGATCGTATCATCCGAAAACTCCAATACCTCGCTGACCTCCGCATCTGACAATCCCCGAATTTCCATGTCCATGCCGATGCTGCCGATCACAAGTTCCTCCTTCCGAAGCTGTTTCCTTGCCTCGATCCGTTCCTTCGCTTTCCTCGCGAACTGTTCAAAAATAAGAACTTTGTTTTCTTCCATGATTTTCCTATGCCTCCTGTATGTTTATTTGCATTGGATCCTTATGATCCGTCTGTATCTATACGTCCTGTACCGCGTCAAGATTGATCATATCGGACGGTGTGAACGAAAACGGCACTTCCTGTTTTACGACAGCGCCTTTTTCATACTCAAATCCAAACTCGGAAAGCGCCACATTGCCGATCTGGTACCGCTCCGTCTGTCCTCCTGTAGCGTCCGGATCCTTTAACTTCGTGATGATGACGCCCCTCGGGTCATGCCCTCTCGCGATCTCCTGCCGCACATCCTCAAACCGCGTGAAAGCCTTGATCATGGAGATCGTGCCCTCACCTTTCTGGCCGGTGATCTTCGTGTCCACGTCCAGTCCCAGCTGCACATCTTCCCGATTGACCGTCACTTTAACGCTGATCTTATTGATCTCCAGTATCTTGATGCCGTTATACCACATCTCTGCCCAGGTACCGGACAGTGTCCTGTTTCCTTTTATCCCATTCATCCTGTATTGCTCCTTCCTACATGCTCATGTCAAGCCGGAGGTCTTCCGCCGCATCCAGGAAAGTACATGTCCCTTCCAGGATCATATAGGATCCCGTGTCGGCTTCAAGCAGTTCCTGTTCTGTCATATCCGTCGTGTCGATCCCACGCATTTCAAGATAGTCCTTGTTGCCTTCTGCGCTGATCCGCACGGCATTCTCCGCCTCGGCGTTGAGGATAGCGTTCTGCATCGCACGAAGGTAATCATTGACCGCGCCCACGAACAGCTGCTTATTGTCATAGCTGTTGACGACCTCACCTACATAGCTGCCCTCAAAAGTGGAAAAGATATCATGCCGGATGACGTCCATCCCCTCCACGATCTTGATCTTCTTGAAAGCCTCCGGCGTCTCCGGCGTCACTGTCTGCAGGCTGGTCACGCCCCGCCCGATCTTATGTTTCTCCCCGTCAAACACGATGACCAGCTTCCCATCATCGATAGCCTTATCCGGATCCTCCGGGATGTCTGCATCAACGACCTCATCGAGCACATAAAAAGTACAGCTCTTAGTCAGCGGCAGCCCGGCCAGGATGCCGGCTACACGACAGCAGTATTCCGCCGCCGTGTAGGTGACTGGCTGCTCCTCATCGATCCACTTCGCTGTCACATAGTTTGAGGCAAAGTTGATGATGTGCATGTCATCCGCTTCCACGCCGGGCAGCACCGCCTTGACTTTCTTGCCTTTTTCGTGCGCTTCCGTGATAAATTCCCGCAACGTCGTCAGATCTGATGTCTGATATCCCGGATAACAGAGATAATCAATGTTGATATGCATGATCTGCTCCAGGGTCCCTGCCAGATCAAGGCTTCCCTCTGTCTTTAACATGCGCACGATGAGTACCTGTCTCGGCCCTCCTTTAAAGATGAGTTTAAGCGCTTTTAAACTCTCTGCCGTCCACTCCGTTTCCTTTACATCCTTCCACCGCGTGCACGGTGTCAGAAACTGCTCCGCCGTATCATCCTGCAGCAGCACGGCAACCATACCCCGCTGGCTCCTTGCGATCGCTGCAGATGCTTTCTGTTTAAATGTAATAACGATCTCGGGTAATCCCATCTGCATCTCCTCCTTCCATCAGCGGAACCGGACGGCCAGATGCTCCATGAGCGGCCCCTCTTTTTGCTCCACTGTATCTATAAACTCCAGTGTCATCTTATAATGTCCTATGTCGTCTGTGATGTCCATCTGTGCCGGCGGGGAAAAAGCCCGGTCCCCGATCCGGAAATACGGCTTGAAAGCCGCATCGAGCATGTCTAACACTGCATAGATCCGCGCGTTTGATGTATGCAGCGTCTCCATGTAGGCGATATCTATAAAGATCTGTCTGTCAACAAAGTGCCCTGCTGCTGCCGTGACTGACTTAAGCGGGACAAGCTGTATATGCAGAAACTCCTGCCCGTCCGTGCTGCTCATGTCCTCCTGCGTGATATACTCGATCTCCAGTTTTTCCCGCAGTATCTTTATGATCCCTGTTGATATTTCCTGCAGTGTGATCATGTCATCCCCTCATCTTCTTTCCCAGATCGTCCACCATGCCCTGCAGGTCATCTTTCAGATAGGTATTCTGATAAGCGGCGATGCCCTTTTCCAGCATGTGCCGGCCCTCTGTGTAGCCTACTGTCCTGCCGCCGCGCACAATCCGGTGTCCATTGTTGACCGGTTCTGCATACTCGGCATCATTCTCGACGATGATGTTGACGCCGCCGTCCTCCTTTTTCACCCGGGAGTCCCAGCGCCGCCGCAGGTTACCGGTCACGACCTTTGTCTCCCGCTTCACTTCCCGCACGACTTTCTTACCCATTTTTTCTGCATGTGCCGCGACGATCTCTGATTCCCATGCGTTCAGACCACGGTCAAAAGCCCGCTCCAGATCCTCCAGACTCTTCATACTCATGTCTTATCCTCTGCGCTAAAGGGCGTCTCCCCGTGGCTGATATAGCAAAAAGTCCGCCCGGTGACCCCGGTAAACCTCTGCCCGGCCTCCGTGATGATGACTGCCTTGTCTCTATCAAGCAGCTCTACCCCTGGCAGGGTAAAGATCGTATGCGTGCGCTTTTTTTCAGAATGAAATTCCTGCCGTTCCGGCGTATCGTTGCCCTTCTGGCTGAGCGCACAGGGGATATCCTCATAGACCAGGATCTCCTTTTCAACCGTTCCCTGTGTCTCTGGATCCCTGACCCGTCTTGTCCGGTACACGCTCATCTGATCCCGGAACGTCTTTGCCAGCACGTTTGCCTCCCTGTTTCTTACCATTCTGCTTTACCGTCCTTCCCGGCTTTTTGTAGCTTAAATCCTTAAAGCTCATGCCCTCCTCCTTTATCCGGTGCGCAGCCGCCTGTACTTGCAGCACAGTTCCCTGTGCTCCTGCGTTAAATCATCCTTGCTGATCGTCTCAGTGTAAGTGATCTGGGTATCCCCGCGCTTGATCGAGGCCACGTTATCGCCATTTTCTTTGTAAAAAGCATTGACGACGATCTGTCTGGCAACATATTCAAGCTGTACCGGAAATACGTCCCGGTTGCAGAAGATCCGGATCATCATGACTGCATCCTCCAGCATGAGGCGGAGCACCTCATCGTGCTCCGTCGTCTCCGGTGCAATGCCCAGCCTTACCTTGACTTTTGATAACATCCCATCCATGTCGATCATGTCCCGCTGCCGCCTCCGTCTGTCACAGCCTGCGCCGGATCTGCTGCCGGCTGCTCCGGTGTTCCTGCAGACTGCTCCGGTGCAGCCTCTGTCTGATCCGGTTTTTCCGCGGGCTGCTCCGTGCTGCTGGCTTTCTGCTTCGGCGCTGCTGCAGGCTGTTTTGTCTTCTTATCCATTTTGCCGGAAACTGCCTTCGGCCGTGCCGCCTTCTTATCTTCCCTGACGGGATCTGCTGCCGGCTGTCCGGAGGCTGCATCCGGTGGATCTGCTGCTGCCGTCCCCACCGGCACATAGCCCTGTGCGGACAACTGCACCATCTCCTCAACAGTATGGGCATACTTGGCACGGTTTAGTTTTCTCATCTCTTGCCTCATCTCGTATCCTCCTATGCTTCCGCCTCTGCATTGACCCAGCATTTCTTATACCGGTTTTCCGGCAGCCATATCTCATGATAACGGCGGTAACCGATAAACCACGCATCTGCTTTCTGATAGGTGGCCGGATCAAAGATCTTCATTTTATCCTGCTTTGTGACTGCGATCGGCGCTGTCTGTACCGAGATGATCCAGTTGATCTGTTTTGCATTATCCGCAGCTGCGAAACCGCCTTCTTTCTCTCCTTCTGTCTTTCCGTCTTTAAAGACATATGCTGTCTTCATACGTGCGGACGGTACCGACTTCAAAAAGCAGTTGTCGATCTGCTTCAGCTGCGTATTGATCGCTCCGGACTTAAAATCCGCCACATTGAGCCGTTTCGCAAACTTTTCATTTAACTCCAGCTTTGTCTTGACGGGCTGTGCGATGGAAATGACGAGCGGCACATCCTCGCCGACCTCATCCCTGATCTTTGCGATATCAGATAACAGGGCATCCATAATCGTCTTCTCTTCTGCCGTGTAGGGCGTTGCCCTGTCTGCTGCCTTCAATAACGCATACAGCTTGCTGTAGCGGTAGGAATCGATCTCCGGGATGACATGCTCATTCTGGAATTTCCCTGTTACAGACGTTGCATTGACAATAAAATTTGTCTCATTGACATCCATTGAATCCAGCTGGAAAGACGCACCGCGGTCCATCGTCATTTCATACTCTTTGTACGAAAGTGTCACACCTCCGGACGGATACCCCTCATCCCTGTCATAATCCTTAAGCCCAGTAGTGGAGATATCGGGCATCTTGATCTTATTGCCCCCGTTATACTCCACCTGTTCCGCATTGCCGTCCATCCAGCCAGATGTCAGCGCCTTTTTCGCCGATTCGTCCAGCTTTTTCTGCAGTGTGCTCCCATATACTAACGTGTTTAAAGCCATCTCTTAATCCTCCTCTTACAGATATTTGTCGATCTCGGCTGCCATGGCCTCTTCTTCGCTCACGGTACCAGCCCCGCTGCTGCCCTTCGGTGTTGTCCCGGCCAGGCGTTTCTCCACCTGTGCCTGCACGGCAGCGTCAAACTTTCCCTTGAATGCCGCTACGTTCGCCTTTGTCTTTTCCGTCGTATCTCCGACAAGGATATCAACAAACTCGGACGGGACGTCATTCTTCGCAAGGATATCCAGCGCATCCGCCTTCCGTTCCCTTGCTGCGATCTTCGCTTCCCGGTCCGCCAGCTCCTTCGCCGCTTTCTCCTGCTCATAAGACGCCTTGCTGTCCTCATCCATCTTAGCGACTTTCAGTGCCTCCGCTACTGCCGCATCCGTGGCTGCCTTCTGATCGGCCAGCAGCTGGTCGATGTAAGCCTGATCATAGGTCTTGGCCTCAGGCTCCCGTTTCGTTTCCTTCCCTGCCCCGCCTGCCGCCGCTGCCGGATCTTTGCCGCCGGAAGCGGCAGCATCCTTTACATCTGTCTCTGTTGCAGTATTCTTTTCTGTATCCATCTTTGTACCTCCTGTTTTTATGCAATCAAAAAGAGACCACATATGTGATCCCTTAAGTTACCTTAAACTGTTTTTAAATGTCTTTTAAAAGCCTTTAAAGGCTGTCGTCTACCGGTATACCGGCTTTCTTCTTTGCACAGATCTCTTCTGACCTGGCAATAAGTTTTAAGAGTTTTTCATGAGCCGCCGCTTTTTCTTCCGGAGATGATTCAGAATGTCCGGTGACCTCTACCGCCGGTATCTCTGTCCATCGTTTTGCCGTATATGGCACATAATCCTTATCGTACATTCTTCTCCTCCATCAAAAAGTAATGGATACCATTCTTTTCTACATGGTTACATATCCTAAATATCGTGTTGCTCTTATATAATACCTCTTTTTCCGAAGGATTGAAAGTAGAAATATCTTTTCCTTTTTCACTGCTTATGTAGATGCGGATATTCGCATCCGGATTATATCCGTCTTCTGTAGAGGCAGAAGTAAAAGCTTTATAAGTAACATCACCATCTACTTGATGCCGACCAAGAAATTCCTTAAGTTCTTCCGGATCCCTGATATCAAGGCATCTTACCACGTTACCTTTATAGTCATCCAGCTTATCCAGCGCACTGTTCAGCTTATCGACAAGACGTTGTTCCTGATCAGACAATGAAAGTCCCCTGCGCAGTTTCTCATTAACAGGATAGGACTCAAAGCTGATATATTGATTGAGTGCCCGCTTCTCCCCATAAGAAAGGAAGGGTGTTTTATCCTTATGCTGCCCGCGCCATTCTTTATAAGTCATATCCGCCGGTACTTCATACGCCTTTTCCTGTTCATCCTTCGCTACTCTGGTCGTCCTTCCCTTCTTATCATCCTCTTCCGGGAAGTCACAGACTGTCGTACTGCGGCAGTTTGGGTGCATCGGCGGATAGTTCTTTCCCGGCACAGCATCTTTGACTTTAAACCGCTTGCCGTCCATTTCCTGACAGATTTCGCTTGTCTTAAAATCCAGCGTAGCCAGAAACGCATACCATTCAATCCCGCAGGCACTGTATCCCTCCATAGTAGCAGTCTCATAGATATACGCCGTCTCTGTCCTGACTAACGTCTTTGCCGCGCTGTAAGCGACGCCCATGCGCTTGTGGATCCGACTGGTCATCTTGTCAAGGTTCTCGCCGGTGATCAGACCGGTCACAAGATTACTTTTCAGGTCTTCCGAAAAATTTGTGCAATGTGAGTACAGGCTTTTCGAAAAGTTCCGCTTGTCATAACGGTTCAGGATCGCCCTGTTTACCGCCGCCTCATTCGGCCTGGTAAAGTCATAGCCAAACCCGATGCGTTGCTGTGTATTAAAAATACTGTGATAGTAACCGTCATCAAACTCGCTTGTCAGGTGGTCGTAGATATTTTCCTGCTGCTTATCATACAGATCCACCATGATCCGGTCGATCTCCATGGAGCGCAGTTCCAGATAAGAGATACGGCCACGCTTCGCGTAGGCCTTCATCTCCAGATCCAGCGCCCTGTGCTGTTTCTCGATCTGTTCTCTGATCTCTTCCGGCAGATCTGTCTCTTTCAGACGCTCCCGCAGCTCTTTCTCCTGCTGCAGCATCCCCGCCCAGTCGATCTTACGGAAATCCGCGTCTTTGATCTTCTGTTTCGCTTCCGCAAGCGTGATCTTTTCGCTGTCCGCGAACTTCTGATACAGCTTTTCGATCTCCGCCTGGATCTCCTGCTCCGCCTGGCTGTACAGCTTTTTCTGCTGCTTTGCAAGGTAGTCCTCCGTCCAGTTGACGGAGGCTGCCTTATCCTTTAGATAGCGTCTCTCCCAGTAGTCTTTTGCCATATCGCCACCTACATACCGATGCTGCTAAGATCTACCTTCGGCAGCCGCTCCGCATCCATGGCCTCCTGTTTCTGTCTGTCCAGTTCTGCGGAAGAGTCTGATACGATGCTGACCGGCAGCATGTCAAGCTGTGTCTCCCTTGAAATGATCCCTTCAAGGTTCTTTACGTCTGTGATAATGTCTGAGGCATTTTCTATAAAGTTGCGGTCGTATTTCTGTTCTACCGTGTCCGGATCCCATTTTTTGTTCATCTTCATATTTAAAAAATCCGTGATGATCCGCAGCATCTTTGTCTGCGCCGACCGCATCCGGTTCTCCTTCATGATCGCCAATTCTTCCAGCCCTGTCATCTTATATTTGATCGCGATGCCGGACAGGTTGCCGGAGAAGTTCTCATCTGTGAGGGCCGGCACCTGCGACAGAAAGAAGATGTCTTTATACAGCCTGTTCTTATAATTCTCGTTCGCGGCATCATTGACGTTCTTTGTCAGCCACTGTGCCTGACCGTTCTCATCCAGAAATAAGAGTCTGTTCTTGCGCAGGTTTACCGCGGCCATGTTCGAGGCGTCCCCGTCATCATCCAGATCCCCGGTGAGGGCATCCTCCACCATGCTGCTGGCCCCTGTGATGCACAGATAAGCGTCTGTAAAGTAATCCATGTCGTTTGCCGTATCCGACTGTGCATTGTCGTATGCGTCATTCAGCGTGATGACCGGCTCATAATCCCCCAGCTGCTCCTCATTGTTCCAGACGATGATCACGGGGATGTCCTTCATATAGTGCGGCTCCGGCACCCGGAATTCTTTATAGTCATGCTCCCCGTCACCACGCCGGAAATGATGGATATATGTTTCGTCATAGACATCCGCATACTCCATGAGTAGCTTCCCGTCTATGTCATGCTCTGACCAGATCCGCACCGCCGCCTCTAAAAATTCATCCAGCGACGGGGAGTAGACCGGGATCATCGCCTCCGCATCCAGCTTTTTTATGCGCAGATCCGAAAACTCATTGGAAAAGATCAGGTAAAAGCCGACGCCTTTCTTGCTTGCTTCCTTCGACACTTCAAAGTTTAAAGAGTCTATATAATTATCCCGGAAGACATCCAGTATGGCGTCCTTATACTCTTTTGCGGTAAGGTCACCGCTCTCATCATCCTTGAAAATGTAACGGACAGGCTTGCCCGCGAAATAGCTTGTAGCCATATTCGTAATATACCGGCAGAACCCGTGTGCCAGCTTGTTATTTGGTTTGCCTTCTGTCATCGTGCGCTGCAGGATCCGTGTCTGTACTCTGTAGTAGTCCTCGCAGCGTTTAAAGCGCGGCACCTGTTCGCTCTGAAACCTCCTGATCAGTTTTGTCAGGAATACAGGATCCAGTACCTGCTCTTTACTAAATCTATACATATTTTCTTACCTCTAAAGTCCCAGCCTGCTTTTTTTACCTGTCCTGACTTTCTTCTTGCCTTTGACATCCCCGTTGACAAACTCAACAATGCCGGTCAGGGTATCCTCGATATCATCATGATCGTTTTTACCTTTACGCTGATACCTGTGGATATGCTCCGCCGCCTCCGGCCAGCGTGTCTCCCAGTCACGCGGCATGATCACCTGCTCCATGACGTTTGATGCGTTTGTGATGATACGCGTCCTCTTCTTCTTGCTCTGGTGAAACCATGTGACTGTACATTTAAAGCACTTGAGTGTGCGCAGATGCCGGATCACGTTCCGGGCAAACCCGCGGCCACCGTTGTTACTCTCGATCAGGCATTCCCTGACACCGTTAAGCTGCAGCCGTCTTGCCAGTTCCGGTTCTGTCTTCTCCATAGCATCCTGTGTATAGTACATATCTGTGACATAAAGATATCTGCCTATAGTGCCGCCGCAGATGCTGCCCAGGTAGTCGTCCCCTTCGTCCGCCGTATCCGTATAATTAAGTACCCGCTCGAATTTATCCGGATCCACTTCATCATAAGTCTCAAATTTCCCGTACAGGCCGCCCTCCAGATCCACGGGTTTCTGCATGTAGTTCGCCCCAAAGATATGCGGATCCAGTGTCTGCCTTTTATCCTGTATGTCCTCCGTGGGGAACAGGTCTTCGCAGGTGCTGACCCCCTCCGGCCCGTCCACATCCAGCGCTTTGATCTCCAGCACGTGGCATTTGTCCGGATAAGCCTCTAACAGTCTCCCGGCCAGGTCGTCCGTAGCCCATCTGGTCAGTACGATCACCCACAAGGCGCCTGGCAGCGCACGGGACGAAAGCGTGTTCTTTAAATAATTCCAGTGTCCCTCTTTTACAGTTTCGTTGACGGCCTCCTTATCGTTTTTGATCGGGTCATCTATGATGATGATGTTGCCGCGCATACCGGTCACAGTACCGTCAAAGGACGTGGCCAGGTAGCTTGCATAGCTCCCTTCCAGACTCCACTTCATTACGGATGAATCCCCGTATTTCAGTTGCACATGCGGGAAAAAATCCCGTGTCGTGTAAGAGTCCTCATTCTCCGGATCCGGCTCTTCCGCTACCATATCCCGCGTCGTCCGGGCAAATTCCGGCGCGATCGTGCCGTTGTAGGAAACGGTGATGATCTTATTCTTGATGTTCTTCCCGTATGCCCAGTTCGCGAAATTGGCAAGGGTGTAGCTCTTGCCATAGCCGGGCGGCAGGTTGATGATCAAGTACTTGACCGGCTTGCCTGTCTTTTCGTTAAGAAGACGCTTCTCGTATGCCGCCTGCAGCGTGTTGCACAAAATGTCCTGATACTCCCGCTCTGGCTTATAAAAGTCGGGCTTGCGCAGGTTGCAGAACGTCCGCAGATCCTCCCGGCCCAGCCGCAGATTCTTTTCGCGCTGCGTCTCTGCTTTATTTACTTTTGCCGCAAACTGCTGCGCGAAGGTCTGCATCAATAAGTCCCCTTTTAACTGTTTTTAAAGATATTTTTAAGCACGAAAAAAAGGGCTTTAAAACCCTTTCTATCCGTGATACCGCTCCCTTGATAATTCCAGCACGGCCAGCTCATGTTCCCGCTTTAACGTCTCGCCTGTGACGGCGTAGATCCCGGGGCTGCCCTGCTGCCTGTACTGCCTCTGTTTCTCTGTCTTGTAAACCCGGCGCTTTGCTGCAGATGCCTTCTTACGCGCTGCACAGATCTGTCCATATTCCGGCAGGCTTCTTATATAAGAAGAAATGCTCTTTCTTGACACTTCTAACAGCACCTCTATGTCTGTAAATGAGAGGCCGTCCCTGTAATATTCTGCAGCCTTCTTTTTCCACTCCTCTGCACTTCCCATTTCTGTCCACATCCTTCTAGGCATGGTAAGGGTACTGTACCCTAGTTTAAAACCACTTTAAACGGCTTAAACTGCCCTGTGAAATATCTTTCCCTCACAATTCCCCGCAAAGGGGTAAAAATGCCTGTACGGGCTTTTTTTGCGGGGCAGTCCTGTCACTGCATCCTCGCCAGCTCTTTTTCCGTGTTCTCCGCAAGCTCTAAGAGGGTGGCCGCGATCTCCGGATGCTTCTCTCCGATCTCGGAAAAGACTTTCTCTTTTAGCAGCTCCATCGCCACATGCACCGCTCCCTGTTCCTTTCTTGCTTCCAGTTTCAGCTTTTCGTTACGGACCTGCGCCCCCTGCAGGGAAGCGATGCTTTTCGCCACCTTCGCCCTGTCCGCCGCATCCATCTCATCATCAATCAGCGCTTCCATGATCAACTGAGACGCAAGCAGGTTGTTTACTTCGTGCAGTTCGGTGGCGGGGCGGTCCACGTTGTCCTCCGCAAGCAGCTTTGCAAATTCCTTCGCCACCCTGACTGATTCAAAGCGGTTTAAGAACTTCTTGCCGTACCTGCCCACGCTTGACACATGGATCTCTTCCCCCTGTTCCTTCAGATAATCAGATACCTGCTCATAGGTATCGCCGTTAAGCAGCCGGTCCTCCACTTCCCTGCGCAGGGAAGGCGGTAGCTGGTCGATCTTGCCATGGCTCCTGTTCTTTTCCATATCAGCCCACCCCTGCGATATCCGGGCCGTTGCCCTCCAGATAGTCCGTGCCGGCCGCTGTCAGCCGCACGATCAGCCGGTTGATGGCAAGCCGTCTGTTAACCACTTCCTGTGTCTCTACCAGTCCCTTGTCTTTCAGATAATCGACCTGTGTGATCAGTTCCCTCTCAGACAGATCATTGCCACTCTTACGCAGTGCCGCCCTGAGTACATTCGGGTTCGTGCCGTAAGGCTGCGCTTCCCTGCACAGCTCTAATATCTCCAGTCTCAGTTCCTCGTGTTCCGCTGTATCCATCAATCTACTCATCGATCTCCACCCCTATGTCCGTGATATCTCCCTCTGCAAGATTGACTCCCGCAGGTTTCAGCCAGATCGTACTGTCTAGCCAGTTGTCTTCATTTACGTTTACATGTATGTATCGTTTACCCTCGCCGCCCAGATAAAAGATCGCCTTTTTCAGCTCATCTTCCGTCACCAGCCCGCTTGTCCGCAACAGGTTCTTAAGCGACGCGATCCGCAGGTCATCCCCGTAGTTTGCATACAGTTTTTCGATCACATTCCCACGCAGCACCTTCCGGTCTGCCACTTCAAGCCTGTTCATATGCAGTGCCTACCCTCTCTTCTATCTTTTCCAGCCTCCTGTCGATACCGGAAAAACTCTTCTTGATCTCATCCAGCGCCCTGGTGATGTCGCCCATGCTGGCCGTGATCCGCTCCATGTTCAACAGCAGTATGCTCTCTCGCTTCTCCGATTCCTTCCTGATCAGCTCCTCACGCTTACGCGATTCTTCCCGTAGTATTTCCTCACGTTCCATGCTGCTGGCCAGAAGGATGTCCTCACGCTCCCGGATCGCTCTGTTAGCCTCCTCGATCTTCTCCTGCGCGTCATTGTATACCGCCTTCGTTGTGTCGATCGCCGCCTGCTGCACTTCTGTAACACGCTTATCGTCATTCTTTGCTTTCTGCAATATGTAGCTTGTAAAGACTACCAGCATGAACAGCTCCACACTATTATTCTCAATAAAACCCATTATTTCTGCCATCGTTATCATATCCGCAATGCCTCACCATTTTTCTTCCCACTCATCAAAATGCCTGATCCCGTAACAGATCACTAAAATGCCTGTGATCAATGCAAACAGGGAGGCCAGAGCGGCCAAGATGCCTGTCATATATATAGCAAATATGAAGATATCCCATGCCGCCACAGCTATTCCCCTTTCGCGAGAAGGTTATTATGAAAAAGTAAAAGACCGCACACATTTCTGTGTGCAGTCTCATCATAGCATCCCGCTGTTTTTTTGTACTTTCCATCGTGGAAAAATTTCTGGAATCGTTATTCTCCCAACATATCCATGAGCGACATCTGCCCGGGAATGTTCCAGACTCCCCGCCCGATCTTGTCGCTGACAATCTTGTAGACCGTTGATTTCGACACCCCATACTTCTGTGTCAGTTCCTGTAAGTTGCTCCCGTCAAATTCCTGATAGATCCGGCGGTAGATCCTGTTCTTCTCCAACTCCCGCCGCTGGGGGATGTAGATACTCGTCCCACCGAAATTATCTGACAACCGGAGCAAGTTGTCAACCCCTATCACCTCCGCGTATTCCCTGTGCTGCTCCTGGAGGTCATCCAGTGTCAGCTCGTATATATTTTCCTTATCCATCCGGATGCCCTCCTTTCTTGCGTCATGCCTGCTCCCCTGCTCCTTTCCTAGGGCGCTTGTTCCAATCTTTTAAGAACTCGATCACGTCGCTGGCCGTCTTCCTGTCCAAAAACATGTAGCTGTCGATACCATATTGTTTTTTCACGAAACCGTCAAGCCGTTTCAACGCAAGATCCCCGTTATCATCTGTCCATCCTGCCTTCATCATCAAAAAGAAGATGTAACCTTTTTGACGATCAGTCATATGACTGCCGGAAGCATACTCCCGCTTTCCGGTCAGCGCGTCTATGACCTTGATTGCCTCCGTGATCGTAAGACTACTGATATGTTCTTTTTCTGTGAACATCCCTACAAACTCATGCAGTAAGTCGTCATCCATCCCCAGCTGTGACGCAAGCATGTGTATCTTCCTGTTCTGCGCTGCTGTAATCTTCCTCATAAGTTCCTCCTATGCCGGATCAGCTATCTTCTCCTGTTTTATCTCATACCAGAATGTGTCCGACTTTTTCAGCGTCCCGCCGACTTCCAGGATCGTTTTCTCATCATAAGTCTTCAAGATATCCTTATCAATCGTCTCTTTCGTGATGATACAGTCCCCCATGCCCAGCTTCTTTAACTTTGCGATCACCCGTTCCAGCTTCTGGGGAAGAATGACTTTTGTGCTCATCCGGAACCCGACCTGCCCGAAGGTCATCTCCTTTGATTTTGCCGGGAGCATCTCATCCCGGTGCACCGTCGTAAACTCCTTGACCTGCAGTTCATACTGTTTGATCTTATCTTTATACTGCTGCGCATCCTCCTCGGCCTGCTGCTTGATGTCCAGTATCAGCTTTTCTGCAGTCGTTGAGATATCGGTCAGAGCGATCTCCGCCTCCCGGATCTGCTTCAGCGTGCTGTCCACCTCTTCCCAGCTTTTTAATGCCGGCTCTTCCATCCTCTTTCTTGCCATGTCCTTATCCTCCTTTTATTTTCCGTGCTGCCGCTCTAACTGATACGTGTGGTCCATGATCTCCTGCGCATACTCTGACAGCCCCTGTCCGCTCTGGGCGAATGCCTCTGCACCGGAATCACCTGAATATACCATCAGCACCATACCCAGATCCTCATACTGCGCAAACAGCTCTGCAAGATAATCCGCAGCCACCAGCATGTTACTCTCCGCATCATACAGATCCGTTACCTGCAGCCTTGCCATCCTGTCCCCGTGCCAGCGTCCTGCTACCTGCATCAGCCCGCTGCAGCCGTCATTCTCCGCATCCTCCCTGTAGCTGCTCTCATGCCAGGCGATCGCCTGCAGCAGTTCTGGACAGATGTTATATGCCGCGCCGATCCGCGCCGACAGCTCTATGACCTCTGCCTCGCTGACCGCCTGTACCTCCGTCCGCCGTGCCAATGATAAGATGCCTGCTGCCAGCAATGCCGTGAGTACTTTTGCCAGTTTCCTTGTCCGCGGCTTCTTCCTGACGCCTTCGACCCTGCGCATCCCACACGCCGCCAGCTCCCTGCGGCTCACCACTTCCAGATACTCCTGCGTATCCTTCACTACAAGCCATGATTCCGGGTCAAGCCCTTTTGTCTTTAAAAACTTTTTCTGCTCCCTCACGGGCCTCTTTGCCTGTTTCATATAGACTCCTTTCGTATGTAGTTGTCACTGTACCGTCCACTCTGCATTCTCACGGGCTTGTGACCGTTCCACCCCGGACGTGGAGCTGCATTAGACGGCGCGGGGCGCTCCCCGCATCCGCATCTATCCTATGTTCATGTCGCGCATCACCTTGACCATGCCCTTTTCCGTGATCTCGCCATAGACTGCTGCCGTGTTGACATAGACATTGACGGCACCGCGCAGGCCGTAGGGCGTATTTGCCACCCCGCCTAACAGCTTCATCACCCCTTCGTCCAGCCCGTAGCGTCCGAAGATACTCCGGATATCCTCCATCTTGATATCCCTTGTCTGTACCTGCTTGCGCATACCCACGCGGGAGAACAGCTGCGCGAAGTCCGCTTTGCCGCTGCCCCTGAGCTTACTGTAGACCTCCTCGTTTCCCACCAGCGCGATGCCGACGCCGCTCTCATCCGATATGCACCGCAGGTGATTCAGCGCCCGGACGGTCAGGTGCTGCGCCTCATCCACGATCAGCACCCTGCCGCTGCCTTTTAACCTCTCAACGATCTCCGCCGTGAGACGTCTGGCCACCCGCTCCCTGACGCCCAGCTGTGCGGCGATCAGTTCATTCACACCCGTTATACTTGAGTAAGTCGGTGAGATCGTGATCAGCAGTGCAAGGCTGTCATTCTTTACATACTCGCGCACGGTGCTGGTCTTCCCCACCCCGGCGTCCCCGTAGACTACCGCGATCACGCCCCGCAGGTGCGCATATGCGACCGTGTTATATACTGTCCTGCTGATCGACGTTTCCGCGAATTCCGGTGCCTTCGGGGCTACCTCCTTCTTCGCGTTCATACTGAGCAGCGCAAAGACCTTCGGGATCAACGTATGCGGTGTCTTATATTTCCCAGATAAAAAGCTGCTGATCGCCCCACTGGATATACCCAGTTCCGTGCCGACTGCTGTCTGTGTCTTGCCGCTCTTTGCTATGTACTCCCGCAGGCTCTCAATCGCACTCTGGTAATCTATCTGCTCATCTATCACTCTGTCCAATGTTACATCCATCCTTTTACCCTCCTGTGATAACCTTCCTTAGCTTTCTTCTGCATACTCGCAGTCTTCTTCACTTCCGATGTACGGACACTCCTCTATAAATTCATGATCCCTGTAGCAGAGACCGCCACTGTTGTAGATACAATCCATACTTAGCTCCTCTCTAAAATCGGCTTCTTAAAAACCATCCGCTTACCAACATCCGTTCATCACTCCCGCTGCTGCGGTCGTTGTCGATAAGATCACATAAAAACTGCTGTATGAG
Source organism: uncultured Lachnospiraceae bacterium (assembly GCA_910584115.1). Lineage (GTDB taxonomy): Bacteria > Bacillota > Clostridia > Lachnospirales > Lachnospiraceae > MGBC164599. The sequence goes on from CAJTYN010000028.1 coordinate 24,674, forward strand.
CTGCTTTACCGTGATGCCCTTGTCATCACATCTCTCTTTGATCTGTTCTGCGTCCTCTACGGACATCCCTAACCGTTCCAGCATAAGATCAATACCCATCCCGTTACCTCCTTATCTAAATCTCAGTTTATCTGACTAAGCACCCATTCAAGATCCTCAACCATCTGGCCA
>CAJTYN010000029.1 GCA_910584115.1 uncultured Lachnospiraceae bacterium
CGGCATCATGCTCCTGGCGGCTGTCATCCTCGTCTGCGGGCTGATCTTCGGCAGGAGCTTCAGGGGCGAAGAGGCGGACAGCCACAGGCCGCTGAGATTCGGCGCCACATATATGACCATGAACAATCCCTATTTTACCGCGCTCAATGAGAGCATCCGGGAGGTGGTGGAGGCCAACGGGGATATCCTGATCACCCGCGACCCGGCCCAGGACCAGGAGCGGCAGAACGCCCAGATCCAGGAGATGCTGGACGAGGGCGTGGCCGGGATTTTTGTAAATCCCGTGGATTGGGAGGAGATCACGCCGGCCCTGCAGGCCTGCCAGGAAGCAGGGGTCCCGGTGTTCAATGTGGACACGGATGTAAAAGAGACGCAGTACGTGGCCACGGTGATCCAGTCGGATAACTACCAGGCCGGCGTGCAGTGCGCCAGGGACATGATGGCCAAACGGGAGGCGGCCCGCATCGTGATCATGGAGCACTACAATATCCGCTCCACCGTACAGCGGGTGCAGGGATTCCTGGACACGATCGAGGGACACCCGCAGTACCAGGTGGTAGAGGAAAAATCCACGACCTCGGAGCTGGAGGTGGCCATGGAAGTCATGAGGCAGATCCTGGAGACGGATCTTGAGTTCGATGTGGTGTTAGGCGGCAACGATCCCACGGCCCTGGGCGCGCTGGCGGCACTGCAGATGCGCCATGTGGACGGGGTGATGATCTACGGGATCGATGGCTCCCCGGACTGCAAAGCCATGATCCAGCAGGGATATATAGAGGGCACCAGCGCCCAGAGGCCGATCCGGATGGGACGGACCAGCGCCCAGGCGGCGTACGACTATCTGGCGGGAAAAGAGATCCCAAAGGAGATCACGGTGGAAGTGACGCTGGTCACGAAAGAGAATCTGGATGAGTTTGATATCGACGGGTGGCAGTGATATGAGAGCGAAGAGGATCGAGATCTCCCTGGTCAAATACCTGATGCTGTTCCTGAACTGGGTGACGGTGGCGGCTGTGACGGGTTTTATCCTGGTGACCACGGAGGAGATAAGGGCATTTTACATTGCCAGGGATTTTATCGGCGGGGTGGATGCGATCCCCCGCAGGCCCGGGATGATCTTCGTGGCGTGCCTGCTGCTGATGGGGATCCTGACGTGTTCGTTCATCATGCGCGACATCGTGCATTTCAAAAACGGCAAGCTGGAGGCCGGGTCATTATTCTGTGACTTTGTGGTCAGCATGGCGATCGTGATGCTGCTGAATTTTAATTACAACGGGATCTTGCTGTGGGTATTTGCCAATGTGATCTTTTACACGAAGAACAGTTCCGGGCAGTTTTTGTTCATGCTGCTGGCGGTGCTGAGCTTCGTGGGGACGGATCACGGGCTTGTCTCGGTCAATTACTCTCTGTATGATATCCAGGATTACATCAGCTACTATGAGGCGGGGCGGCAGTCTTATATACTGGGGATCTACAATGTGCTGACCTCTCTGAACATGGTGATCTTCATCATCTTCTGCGTGTTCGTGATCCAGGAGCAGCGGGGGACCATAGAGAAGGTCAATGAATTGTACGAGAAGCTCTCCAAGGCCAACGGGGAGCTGCAGCAGGCAAATGAGGAGCTGCAGGAATACGCGGATATGAAGGAAAAGATGGGGCAGACCAAGGAGCGCAACCGGCTGGCCAGGGAGATCCATGACACGTTGGGGCATACGCTGACCGGGATCTCGGCGGGGATCGACGCCTGCATCGCCATGATCGACATCGCGCCGGACAAGACCAAGAGCCAGCTCGAAGTGATCTCCGGTGTGACCCGGGAGGGGATCCAGGAGATCCGCCGGTCGGTGAGCCAGCTCCGCCCGGACGCCCTGGAGCGGCTCCGTCTAAAGGACGCGATCCAGAAGATGGTGGAGGATACCAACACATTGACGAACACGAACGTATCCTTTGACTGTCGTATACAGCCGCTGCGTTTTTGTGAAGATGAGGAAAATGCCATTTACCGGGTGATCCAGGAGAGCCTGACCAACGCCATGCGCCACGGACAGGCCACCCAGGTGGATATCCGGATGTGGCCCGAGGACGGGGATGTGAGGCTGACGATACAAGATAACGGCGCAGGCTGCAAAGAGATCCGGCCGGGTTTTGGCACGGCGCATATCCGGGAGAGGATCGCCCTTTTAAACGGCACGGTGTCCTTTGACGGCAGCCATGGTTTTCTTGTGGATGCCACGATCCCGATCAGGTGGGGTGTAGAATATGATCAAAGTATTGATAGCAGATGACCAGGAACTGATCCGGCAGAGCCTGCAGATCGTCCTGGATGCCAGGGAGGACCTGCAGGTCACGGACGCGGTGGCCAATGGACAGGAAGTGGTGAGGAGCGTGCGGCAGGAGAAACCGGACGTGATCTTGATGGATATCCGCATGCCCAAGATGGACGGGGTGCAGTGTACGAAGATCATCAAGGATCTGTGCCCGGATATCAAGATCATCATCCTGACTACGTTCGACGATGACGAGTATGTGTACAATGCCCTGAAATACGGCGCCAGCGGGTATCTCTTAAAAGGCGTGTCCATGGACGGGCTGGTGGAGGCGATCGAGACGGTCCACAGCGGCCGGGCGATGATCAACCCGGATATCGCCGCGAAGGTGCTCCGCCTCTTTTCCCAGATGGCCCAGTCGGACTACTGCATCCCCATCGATGACCAACAGGTGGAGACGCTGACGAAGACGGAATGGAAGATCGTGGCGCAGGTGGAAAAAGGATCCTCCAACCGGGAGATCGCGGAGGCCTTGAGCCTCTCAGACGGGACCGTGCGTAATTACCTGAGCACGATCCTCAATAAGCTGGACCTGCGGGACCGGACGCAGCTTGCGATCTGGGCTGTCCAGAGGCAGGCGGGCAAACGACTGGAGGGGATCTAAAAAGGAGGGCATCATGGAAGGGACTAAGGGACAGGCGGTGATGTTCATCCTCTTGACGGCGGGGCTGATCCTGGCGGTCTGCCTGGGCAGCCGGGACAATGAGACGATCCTGGAATTTGGCATGTTCGCCGGGAGCAACTGGGACGTGGCCAATGCGGACAGCTGCATCATCATCGATAAAGCCATAGAAAAATTCGAAAAGACCCATCCGGGGGTGCGCATCCATTACTACAGCGGGATCCCCAAGGACGATTATCCGGAATGGCTGGCCAGGAAGATCCTGAGCGGGAAGACGCCGGACGTGTTCATGGTCCTCTCTGATGACCTGGATAAGATGGTCTCCCTGGGCGTGCTCGCCGACCTGGATCCCTGGATCGCCCGGGATAAGACCTTCGCCCGGTCGGCTTTCTTTCAGACGGCCCTGGATTCCGGCGTGCGCGGCAGCAGGCAGTACGCCCTGCCCTACGAGACGGTGCCCACGCTGATGTTCGTGAACAAGACACTCCTGAACCAGTCGGGATTCGGCGTGCCGGAGAGCGATTGGGACTGGGAGCAGCTTCTGCGCATCTGCAAGCGGATCACAAAGGACACGGACGGGGATGGCCGGGTGGATCAGTTCGGCACATACAATTACGGATGGAAAGAAGCGGCCTACACCAACGGCGGGGAGCTCTTTGACGACAACGGGACGAAATGCTATATCCACTCTGAGCAGGTGGCCCAGGCGGTCCGGTACGTCAACGAGCTCAGCGACTTAAATCAGGGACAGAAGGTGAGCCAGGAGGATTTTGACGGCGGCCATGTGGCCTTCATGCCGCTGTCTTTCGCGGAATACCGCACGTACAAGACTTATCCCTATAAGATCAAAAAATACAGCACGTTTCAGTGGGACTGCATCACCCTCCCCGCGGGTCCCCAGGGGGACAATATCTCCGAGGTGGACAGCCTCTTGATCGGGATCAGCAGCCATAGCCACAGGAAACAGCTGGCCTGGGAGTTTTTGAAGACGCTCACCTACGACGAGGAGATCCAGATGGAAATCTTCCGTTACTCCCAGGGGGCGTCTGTGCTGCGCGTCGTGACGGGATCCGAGCAGATGGAGGAGATCCTGGGCCGGGATATGGAGGACAGCGACAGGGTCATCGACCATGAGCTGCTCAGCAGCGTGATCGAGAAGGGAAAGGATACGCCCCGGTTTGCCAGGTACGGTGATGCGCTCTCGTTGGCGGAGAGCGAGGTCCTGAAGATCTATGAGGAGGAAAAGAACGTGGACAGCTCGCTGAAGATCGCGCAGCGGGTGATCGAGCATTTCCTGGCCCAGTGAGATGATATATGGATAAAAGGCAGGTGCGCGCCAGACCTGCCCTTTTTATGTAGGATCGATACGGGCTACAGATATCGCCGCAGCCTGGAATCCGGGATTCCCAGTTCCATCCTGTATTTCGCCACGGTCCGCCGGGATAGGACGATCCCGTCTTCTCTGATGATCTCGGAGATCTTCTGGTCGCTCAAGGGATGGGCGGCGTCTTCTTCCTGTATGATCTTGGCGATCTGCTTTTTCATCCGGTCGGCGGAGACGTCTTCCTGAGACGTGAGCGAGGCCGTGAACAGATCCTTGAGCAGGACGACTTTTTTGTACTGGAGGTATTTGCCCTTGATCGCCCGGCTCACGGTGGACGTATGGATCCCCGCCCGGGCGGCCACCTGTTCCATGGACATAGGTGTAAGGCCGCTCCCTTGCAGGAAATATCTTTCCTGGAGTTCGAGGATCACCTCCACGACCTTGACGATCGTGCTGCGCCGCTGCTCCACACAGTTGATCACGTAGCGCGCCCTCTCCAGTTTTTGCTGGAAATACGCCCGCAGTTCCGGGTCTTTTGTATCCTGCATCATGCGGATATAATAGCCGTTGCATTTATATTCGCCCATCCAGCTGTCATTTAGGGAGATCCGCCACGCATCTTTTTCCCGGTTCACCAGGATATCCGGGATGATGTATTCTGTATGGGTGCTGGGCATGTTCATGATCGGACGGGGATCCAGCTGCCCGATCATGTGGATGTACTCTTTGATCCGGGCGGTGGACAGGTGCAGATCCCGCGACACGCTGCTGATCTGGCCTTTCAGCACATCGTCCAAGTGGTCTTGGATCAGGCGGATGAGTTTTTCGTCGGTATTTCCGGCCGCCTCCAGCTGCTTGATCAGGCATTCGGAGATGTCTCTGGAGAAGATGCCCACCGGTTCCAGCTCTTTTAGCCGCTCTAAGCATCTTTCGATCATTTCTGTGCCGCGGCCCAGAGCCCGCGCGACCACGTCCAGGTCATGGTCAAAAAAACCCTTTTCATCCAGGCACTGCACCAGATAGCCCATGAGAGTCCATTCATCGTCAGAGTAGTCTTTTCTGTGGAGCTGCCCCATGATATAGCTGTAGATCTCATCAGGCTCCCGGGCGGGGAGGTCGCTCTTGCGGTCGCTGTCCTCGTCCTCCCACTGGAGATAATGGTCCTTGTAGGAGGTCCCCTTCTCGTAGAGCTGCTCCAGGTCTTTGATCATCTCATCCTGTTTGTCCACAGAGTTATCCAGCATGGGATTTTCCAGATATTCATCGGTCATGAAATTCTCTAATTCCTGGTTCGTATATGAGAGGATCTGCAGGGACTGCAGCTGTCTTGCGGATAAAGTCTGTTTCTGTTCAAGGTCTGATACCAGGTCAAACATTGTGATCACCACCGTTCTCGATATATTTTGGGAACAGATATCATTCTGTCTTCATATTAACATAAACCGTATGAGCTTACAAGTTGGGAATGAGTACTTGTGATATTTCGGTTTGACAAATGACAGCGCAGACGGTATGATGTAAAAAATGGATGATAGAGAGGGCATAGGATAAAGGTGGCAGCAGAAGATACGAAAAAGAAACTGGTGGAAGCGGCTTATAAGGTACTGATAGAGGAGGGTTTTGAAAATATCAAAGCGAGGAATGTGGCGAAGAAAGCCGGGTATGCGGCCACTGCTATATACAAGCATTTTGGGAGCCTGAATTTTTTGATCACATTGGCTTCTTTTAAGATATTGGATGAGTATAATCAGAAGAGCATTGAGATCTCCACGACTGTCACGGATCCTATCCAGATGTCAAAGTTATCCTGGAGGTATTTTCTGTTTTATGCATTCAAGAATGTGCCGGTGTTTGAAAATCTGTTCTGGGGGAAGGCAAGAGGGATCTTCGAAGAAGCGGTCCTGGAGTATTTTCAGTTGTATCCGGAGGAGATCAGAAACCAGACCTCTACATTTTTTTATCTCGCGTATTTTAATTCCAGTATAGAAGAACGGGATTTTATGCTGTTCCGCCGTGCGGCCAATGAAGGGCGGCTGACACTGGATGATGCCGCTTATATCAGCCGGGTCAACAGTCTTGTCACACATGCGGCTCTGCGGGAACATATGGAGGATTACAAAGATCCTGCTGTCGCCAAACGGGCGGCGGAGGATTGTTATAAGATCATCGAGAAGACCATCGATAAATGCCTGATCGATCGAGCGGCGGATGAAAAGGACGCTCCTGTCAGAGGATAGGAGGCGTCCTTTTTGCATATGGTCCATCATGCCTGCAGTTTTAGATATCTCATCCGGCTGTAGCGATAGAGTTCTTCGGACAGGTTGACAGCCCGATCCGATCTTTCATCCCACAGACGGCAGGCCAAGCGTCCGGTCAGACCGAGTCCGTCGACCTTTTCATGGAGGTAGGCGATGGCGTCTTCATCACTCATATCCGCGGAAAATTCATACATGGTGCATTGGGCCAGTTCTTTTCCATAAGTGTCCATGAGCGCCTTTTTGTCGTTGGCGTTATCCTGCCCCTCCCAAGCGTCAAAGCCGGCCTGGATGAACAGGGGGAGCAGCCGCCCCACGCATCCGCAGGAATGGAGGCAGATGTACATGCCCATATCGTGGGTCGCTTTTGTGATCTTCTGGTACTGGGGCAAAAAGATCTTTTCAAAAATATCCGGCGAGAAAAATGTATCGATCTGTGTTCCCATGTCATCATGGAATAAGATCATATCCGCATGGTAGATCTCTTTGGCGATCGTGATCAGTCCGATATGCCAGTCGGCGAGTCGGTCGTAAAAAGCATTCAGTTCCTCAGGTTCTTCTAAAAGGGCGCAAAAAGTATCTTCAAAACCCATCAGGTCCGCAGTCCGCTCAAAAAAGCCATTGACGATCACAAAATAAGAGAAGCGGTCTTCCGCGATCCGGCCCTTATAATTTTCTTCATGATCCTTTTTCCAGTCGATCGCGGACAGATCCGGCCAGAGGATCTCCTCACGCCATCTTGTGATATCAGATAACCTCCGCGTGCCTGGCTTTACCATGGCGGCTTTGGAGAGGGGTTCATATTCCCATTCGATGCCGAACCAGTCGATCCCGCCAAAATTCCTGGCACGGGCATCTGGCATGATCATGGGCTGGATGGCATTATTATCCAGGGTCTGGTTCGGGAGCCACAGGGGTGTCTGGCCTTCCAGCATACGGATCATATTTTCTTTTGGAGTGATCGGATAGTCATAGCGGGGGACGACGATCTCCGGCGCGCCATATATGCCGGGCATCCGATATTCACCGATGATCTTTAATTCTTTTTCATCAAATTTATCATATCTTACCATTTTTCCATCATCCGATCTAAGGCTGCCGTGATATCATCCGGCAGTGGCTTGGGAACGTGAGTTTCCAGTAAGCGCAGCATCTCTTCCTGCGCGCGTTGTGTCATATCTTTGGAGCCGTTTTCTGTCCATGTCTCGTGATTTTCACGGCTGATCAGACGTGCAGACCATATCTCATCCCGGAAGAATTCCATCGTGTGTTCCTCAGCCAGGTAATTTCCGCCGGGGCCGACTTCACGGATGACTTCCTCGGCCAGATGGTCTTCGTCCACTTCGATGCCTTTTAAGAAGCGTTTGGCCTGTCCGACCAGTTCGTTGCACATGACCATGTGCAGGGCGGATCCGGTGATCCCCAATTCCATAAATCCGATGTCATGGATGATATTTCCGCCTGTCGCCAGGGCTGAGAAGATCTGCAGCATGGCTTCGGACGCGGACTGTGCGTCGGCCGTTTTGGAATCGCTGCAGCCCGCGGCTGAAAATACAGGGATATCCAGTTCGTGGAAGATTTCTGTGGATCCCGCATGGAGCAAGATCCATTCCGGCGCGCCATAGGAGTGCTGCATGGTCTGCATATCCATAGGGCCGCCCGGAGCGCCCCCGATGAAAGGCGCGCCCTCCTGTACCAACTGGCTCAGCACAAGACCGGCAAGGGAATCTGCCGCGCCTACGGACATGGCGCCGGCGATGGTGACAGGGGCTGTGGCGCCCATGATCATGCCGGGGGTGTAGATACAGGGGATCTTATTCTTGGCCAGCAAGATCAGTTTATCTAAGGCTTCTTTTGTGTGGATGAATGGCGTGGTGGGTTCGCAGTATACAGCCAGGAACGGCTTTTCCTGCAGTTTTTCCAGTCCGCCGGCCACAACAGAGCACAAGTCGATGATCCCCTGCAGATCCTCGGCATTAAATGCCCAAGTGATGATGGGTTTTGTCGTGTTGCGGATCATGGCGTCCACTTCATGGATGTCTGCCAGCTCTTTTTTCATATCGTTGATCATGACCAGGGACATGACAAAGTCCATGTGTTCCAGCCCGTCTGCCAGTCTGGCGGTGATGGCGGCATCGTTTTTCTTGGCGGGACGTCTTTCTCCCGTATAGACATCGAAGAAGTTGGGGCAGGTGGGGCCAGGGCCGACATATGTATTGCATCCGCCGACATGCATAGCGGGATCTCCTTCCCGGTCATACATTTCGATCATGGATGGGGCAGTGCCGATGCATTTTTTGACCAGACTGGTGGGGATCTTTACTGTATTCCCATCTATGGTACATCCATTGTCAGCATAATATTTTTTGGCTTCTTCAGAAAAAACAGATATGCCATTTGTCTCAAGGAGGCGGAAAGCCTGCTCTAAGATCGTCTGACGTTGTTCTTTTGTTAATACTTCAAATTTAATATTCATACAAGGTTCTCCTTTCATGGCTTTGAAGATAACAAGTTACCCAGATTGTAGCAGGAAGAAACGAGCAGGTCAATTAGGAATAATATATAAAATATAAATATAAATATGTACTTTTAGCACAAATATATTTTGGGGTATTGATAAGATGGCGCATGTCTGATATGATTTGATTCACAAACACTATAACATGTTACCTAAATAAAAAGATGGAAAATTCAAAAAAAGAGAAGGGAGAGCTATTCAATGAATGATAATGTGCGAAAGATCCATCAGGCCAGCGTCAAGATCCTGGAACGTACAGGCATGCGTTTCCTGCATCCGGATGCGGTCAGAGTCCTGAAAGAAAACGGGATCCGGGTGGAAGGTGACCGAGCGCATTTTACAGAAGAGCAGTTGATGCATTACATCAATATGGCGCCTGCTGTATGCAGGCTCTATGCAAAAGATCCCCGCTATGATATGGAGATCGGAGGCAGCCGGGTCTACCAGGCGCCGTCAGCCGGGCCGACGTTTATCATGGCCGCGGATGGGACGAAAAGAGAGGCGAAGCTGAAAGACTATGCAGATATGACGAGATTATATGAAGTCAATCCGGTCTATCATATGAATGGAGGTCCTATGTGTGTGCCAGAGGATATCGACCCAGGATACAGCACGTTAGCTCTTCATTATGTGTCACTTCTGCATTCTGAAAAATGTATCTGGGCGGGGAGCGGGACCTATGAGCAGGTGGAGGCAGTCCTGGAGATGACGCGGGCATTCTGGGGGATCAGTAAGGAAGAGATGGCAAAAAGACCCTGCGTCCTCAACTGTGTCAACACGAATACGCCGCTGCAGTTTGACAGGAACATGACAGAGACATTGTTTGCGTTTGCAAGATACAGACAGCCGGTGGTCATCGCGGCCGCAGCTATGGCGGGAACGACTTCGCCGGTCACGATGGCGGGTCATCTGGCTGTGGTGAATGCGGAGGTCATAGCGGTCATCGCCCTGTCCCAGATGTTTGCGCCGGGAACACCTGTTCTGTATGGGTCCCAGTCCGCGAATGCGGATATGGGGACCTGTGCCATCGCCATCGGTTCACCGGAAGGCGCCTTGTGTTATAGATATTGTGCAGAGATGGCGCGGTTTTATGGCGTCCCGAGCCGTGGGGGCGGTTCTCTGACAGATGCAAAGAGCCTGGATGTACAGGCTGGATATGAATCCATGCTCACGTATCATACATGCAGAGACAGCGGTGTGAACCTTGTTTTACAGAGTGCGGGTATCCTGGAAAGCTATCTGTCGGTTTCTTTTGAAAAGATGATCGTGGATTTTGAGATCATCGATATGGTAGAGCGTTATGAAAGGGATCTTGCGATCGATGAGGAGAGGCTTGCGATCGATCTGATCGATGAAGTCGGACCGGGTGGTCAATATCTATTGGAAGAGCATACTTTTGAGTTCTGTCGAAAAGAGCCCTTTATCCCGAAGGTGTCCGTACGGGGACTGCACCAGGATCCGGCAGGGGCTTATATGGAAAACATCCGGAAGCGTCTGGATGAGATGCTGGACGCTTATCAAAGACCAAAGATTGATGGGGCGGTCATTGAGAAAATGCAGAAGATCTTATCAGGAGCGGGAGTGCCCGCGCAGGTGATCCAGTATCTGGATCGATATTAGGGGGAAGACTATGGAAAAGAACAATAAGGTTCCTATGAAAAATTACATTACGCTGCTGATCTTGGTGGTCAGTGCGGCGGCATTTTATCAGATCCCGTATCTGAGGTGGACGTTTTACGATGGTATGCTGGAACTCAGTGGATTAAATAATACGCAGTTTGGCCTGACGATGAGTGTTTATGGAACGGTATCCATGATCTTGTACCTGCCGGGAGGGATCATCGCGGATAAGATCTCCAGTAAGATCTTAGTACCCGTGTCGCTTTTCGTGACCGGGGCAGCAGGACTGCTCTTGATGACCGGGCCGGGATATATGATGCAGATGGTAGCGTATGTCTTGCTGGCGGCGGCAGGGACGCTGACGTTCTGGGCGGCATTGATCAAGGCGACCAGGAATCTGGATGGCGGCGACGGGAGTAAGATGCTGGGGCTCTTGGAAGGCGGGCGCGGCTTGGCGCAGACGGCATTTTCCGCTGTCTTCCTGGCTGTTTTCGGCATGTGCGCCAGTGCCGTGGGCGGTGTGAAGATCGTACTCGGCGGGTATGCGGCCCTGAATATCTTGTTCGCAGTGGTCAGCTTCTTTATCCTGGAGGATGATGAGAAGAGTGATGCCGCTTCTGAACCTGTCCGCGCGGCGGATGTGTTCGAGATCGTCAAGATGCCCGCCGTGTGGCTTTTGGCGCTGGTCGTGATCTCAAGCTATTGTTTCCATCTGGGCAGCACATATATGACTCCGTATTTTACAAATATCATCGGCGCTACGGCGGTGCTCTCCGGAGCCCTGGCTGTTGTCAGGAATTATATCGCGCAGATGGCGGGCGCGCCTTTTGGCGGAGCGATGGCGCAGAAGACGGGATCCAGTGCTCTTACAGTCGCATGCGGTTTTGCCGCTATGGTGATCGGGATCGCAGTCGTTGTTTTCCTGCCGTCCGACTCCAGTATGATGGTGCCGCTCGTGGTATTCATGATCCTCTCGGCCGTATCCATCTATGTGATCCGGGGCATCTACTTTGCGATCATCGGTGAGTGCGGTATCCCGCTGCGGCTGACGGGGACGGCGGTAGGGATCGTCTCGGTGATCGGATTTACACCGGATATCTTTATGAATGCGATCTGTGGATCTTTGCTGGACAAGTATGAGGGCGTTCAGGGCTACCGTTACATATTTATCATGATGCTCGTGATCGCCGTGATCGGCCTTGCAGCGTCCTGGATCTTGTATTTTATGTCTAAGAGAAAGAAACAGGAAGCGTAAGCTGTATGTCAGTTAAAGGAGATATTTGATGAAAAAGACGAATATACGTCCGATCGTATTTTGGGTGCCCATGATCCTCTTGGTGGCCGGACTTGTCATATCGCTGGTCGTCGGAGAGTCGTTTTCCTCCGTGCTCGATCAGGTCAATACAGCTCTGTTGTCGAATTTTGGCTGGCTGTACAGTCTGACGACGCTCGTCGTGCTGCTCGTATGCGCCGCGGTGATGCTCTCTCCTTTTGGCAGGATCAGGATCGGGGGCAAGGATGCGCGACCACAGATGAAGGCGAAAGATATCTTTGCCATCGTGTTGTGCAGTATCGTGGGTATCGGTATGGTCACCTGGGGCACGGCGGAAATCATGGCGCATTATACCCGGCCACTCTCCACGCTGGGTCTGGAGCCATATAGTGACGGGGCGGCTGACTTTGCGATGGAGACCGTGCTGCTGCACTGGACGTTTCCGGCGTATGGGCTGTATGCCCTTCCTTCGGTACTCTTTGCCTTCATACTCTATAATATGAAACGTCCGTTTTCTGTCAGCGGATATCTGTATCCGGTGCTGGGGAGGCGGATGGACGGGAAGGGCAGCGGTGTTGTGGATATTGTCTGTGTCTTTACGCTGCTGTGTGGCATGGTGGGGACGATCGGTACGACGATCTTGTCTCTGTTGGGTGGGATCACGCATCTGTCCGGCGGACGGGTCGGGAAGACACCTTTGGCTATCGCCATCTTAGTAGCGGCTATCGTGGTGACTTTCGTGGTATCTTCTGTGACTGGAGTGATGAAGGGGATACGGATCTTGTCTAATCTGAATCTGTATTTCTTTGTTTTTCTGGCGGGGTTCGTGCTGCTGTGCGGGCCGACCGCATTTATATTTAACTACGGCGTGGAAGGCGCTGGGAACATGGTCCAGCATTTTTTTGGATCCATGTTGCGTACAAATGCGGTGAGCGGGGACGATTGGTCGTATTGGTGGTCGATCTTCTACTGGGCTGCATATATGACCTGGGCGCCTATCTCAGCCATGTTCATCGGGAAAGTCTGTTATGGACAGACTCTGCGGCGGATCTTATCGCTGACGCTGGTGTGGCCGTCCATCTTCACGGCAGTCTGGATGTCTGTATTCAGCGGTACATCCATGCATCTTGAACGTGCCGGGTGTGGGATCGCGGACGCTTATGAAAAAGGGTATGAATATACGGCGTATGCTGTATTCGAACAGCTCCCATTTTCTCTGCCGATCACGGTGATATTCCTGTTCATAGCCTGTATCTCAGTCGTGACAGCCTCTGATTCCGCCACGGATTCCCTGGCGGGGCTCGTGACCACAGAGGGGGCGGACGCCGGAAAGAAGACCTGGATCAAAGTGGTCGTAGGTCTGGTCATCGGTGTATCTACTTTCATCATCGTGGCCTATTCGGATATCTCTGGTGTCAAGATGATCAGTAATATCGGTGCATTTCCGGCGTTATGGATCGAGATCCTGACAGTGGCGGGGATCGTCCGGATCATGAAGGATCCCCAGAAGTATGATGAACATAAACAAGATTATGATGAAAACGGACGATATTGAGAGACCGGGGAGGCAGTAAAGACCCTCCCCGGTCTTTATAATAGTTGCAAAAAAAAGGAAATGGTGTTACTATTTAGCATATCGATCATGAAAGGCGGTGATACTAGAATGAAAGAATATGAGGCTGTATGGGAGATCTTCAACAAATGTCCCGGGAACCAGATGCGGGATGTGTTCGTGGAAGAGCTTAAGATCGAAGACCTCGACGCTTTCATCAGGGATAAGTTCAAGGGCGAGGAAGTGAGCTATGAGAAGACGGTGCGCGAGGACGGGACAGTGATCTATGATATCCTCACATCGCAGATCAAGCAGAGGTATTCCTTTACAGAGATCGGATAGCTTGTTATAATAAAAAACGGAACCCATGATAAGGGCATACTTTTTAAGATGAGACGGAGGGTATATGGATCAGGACGGGCAGAAAGGTCTGGAAGAGACGCACAGGCATGTATTGGCAAACGGGACAGTCGTGGAGCACACCCACGGCCATGCACACGGCCACGGGCATACCCACAGCCACACGCACACGAAAGCCGTGCTGAACCGGCTGTCCCGGGCGATCGGACATCTGGGGTCGATCAAGAAGATGGTGGAGGACGGAAGGGACTGCAGCGAAGTGCTGATCCAGTTATCGGCAGTGAAGTCTGCCATCAATAACACGGGGAAGGTCATCCTCCAGGACCACATCGAACACTGCATCGTGGATGCGGTGGAGCATGGGGATACCCAGGCGCTGTTGGAACTGGAGAAAGCGATAGACCAGTTTATAAAATAAGAAGGAGTGTATGAACATGGCAAAAGAATGCGACAATGCCAGCTGCACAAAAGACGATTGTGCCGGCTGCAAGGAAAAACAGGAGAACGGGATACCCAAAGAGTCCTGCAACCAGTTTTCAGAGATCAAGAAGGTGATCGGGATCATCAGCGGCAAGGGAGGCGTGGGAAAATCTTTCGTGGCGGCTTCCCTGGCGAACCAGCTCGTGGCAAAAGGCTTCCGGGTGGGGATCTTGGACGCGGACGTGACCGGACCGTCCATCCCGAAGATGTACGGGCTGACCGGCGCCGCCTATGCGGATGAAAACGGCCTGCAGCCGAAAACGACCGAGAATGGGATCAAGGTGATCTCTGTGAACCTGCTCCTGCCCTCGGAGGATACCCCGGTGATCTGGAGAGGGCCTGTGATCGCCAATATGGTGAAACAGTTCTGGACCGACGTGGTCTGGGAAGAGATCGATTATCTGCTGGTGGATATGCCTCCGGGCACCGGCGACGTGCCCCTGACGGTGTTCCAGTCCCTGCCCGTGGACGGCGTGGTGATCGTGACATCGCCCCAGGATCTGGTGAGCATGATCGTGAAAAAAGCCTACAACATGGCGGAGATGATGCACATCCCGGTACTGGGCATCGTAGAGAACTACAGCTATATGAAATGTCCGGACTGCGGAAAAGAACTCAAAGTCTTCGGCGAGAGCCACATCGAGGACATCGCGGCAGAGCTGAAGGTCCCGCTGCTCGGCAAGATGCCGGTGGATCCGGAATATGCTTCCTGCGCGGATAAAGGCTGCTTCCATAAAGTGGAAAACCCGCATCTTGCAGGCGGCGTAGAGGCTATGCCGAAAATAGATTAAAAAAAGTATTGACAACTCCAAACGTCCGTTCTATAATGAGAAGTAAGAACGGATGTTTGGAGTTGTTTGCGTATGATGATCCAGGAAAAAATGACCGTAGAGGAAAAACTGCGTATCTTATCAGATGCGGCGAAATATGACGTGGCCTGTACGTCCAGCGGCCATGACAGGAACGGGGACGGCAAGGGCATCGGGAACTGCATCGCCCCGGGCATCTGCCACAGCTTTTCGGCGGACGGCCGGTGTATCACCCTGCTGAAGATCCTCTTCACGAACGAGTGTGTGTTCGACTGTCAGTATTGTGTCAATCGCAGCTCGAACGATGTGGCGCGGGCTTCTTTCACGCCGGAGGAGATCTGCGAGCTGACCATACAATTTTACCGCAGGAATTATATAGAGGGGCTGTTCTTGAGCTCCGGCATCCTGCACAGCCCGGATTATACCATGGGACTCCTGTACGAGACGGTGTATCGGCTGCGCAGGCAGTATGATTTCCAGGGTTATATCCATCTGAAGACGATCCCCGGCGCGTCGGCTCAGTTGGTGGAGCGAGCCGGGTACCTGGCGGACAGGATGAGTGTGAACCTGGAATTTCCTACGGCGGAAGGGCTGCGGCGCTTAGCGCCCCACAAGAGCCGCAAGACGATCTTAGAGCCTATGCGCCAGATCCAGCTCAGAGCGGGGGAGAACCGCCAGGAGCTGGCTGTCCATCCCCATGGTCCCCGATTCGTCCCGGCCGGGCAGAGCACGCAGATGATCGTGGGCGCCTCCGGGGAGACGGATTATGAGATCGTCTCCGTGGCGGAAGCCCTGTATAAAAAATTTGCCTTAAAGAGGGTGTTCTACTCCGCGTTCGTGCAGGTGAATGCGGACATGGAACTCCCGGCATCCACGCAGGGTCCGCCGTTTCTGCGGGAGCACAGGCTCTACCAGGCGGACTGGCTGTTGCGTTTCTACGGATTCACGGCGGACGAGCTGTTGAGTCCCCAGCGGCCGGATCTGAACGTGTACCTGGATCCCAAATGCAACTGGGCGGTGGGCCATCTGGAACGGTTTCCGGTGGAGATCAACCGGGCGGATTACTATACGCTGATCAGGGTGCCCGGGATCGGGGCGAAGTCGGCCAGGAAGATCATAGGCGCGCGCAGGTACGGCAGCCTGGATTTTGGGGACCTGAAGAAGATGGGGGTGGTCTTAAAGCGGGCGGTCTATTTTATCACCTGCAGGGGGCGGATGTTCTTTCCGATCAAGATGGAAGAGGGGACGATCACCAGGAGCCTGCTGGAAGCCCAGGGGAGTAAACAAAGTCCCCATGGCCAGGCGGAGGGTTTCCGCCAGTTGTCCCTGTTTGCGGATATGGGGGTGGAGTTGTCATCATGAATGAGAAATATGTGCTGATCTGTCCGGACAGCCTGGAAGGGATCCTTGCGGGAGTCTATGAGGGCTGGAGATATGGGAATGGGGGCGCGCAGGTGGAGCTGTGTACAGAGCCGCCCAGCCAGACGGAACTGTTCGCCCATTACAGGAATGTGGATCCCGACCAGGAAAAGGCAGAAAAAGTGATCCGCACGATCAAACGCGAGCTGGGTGAAGAGTCTTACGAACAGATCTGCTATGCGGCCTGTTCCGAAGACAGGGAAAAAGGCACCTGCATCTACTATGCCATAAGAAAAGGGCTCTCCTGCGGACGGAGCCACCCGGCTGTGCTGGAGGACCTGAAGGATCCTTATATATTGAAGTTATCCAAGCTGCGTCTGACCGTGTGGCATGAGATGCATCGTATGCTGGGATTCGTGCGCTTTCGGGAGATCCAGGGGAAGGTCCTGCTGGCCATCATCCGCCCGGATAATGCCGTCCTGCCGCTTTTGGCGCCCCATTTCGCAGACCGTCTGCCCAGGGAAGATTGGATCATCTACGATGAAGGCCGTCAGGAGGCGCTGATCCATCCGGCTGGAAAGTCCTGCACGATCCGGCATCAGGCGGAGCTGGATCCGGAGCAGGTCCGAGAAAGCGGCGAGGATCGGGTGTACGCGGCCCTCTGGAAGATCTTTTGCCAGAGTATATCGGTCACAGAGAGGGAAAACTTAAGGGTACAGAGACAAAATCTCCCGTACAAATATCGGCGATATATGACAGAGTTTTGGTAAAGATGACTATTGACAAAATCCTCCTTTAGTGTAATAATGGGTCAAACTAAAATTTAGTCAAGGTTACTTTTAAAAGCCTATTCATGGCTGGCAGTAACGGCCCATTGCAGACGTTGTTTTCATTCATGAGGAGGAGTGTATCATGGAAATGGATATCAAGTTAAACGGGATTCAGGAAGTGAAAGAATTTGTGACAGCGGCTGGGAAATGCGATTTTGACATCGATGTCTTTTATAATCGCGTTGTCATTGATGCCAAGTCGATCCTCGGTGTTCTGAGTATGGATCTTAATAGAGTGCTCACAGTCAGATGCTACGGCAAGGACGGCCAGTTCGGGAAAGTCCTGGAAAGATTCGCCGCGAAAGAAGCAGTGGCTTAAAGGGGTATCATATATTTTTTTCAAGGCCTGTTCCTTTTCTAGATATCATAGAAAGGGGATGGGCTTTGTCTGTTTTTAGGAGGCAGTCGTGGGGAAAAGGGTGATCAGGATATCGGTGAGGAACCTGGTGGAATTTATCTTGCGCAGCGGTGACCTGGATGGCCGGAGGGGTTCCCTGGCCGATCGGGAGGCCATGCAGAAAGGAAGCCGGATACACAGGAAGATCCAGCGGCAGATGGGGGCGGGCTACCAGGCGGAGGTCCCTCTTATCTGGGAGCAGGAATACGAGGAGTTCGTCCTCCGTCTGGAAGGTCGTGCGGACGGGATCATCCCGGCCGATGACCGCGCGGGCGGATCCGTGGCTGTCATTGATGAGATCAAAGGGGTGTTCCGTGACCTGGAGTACCTCCATGAGCCGGTGGACGTGCATCTGGCCCAGGCAAGATGCTACGCCCGCATGTATATGGAGACGCTCCCGGCATCCCAGAAGTCCCGGGAGATAGCCGTGCAGATGACCTACTGCAATATGGAGACAGAGCAGATCCGCCGTTTTCGCAGCGTATACACGGCTAAAGAGCTGGATGAGTGGTTTTTGGGACTTTTGGAGGCGTATCATAAATGGGCGGACTATCAGGTGCGGTGGCAGAAGGAGCGGGATGCGTCCATGCGGGGCCTGGAATTTCCCTTTCCCTACAGGCCGGGGCAGCGGGACATCGTGCGGGGGGTCTACCATGCGATCGCCAGCAAGAGGCAGCTGTTCGTCCAGGCGCCCACAGGGGTGGGGAAGACCATGTCCACTTTTTTCCCGGCGGTGCGCGCCATCGGGGAGGGTCTGGGCGAGAAGCTCTTCTATCTGACGGCCAAGACGGTGACCCGCACGGTGGCGGAGGAGGCGGCCGCCCTGCTCCGTGAACGCGGACTCCTCTTCCAGACGCTGACCCTGACTGCCAAAGAGAAGATCTGTCCCATGGAAAGACCGGTGTGCAGCCCGGAAGAATGTCCGTACGCGAAAGGCCATTTCGACCGGGTCAACGATGCGGTCTATGAACTCTGGACCAGCCGGGCCGTGCTGAAACGGGAGACGATCGAGGCGCAGGCGGCCAAGTGGCAGGTGTGTCCCCATGAGATGAGCCTGGATCTGGCCGTGTGGGTGGACGGGGTCATCTGCGACTATAATCATGTGTTCGATCCCAATGCGCATCTGCGGCGGTTTTTTGGTGAGAGTGTGAAAGGCGAGCACATCTTTCTCATCGACGAGGCCCATAATCTGGTGGAGCGGGGGCGGGAGATGTACAGCGCGGTCCTCAGCTATGAGACGGTGATGGAGGCACATGAGAGATTTTATGCCTATTCCCGGAAGCTGGACCGGTATCTTGAGCGTCTGGGGCGGGAACTCCTCGTCCTGAAAAACGAATGCGGGACGTACCGGGTCTGGAAGGATATGGGACAGATCCCGGTGGCGGTGATGAACGTCGCAGGGGAGATCGAAACGCTCCTGGTGGGAGAGGAGCGGGAGGATATCGGGCGGGAGGAGCGGGAAAGCCTGTTGGGATTTTATTTTATCGTGCGGGATTTTCTGAACATCGCGGAGCTGGTGGATGAGGATTACGTGGTCTACACTCAGCGGGAGGAAGACGGCGGTTTCTTCCTGAAACTCTTCTGCGTCAACCCTTCGGGCAATCTGCAGGCATGCCTGGATAAAGGGGTCAGTGCGGTCTTTTTTTCGGCGACCCTGCATCCTATGGGATACTATCGGACATTGTTCAGTCAAAGGAAAGATGATTACGCGGTATATGTGCAGTCGCCTTTTGATCCCCGGCGGCGGTGCCTGTGCGTGGGACGGGATGTGAGCAGCCGGTATACCCGGCGCGGCCAGGAAGAATATCAGAAGATCTCTTTCTATATATATTGTATGGCGATGGCAAAGAAGGGGAATTATCTGGCGTTTTTTCCGTCATACCGGATGCAGCAGGAAGTCTTCGCGGAATTTTTGGCTGCCTACGCCATGGAGCCGGTGCGGTGCATCTGCCAGAAAACAGGGATGGATGAGGCAGAGAGGGAAGGATTTCTCCAAAATTTCCAGATGAGCGGGGAAGAGCGGGCAGATCCGCCAGAAGAGAGCCTGGTGGGTTTCTGCGTGATGGGCGGGATCTTTTCCGAAGGGATCGATCTGATCGGGGAGAGCCTGATCGGTGTGGCAGTGGTGGGGACCGGGATCCCGCAGATCAGTCATGAGAGGGAGATCTTGAAGGCGTATTATGACCAGCGGGGCGGACAGGGATATGACTATGCGTATCGTTATCCGGGGATGAATAAGGTGCTGCAGGCGGCGGGCCGGGTCATCCGCACGCCGGAGGACAGAGGGGTCATCCTGCTGTTGGATGACCGTTTCCTCCAGCGGGATCACCGCCGGCTGTTCCCGGTGGAATGGGCCGATCACATCGTGTGCAGTCGGGGGAGTGTGGAGCAGCGACTGAGAGATTTCTGGGAACATGTATAAAATACGAGGGATCTGATCAATCCCCGTTGAACAGCAGGTCTGCGCTGCCCATTCCGCATTGGAGGGTGATCCGCTCGTCGGCGTCCTTGCCTTTATAAGTATGGCTGCCCATGGAAGCGGTATCGTCCCCGATGGTCACGGCGCCCATCCCGCAGGTTACAACGCAGTCATAATCCTCCCGGCTGTTGGCCATGGTGACAGTCATGCTCCCCATGCCGCAGTCCAGGGATGTATCTTCACAGTCTAAGAAGGCCAGATCCAGTTCGCCCACGCCCACCTGCCAGGTGGATCCTTCAGCGTAGATCTCTCCCGTGCTGCTGAAAGTCCCGGCGCCCAGCTGCACGTCCAGGCGGTCTGCCTCCAGGGAGCCGGCGACGACAGAGGCCGCCCCTGCATCCAGATGGATGAAGTCATAGGAGGAGTCTTCGGGCAGGTACAGGCAGAGTCTGGCGTCTTTTCGCGCGGCCCCCGGCTTGGAGGATATCTTCAGCGTGCTGTCCTGCATGCTGCTCTCGATGGAGTCGTCCGGGTCGGATATGATCTCTACGATGACCTGATCCTCATCCGTTTCCAAGATCTCCAGGGAACCCCGGCCAAGATCGATGTCCAGGGAACCCACGTCCGGATAGCGGACCTGGCCCGCGTGTCCGCCGCCGGGACCATGGGAGATCCTGGATAACAGGGAAGCTCCGTGTATGTCTGCGGCATCTGTAAATTGTGCCCAGGTCGCTCCGAGGGCGACTGCGGCGATGACAGAGCCGATGCCCAGGATAAAGAGGGCGAGGGAAGCGATGATCCCGATCTTCAATATCTTTTTCATGTGAGTCTCCTCCTATCTGAATATCTTCCATTTCGATCTGCACCAGTCGCAAAACTTACGCAGGATGTCATAAGACCATCGGGAGGCCCAGGGAAGGGCTTTCGAGGCCAGCCAGACGCAGAGGATCAGGCTTAAGATCCCCAGGGCCAGGGAGAGCATCCCGAAGCCGGACATCAAGAGGCCCAGGGCCGGATCAGTCAGGCATCTGACGATGCCGGAGACGGACAGGGCGACCCCGCCGGCCAGCAGCGCGAGCACAGCGGCAGCGATGCCGAAGATCAGACCTAAGATCCCGCCCAGAAGGCCGAAGATCATACCGATGAGCCCGCTGAAGATCCCCAGCCATATGCCGCTGGTGGCGATCAGGATCAGGACGATCAGGACGATCTTGGTGATCTTGCTGTGGTCTGTGCGGTCTGCGCTGTCTCGTTCCTTTTTCTTGCGGAGGGATACCGGCCGGGGCATCTGTTCAGAGCGGGGGATGCGTGTGTCCCGGTAGCCGTACTCTGTATACTCCCCATAATCCTTGCTGGCGGATGCTTTTCCGGCGTTGTATCCCACGCGGATGCTTGCGGCGGCCTGTTCGGGTGTCCCGCCCAGTTCCTGTATGACCCGCGCCTCATTCTCCGGACCCGCGTCGTCAAAATAGTTCTCATAATATTCCAGGGCTTCCCGCCGCTCGTTTTCCGGGATATCTTCTAAGAGCCGGGCAAGTCCTGCCAAAAATCCTTCTCGGTCCATCATCTTCCTCCTTCCTCTTTGATGGGATAATTGCCGGACAGCACATCGCTGATCCGTGAAACATAATTTTTCCATTCTGTCTGATAGAGTTCCAGCTGCGCCGCGCCCTGGTCGGTGATCTTATAATATCTCCGGTTCCGTCCACGGAATTCCATATCGTATACGTCCAGGCAGCCGTCTTTCTGCAGCCGCCGCAGGACCGGATAGAGGGTGGACTCGGAGATCGCGATCGCCTGACGCACTTCCTGCGTGATCTTATACCCGTAAGTACCTTCCTTCTTTCTGGATACGACAGCCAGGACGATGGCATCGAGCAGAGCAGCCCCTGTGTTAAAGACCATGCGATCCCTCCTTCATCTGATATGTTCCATTCAATATTATCTCTTTAGCAATACTATATATCATATAATATACTGATGTCAATAGTATATGCGGATCTTTTATAAAAAAACTCCTTTTTGATAGAGATCCTCATATCCAGATCTCTATCAAAAAGGAGACATTTTTCGCTAAAAGGTGATCGCCACTTTAAGATCCCCATATTTTCCTGATGCATGTTCAAATGCATCTTCCCAGGCATCGATCGGAAAGAGTTTTGAGACGATACCATCTGTTTTTAGATCATTCTTTGCCATATGCTCGATCACAAACGGATAGCAGTAGGGACCCAGATGTGAACCCAGGATATCCAGTTCTTTTTTGTCGCCGATGATGGACCAGTCAACAGTCGCCGGCTCGCCGAATACGCTGAACTCCACGAATGTGCCTAATTTCCTGATCATGTTCAGTCCTTGCTGTACGCTGGACGGATGACCTGTCGCTTCAATATAGATGTCGCAGCCATATCCGTCTGTCATCTCCAGGATCTTTTCCACCACATTTTCTCTGCCGGGATCCATGACAAGATCCGCGCCGAATTCTTTTGCTTTTTCCAA
This sequence comes from uncultured Lachnospiraceae bacterium, assembly GCA_910584115.1. GTDB lineage: Bacteria > Bacillota > Clostridia > Lachnospirales > Lachnospiraceae > MGBC164599. The sequence continues at coordinate 22,645 of CAJTYN010000029.1, forward strand.
ACGCTTCTCGATCATATCCAATACGATCAGTCGCGCCGGATTTTTCATCCGGGCATAGGTGATCATACCCAACCCCAAAGTGCCCGCTCCGGAGATCACGACCACATTTTCATTTGTGATGCCCGCGCGGTCAACGGCGTGCTTGGAGCAGCTATATGGCTCGATCAGCAATGCTTTTTCTAAGGGCATATCCATTGGGACTCTTGAGATCACTGCCGTCTTTGGATATCTCACATATTCTGCCATGCCGCCATTGTTTCCGCTCTGGAAACCAAACATCGCATGCGGCTGGCACATCCAGTATCTTCCGCTCTTACAGAATCGGCATTCGCCGCAAGGTACGATCTGATCCGCCGCGATCCGGTCTCCGATATCAAAACCTTTCACATTCTCGCCCATTTCCACGATGTGTCCTAAGAACTCATGGCCCGGGATGAATGGCGGTTCCACCCATGACGGCTGCACACTGTCTCCCCAGTACATGGCCGCGCCGTGATAGCATTTCAAGTCGCTGGCGCACACGCCGCAGCCCTCTGTCTTGATGATGATGTCATCCGGTCCGCATTCCGGTGTGGGATGATCCAGCTCCAACCGGTAATCTTCTTTTCCGTAGGCGACTAATGCTTTCATTGTAGCAGGTACATTTCTCATGATACGCGCTCCTTTCAGATCCTGTTTCGCATCTTTGATTTATTAATCTGTTTTGCTAATCTATTTTACATATTGGATTATAATTGAATGTTGTGTGATCGTCAATAGGATTTCAGAGATATGAGCATATTTTTTTATGATGATCCGCACACAAAAAAGGCTCTGGAACCTTTCAGTGTTCCAAAGCCTTAAGTGCTTGCAAGATCATACCGTTTTCCAATATTCGTGAATGAAGGGCAGCGCGCTTCCGAATGCCAGTGCATTTTTTTTCACTCTGCATGCCAGCAGGTAATCCCCGTTTTTTTCAAAGGTATTCCGATCAGACGCGATCTCCTTTAAATGGGGGAGGTATTCTTCTATGTGCGCGCCGACGTAACCGCCCAATATGACTTTGCAGTCAAACAACATGCGGACGTTATTGACGGCGATCGCCAGATGCTCCAGATATCTTTCCCATACGGTCCGGCAGGTTCCGTCCCCGAGCGCCAGTTTTTCAAAAAAAGTATCTAAGCTGCCGCCGCATGTGTCGGTGAGTACCGCCGCATTACAGTATGCTTCAAAACATCCCTTTTTGCCGCAATAACATTCTCTCCCATCCGGAAAAAGGGTCATATGGCCGACTTCGCCGCTGCGCGGCCCTTCCCCCCGGTAGACCTTATGCCCGATGAGGACCGCGCCGCCGATGTTATTGCTCAGGCTGATGTAGAAAACGTCTGACAATTCCGGCCTTTGAGAGATCTCCGCGTATCCGCCGGCAGCGGCGTCGTTATAAAACCGACAAGGGTAGGGGATATGACGGCACAGATCGCTGACTGTCAGACCTGTGGAGTGTAAGATCTCTCCATAAAAGATCTCCTGATGATCCTCTGTGGTCAGTCCCGGCACCGCGATCCCGACGCCTAAGATCTGCGATCCCTGGAGATGATGCTCTTGGATAGAGTCTTCCACCAGCTGTCCGAGATATTTCTTGTAGTCCGCGGTCTGTGAAAATCCTTTTCGGACCTGTTTTTCATAAATGAGTCTGCCCAAAAGATCCGTCATGATCACAGTGATGTGATCGCGTGTGATATCCATCCCTATGGCGATCTTTTTATCTGCATTCACAGCGTATGCTCTGGCACGCCTTCCCCCGGTGTGTCCCAGGGAGCCGCATTCATAGATCAAGCCTTCCTCCTTTAAGTCATTCAGGTTGGAGGTTATGGTCGGGCGGCTCAACTGCAGTCTATAGGATAATTCTGAACCCGAGATGTTGCCGTCTTCTCTGATCGCGTTAAAAATGCGATTCCTGTTCTCTGCTTTTAAATCCAGCATGACGTTCGTTTCTTTTCCCATAGCGCCTTCTTTCCTTTGGGATGATCGTATATAAAAAAGCCCGGATCGCCAGGCTTTTTTAAAGACGGAGAGTGTGGGATTCGAACCCACGTGCCCAGTAAAGGACAACTGCATTTCGAGTGCAGCTCGTTATGACCACTTCGATAACTCTCCTT
>CAJTYN010000030.1 GCA_910584115.1 uncultured Lachnospiraceae bacterium
TAAGCCGGTATCTCTTCCCTCCCGCTCTTTATGATCTTGTTTCCCAGATACTTGAAATGGCCGTCTTCCTCAGGTTTTACCGTGAGTTCGTGGATCAGGGCCGCGTCGTCACCGCTCTTTTTGCAAACGGCCTCCACCTGCAGTGTGAGCGTCCCGTCGTCGTTTTCACGGACGGCCGTGACTTCCGGCGTTGAGACGCTGAAGTAGGCGAGGACATAGGTGGTGCATCCGAGTCCCGTCCATTTATAGGTCTGGTGCTCTTCGTCGAAGACAGCCCACTGGCGGATCTGATCGGCCGTCACCGGCAGGTATTCCGTGATCACCGCTTCGAAGTCTTCTGCAGGGATGCCGTCCGGGCAGTCTGCCGGACGGAGGTCTTCCCCGGTCTTTATCCGGTACAGATACTCGTACACGCCGTTATAGTCCAGTGCCTCCATATGCGCGGCGTCCCAGTCGGAACACAGGAGGTTGTTGCCCTGGTATCCCAGAGGCTGCGCGTATTTCTCGGAGAGTCCGCGGCATGTGTCGTCCAGCGGCTTTACCCGGATGGCGCAGCTCCCGTCCACGACTTCCGTGACCTCTGGCGGTTCCGGCACGCACAGCTCATAGATGAACCATCCTTTCTCTGTGTAGCGCCATTCCATGAGACGGGTGCGGGAGATGGATGTGACCACGGGCGCGCCCTGTACCCACTGCGCACGCGCCGAGAGAAGCTCTATGTCCGCCCCGTCGCAGATGTATTCTTTCCGCCGCAGTCCCCCGTCCTGGGAGATCTCGTATAAAACGGCCTGGCCGGCTTTTTCCTGGCTGCAGTCTTCCAGAAAGTCTTCCATCGCCTGGTAGTTTTTCATGGCCGGGTATTTCCCGGGACCCAGGACGGAGGCGCCTGATGCACTGATCACGTCCTCCATCTGGCGGATCGTCTCGTCGGGGAGCGCCGCGTTCATATCCTCAGCTTTATCAGTCCCGTCGTCCGCCACCGCATAGATGTCCTGCATCTGTTCCATGAGGGCGATGCATTCTCGTTCTGTCTCTTCTTTCTCAGAGTCTCCGATCGGCAGGTCATAGCCCTTGTCCCCCGGATCCTCCTGCTCTGTCTCCGTCCTGACCGCCATATCTTTGGCGGGCGCTTTCGGCTCCTGATCCGCGCAGGCGCACAGCAGCAGCGCCAGAGATACAATGAGTCCGATGAGCGAGAGATAGGTAAATGTCTTTTTTCGTATGCACATATCACTGTCCTTTCAGATATCCGTCCAGTACCGCCTTGTCTTTTGCGATCACGTAGCCGCTGCCGCCGCTGTTTTTTACATCCTCCACCATGCTGATGAGGAGGAGCGGACGCGGCGTCTCCCGCTCTGCCGTGAAGACGGCAAACCATCCGATCTCCGTGCCGTTCGTATCTTCCCGTGTGGCTTTCAGCTCGGCGGTCCCTGTCTTTCCGGCCAGCACGAGGTCCTCCCGGTGGGCCGCATATCCGGTGCCTTTAGGATCGTTGACTGTCTCTCTTAACGCCTCCGCGATCTCTCCTGCGGCGTCTCCGGAGTAAGCGCCGCTGATCCATACCTCGCCGGGCCCATTTCCCCTGTATTCCAGATAGGGCCGGATCATGTCGCCGCCGTTTAAGAAGGCTGTGTAGATGCTCGCCAGATGCAGCGGGTTCACTAAGATCTCGCCCTGCCCGTATCCGCTGTCCGCCAACTGGATCTCTGTGCCGATCGTGTCCGTGTTGGAATACTGGGAGGGTTCCATCTGGATCTCGAAGGGCAGGCGCTGGCCGAAGCCCAGAGCGTCCAGCGACCGGGCCAGTTCCTCCGCCCCGATCTTCAGCGCCGCTTTTGCAAAATAGATGTTGTCTGAATAGATGAGCGCGTTTTTCATGATCACGGGTTCGTATGCCTGCAGTGTGGTCACGTGATAGGATCCCCAGGAGGGGTCTTTTTGCCACTCCAGCCCTTCGTTCCCGAAGTCTTCGTTGGGGTCCAGCCGGCCCGTCGTCCGTCCGATCCCGGCGACCACCGGCTTGAACGTGGAGCCGGGACACCAGATCTGGCGGAAACGGTTGTATAAGGGCCGGTCTGCGTCTTCTTCCAGAGCCGTCCATTTCTCCTGGGAGAGGCCGTTTACCAGGGCGTTGTCGTCGTAGGAGGGCGTGCTGACCAGCGCCAGGACTTCGCCCGTGTATGGATCCATCGCCACAGAGCAGCCGCGGTCGTCCCTGAACTGGGCGTAGAGGGATGCCTGCAGCTTTTGATCGATCGTCAGCCGGATGTCCCTGCCGTCTTCTTTTGGGATCTCGGCCAGGGTCTTTTTCGTGTTCCCGTCTTTGTCGACGATGGCGATCTTACACCCATCCCTGCCTTTTAACGCTTTTTCATAGAGTCCCTCCATCCCGCTCCTGCCGATCATGCTGCCGGGTGTGTAGCCTGCCTCCGGATCGTTCTCTATGTCCTCGGCGGTCACCTCCTGGACGTATCCGATCAGGTGGGCCGCGGCGGGTCCCAGCGGGTAGGCGCGGGTCTGTATGTCTGTCATCATGACGCCCGGGAGGGCCAGGAGCTGTTCCTGCCGCCCGTATTCTCTCAGCAGGGCCTCATCCGTCTGCGGGGATAATAATGCCAGGTCGTCCACCTTCGGGATCGTGGCGACGGGGACGAAGGTGTCCTCCCGGACCCAGTCCGCCTCCAGCGCGCGCCGGATGCTGTCCGCGTCTGTCTCGAGCAGAGAGGCCATCTGTGCGACCGCCGCCTCCCGGTCCGCCATCTTTCCCGGGATGATGCCCACCGAGGATGCCGTGCCTTCCCCCGCCAGCGTCTTTCCGTCCCGGTCCTGGATCTCTCCTCTCTTTGCCTGTTCGGTAAAGACCTGGATCTTATCAGTCCTGGTAAGATCCGGATGGATCAGGCTGTCCTCCCAGGCCAGCCGGCAGCCCTCTTCTGTATCGACGAATACCGCGCGTCCTGTGAATGTGATCTCACCTGCCAGCGTGTCAAAGGATCCGCGGTAGGTGACGGCCACGCGCCCGTCCTCCTGCTCCTCGGCTACGATGTCCTGTGCCTCAAAGTCATGCGCCTCGATGCCCTCGTAGATCCTGGAATTGCGCTCTATATAGCCCTCCTTTCCAAGACCGCGGACACTCTCCGGACTGACCATGGCGTACATGGCGTCGTAGTCCCCATCCTCGATATGCTCCATGTATTTTCTGAGCAGTTTTTCCGGATCCTCCTTCATCATCCCTCCCAGGACCCCTGCTGCGTATATGCTCACTCCGCCTATGACGATCATGCTGATGATCAGGGCGGGGATCTTCCGGGTATGTTTCATCTTGGATCTGCCTCCCTCGCTTCGTGTCATACTCTACAGTATATCTGTTTTTTTTGCCAAAATCAAATAGATCCGTGTTCCATGCCCATACGATATCTGATCTTCTTGATTCACTTTTTTTTACATGATAAAATACCACAGACAGATATCAAAAAAGAATATAAGGAGGATCCACCATGCATCTGAAGATCCATAAACATCCATCCGATGAGATGACGCCCGTCGAACGAAAGAAAGCCCTCGCCGCCGGCCAGCCCGTGGACCGCGTCCCCTGCGTCCCTTTCATGGACGGGGCCAAATGTCTCCTGACGGGCATCTCCGCCCACGCGCTCTGGCACGATCCCGCCAAGATGGCTGAGGCCGAGATCATCCTCTTCAACCGCTACGGCTACGACCGCATCGTGATCGGCCCCAACACGCGGGGGATCTCCGAAGCCCTGCGGGGGACATCCGCCGACCGGGACAAGCCCCTTCTGGAGGATCTTCGTCTGCTGGATGCTCTGGAGCCGGTCCGCGCGGAGACAGACCCCAGGATCCGTGATTTCCTGCAGGGGGCAGGACTGCTGTGCGAGCACGCGTCCCAGATCGTGCCCGTGGAGATGAGCATCGGAGGGCCTTTTACCATCGCGGCGGACCTGCGGGGCGTGGAGATGCTGATGCGCGACTGCCAGAGACATCCGCAGGAGATCCACCGTCTGATGCGGATCGTCACGGACAGCCAGAAGACCTGCATCGACGCGGCGGCGGGATATAACGTGGGCATCGCCATGGCAGATCCGGTGGCCAATCCCATGCTGATCGGGCCGAAGATGTACGAAAGGTTCGTCTGGCCTTACACGAAAGAGCTGACCGACTATGTGTACGCGAAGACGGGCCGGAAGACCTCCCTGCACATGTGCGGGAAGACCTACAAGATCTGGCCTTACCTGCGCCAGTACACCCTAAATGAACTGAGCCTGGACAACGTGGTCGACCTGGGGCGGGCCGCTGCCGAGCTGGGGAGCCATATCCCGATCGCGGGAAATGTGGATCCCGTGGGGATCCTATACGGGTCGAAAAAAGAGATCCAGGACGCCGTACACGCCTGCATCCGCGCAGGGATCCGCTCCCCAAAAGGCTATACCCTGGCCACCGGCTGCGACCTGCCGGATACCGTCCGTCCGGAACAGATCGACTCCTTTATGGACGCGGCGCGCGATCATATATATCAATAAAGCTGATCTTTGTATCAAAAAAATTTATATTTATCTGTGCAATCTATTGAATATATATCCAAAAAATGGTAGACTATCAGTGAATATATACATTTAGGAGGAGATCTATCTATGAAAAAGAAACTCTTGAGCATGCTGCTGATCGGCGCGATGTCCGTGACACTCTTATCCGGATGCGGAGGCGGCGGCAGCGATGACGGCAAGAAAGAGGACACGGCCGGAGCCGCCGAAAAGGAAGCCGCCGAAAAGACCCTGGAGGTATGGGTGCCCCCTCTGGACGATGACACGGTCAACAACTGGGGCGGCCTGATGTCCGACTGGGAAGAGGAGAACGGCTGCAAGGTCAACATCACCGTGGTCCCCTGGGATAAATACGAGGAGACCTACACCACAGCGCTCAATTCCGGCGAGGGTCCGGACGTAGGTTATATGTACAATGAGATGTTCCCCACGTACATCGACGCGGGCGCGGTGGCGGATATGTCCAGCTATGTGACAGATGAAGATAAAGACGAGTACAAATACCTGGAAAATGGTTTCATGATGGACGGGCAGTACGGCTGGCCGCTGGTGACCGGCGTTCCGTTCATCCTGTATTATAACGAACAGATCCTGGCGGATCTGAACGAAACGCCCCCGGAGACTTGGGAGGACTTTGCGCGGATCTGTGAAGCGGCCACGAAAGACACGGACGGCGACGGCGAGATCGATCAGTTCGGGTACGCATGCGGCATGAGCACCAGCGACGTGGGCGCGATGCAGATCCTGAACGCCTATTATTACAACGCCCTGTGGCAGAACGGCGGCCAGATCTACGAAGACGACCTAAAGAAAGTCGCCTTTGCGAACGAGGCCGGGACAGAGGCTGTCACCTGGCTCAAGGACATGGTCCAGTACATGAACCCCGACTTCATGTCCCTCTCCTGGTCCGACGCCTTCGCCACCGTCTTCGGCCAGGGAAAAGCCGCCTTCGGCGTATACAGATCCTCCCAGACGGACGAGACTGTATTCGGCGAGACTTATCCCGACGTAAAATGGGATTTTGTCACCTCCCTGAAAAATAAAGAGTTCGGCACATTCGGCGCCACAGACTGCCTGACGCTGATGAGCGCGGCAGAAGACCCGGATCTGGCCATGGACTTCATCAAGTATGTGACCGGCGCGGCATTCATGGAACAATATCATGCGAAATGCCCCGGCGCGGCGCTGACAAAGAGCGAACCCTACGTGGGCGATGCGAAGATGGAGCGGATCTACACAGACGACCTGGATAAATGGCACGGTCTGCAGGTGGGTCCCTGCGGTGTGGACATCCTCACCCAGCTCTCCGCGGACTTCCAGGGGATCATGAGCGATGAACTATCGGTGGACGACGGGCTGAAAGAGGCGGAAGAATACGCGAACGGACTGTTGGATGAATATTGGGCAGATAAAGAATGATGAGTAAGAAAAAGAAATATGGCGCAGCGAAGGTTGCGCCATATTGTTATATCGCGCCGATCACAGCCATCCTCGTCCTCTTTGTGATCGGATCCGTGATCGGTTCGATCATATTAGGTTTCACAAAATACAATATCATGACGGAACCGGTCTTCATCGGAACGAAGAATTATGCAAGATTGATGTCGGACAGCAGATTTACCAAGGCATTGAAGAATACTCTGGAGCTGATGGTGCTGATCGTGCCCCTCCAGACCGTCCTGGCCATCGGGATCTCCGTATTCCTGACGGCAAACAGAAAACGCTTTCTCGGCAGGCTGGCCAACAGCGTCATCTTCATCCCGGTCATCTGCGCCCCCGCGGTCACCGGCGTGGTATGGCGGGAACTCTTAAACGGGAAGATCCCTCTCGTGGAGCATTTCTTCGGCCTCTTTAAGATCCAGCCGTCCATGCTCCTGGGAAACGCCAAGACTGCCCTGATCACCGTGGGCATGGTGGCCATATGGAAATGGATGGGCTATTATGTGGTGATCTATACATCCGGACTCCTGTCGATCCCCGACACATACCATGAAGCGGCCAAGATGGACGGAGCCGGGAAGATCCGCGGCTTTTTCTCGATCACGCTGCCGCTCCTAAGACCCACGATCATCCTGGGCGTGTTCCTGTCCACCACCAACTCCCTGCAGTGTTTCGACCTGATCTTCAACCTGACCGGGGGCGGGCCCAACAACGCATCCACCACGCTGGTGGTCTATGCCTATTCCAAATGCTTCAGCGCCGGAGCCGCCGGGTATGCGATGGCCATCTCCAATGTGCTGTTCCTAGTGATCCTGGCTGTGGCGCTCTTACAGCACAAAATGATGAAAAGGGAGGCTTCGGAGGTTTCATGAAAACAGATACGCGTTCTTTTAAAAAGATCCTGGGACATACACTGTCCGGCATCCTGCTGATCGGGATCATCATCGGGAGCATCTTCCCGTTCCTCTATATGTTCCTGATGTCTTTCAAGTCCACGATCAACGCCCACGACCTGGACCTGTCCCTGGACAAGCTCTCCCTGATGCAGTATCAGAAGATCTTCGCCATGGACGGCTTCGGACGGTATATCTTCAACAGCGTGTTCGTGGCTGTGGCGGGCGTGATCCTGACGGTGGGTGTCTGCTCCCTGGCCGGGTACGCCTTTGCAAAAATGGATTTTAAGGGCAACGACAAGCTCTTTTTGTTCCTGGTCATGACCATGGTGGTCCCCTCGGAGGTCATCGTGATCCCGCTCTTTTTGATCACCAAGGGCCTGGGATGGCTGAACACCTACCGGGCGCTGATCCTGCCGCTGCCCACGGCCTTCGGCGTATTCATCATGCGGCAGGCGATCCTGGACGTGCCCAAAGACCTGATCGACGCGGCGAGGCTCGACGGATGCGGTCCTCTCCGGATCTTCTTTAAGGTGGTCCTGCCGCTGGTGCGCTCTTCTGTGCTGGCCCTCGCGATCTTCACATTCGTGGGCGCCTGGAACAATTTCCTGTGGCCGCTGGTGGCCTCTACGAAAGCCGAGATGAAGACCCTGCCGCTGGCCCTGAGCATGATGAAGACCCAGTTCAACACCGATGTGGGGCTGACCATGGCGTGCGCGGTCATAAACTTCCTGCCGCCGTTCATATTTTATGTATTCATACAGGGACGGTTCAAAGAGGGGCTGACCTTGAGCGGGATCAAATAAGATCTTCAAGCAGCCCGTCCAGCTTATCTTTTGCCGCCTGCCGGGCGATAATAAGATGTAAAAGGAGGATATATGGAATTCGAACAGGTTTTACACACACGCCGTACGACAAGGGCTTATCTGCCACAGCAGATCACGGACGATGAACTGGAAAAGATCTTGGACGCGGCTCAGACGGCGCCGCTGGCCGCAGGGGATGATAAGACGACTCATATCACGGTGGTACGGACACCGCAGCTCCTGGAAGAGATCCGTCAGGCCGCCATGCTGGTCTCTCCAAAGACCGGAAAGCGGGTGGATCCATTCTATGGGGCGGCCACACTATTTTTTGTATCCGCAGGGGATATCTCAGAAGATCATATAGAATACTGCAATGCTGCCTGTATCATAGAAAATATGATGCTGCAGGCTACAGCCCTGGGGCTTGGCAGCACCTATATCTGGGGATGCCTGCGAAAACTGCGCAGCCACCCGGAGGTGATCGAGAAGCTGCGTCTGCCGGACGGCTACCAGATCATGTCGGCGATGGCCGTGGGATATCCGGCAGAGAAACTGACGCCCAGGGAGAAAAAGGTCAAGATCGGCTGCGACAGGTTATAGGACAGGGCCAAACAAAAACACCGCCTTTCTGATATCTTCTATTTATATCAGAAAAGCGGTGTTCCTCTATTTCTTGGTCCTGACCTTTTTTACACGGGAAAATGGGCCATAGATCGTCTTGCCACCCACTTTCCTGTAGGCTCTTACTTTATATCTATATTCCGATGCCTTTTTCAGAGAACCCATCTTCCGGCTTACTGTGCTGCCCTTGGCGACCGTAGCCGCTCTCACATAGTCTCCCCTGGATCTGTTATAAACATATATCTGATATCCGCTGGCTCCTTTTGTCTTCCCCCATCTGAGCTTTACATAAGATCTGCCGCGCGCCGAGACCTGAAGAAATCCTACTTTTGCGGGTGTAGTGCTGGTGATCATCTCGTCAGAAAAACTGCCGTCAGCTCTGTAACTGCCATTCTCACGAAAAGCTCTCACCTTGTATCTCTGCGTTGTCCCCGGCCTGCGGTCTTTATCCGTGTAGCTGGTCACGGCACCGCTCACATCTGCCGCCAGCTCCCACCCCCTGCCATAACGGTATATCTGATATCCGCTGGCTCCTCTTACTCTCTCCCAGGACAATCTTATCGTTCGGGTAGTCTGCCCAGACGCCCGTAAAGACTTTACCTTAGCAGGGCTGGTCGCACACCTTAACACCTCCCAGGCATCGCTGACGTAGACTTGATCTTCTATCTTTTTATAAGATCGCACCTGAAGATGATAGTCCTGCCCGCTGTCCAGACCCTCATAAGTATACGCGGCAGGACTGCTTCCGTATAAAGTTGCGATCTCATCATATCGACCATTTGGAGAAGCCGCCGCATAGACATAGTAACCGTCTGCCCGCTCATCTTCCCTCCAACTCAGCCGGATCTTGTCAGAAGATGAAGAGGCCCTTATATCCTGTACCGGGGGCAGATATAAGACTAAAGTATACTCCCGCTCAAGACTGCCCGTGTATAAGTCCCCGTGAAAATCTATCCGGACAGAATGCTCTCCGAGGATAGCGGGATCTTCAGCGCTATAAGATATAGTATAATGGGACGGATCGATCATGTACCCATCCGCATCATAGACCCCTACAACAGATGGACGACCGTCCCCATCCAGCAGATCGACCACATCTGCGGACAACTGGATCCGTGCGGGCGCACTGATCGTCGCGGATACGGCTGGCTGACCGTCCAGATAACGGCATTCATAGAGACCGTCCTGTCCAGGACTCGCTTTTTGCACCACCTCTCTTGCGGCACGTTTAGTAAACGCTTTGATCCGGACTGAACAAGGATCTCCTCCCCAATATCCAGAAGTGCCTGTATGCAGATCGATACTGCTCCCGTCTCCACGGAGCAAAAAACTCTGATCCGGGGCTGTCTCATTGACAAAACGGATCCAATCCGCTCTATATGTACTGTCCACAAAAACCCTGCCGGCATCCTCAAATGTAAACACCACAGAAAACGTATGCCCTTGTTCTAAGAAGACCGGCTGCTGTAATCTGATGGTATGATATCCGACACAGAGCTCTGTTTCCCGCTGCGGCACAGAGAACATGGGAATGCCTCTTTCTGGTCTTCCCCGCGGCGGATCTTTATAGATCTGAATGGAGAATGTAAGATCAGTGTCTGCGAGCCCGATCCCGACGGCATCCAAAAGCTGTTCTCCTTCCCCTTTTACCTGAAAGACATTGGCCACCGCTTGGCCTGCCTGGATATCCAGACTGTCCACTCCACAGCTTCCGTCATACTGATAATTATAGTCGTGATCTTCCGCATCTTCAAAATCGCATACGATGACCATATCTTCCATGGTCTGTTCTTCATAAGAGATCCAGAAATATCCCTGATCGCCCCAGTCACCCCAACTGTTCCTCACCAGCCATGCACCGTCACGATCCGGCCGGCAGCCTTCCTGGAAATCATCCCGTCTATAGTCGTCATCCCAGCCCACAAGGGCAATGGCATGGCCGCCATAATCCTCCCGGCTTAAAGCCTCCTCATAAGTCAGGCCGGAATAATAAGCATCCGTCTCCCTGTCAAATGCCTCAGCCCCATCCATATAACTGGCGGCTGCCGCTCCATAGTGCATGATCATCTGTTTGATCAGGTCCGGCTGCTCCATGGAGATCCAATAAGCGTTCTGCATATGGACTTTATCCTGAAAGGCCGCGCTGCTGTCCAGTCTTCCCTGGGTGGCCGCGATACTATCATAGGGAGCCGATACCTCGTCGGCCCCCGCTTTCCATCCAGCCATGGTCCAGGTCGCATAACAGTTATTTCCGCCCGCGTCCAGATAGTCCCTCCAACGCCCCTGGGAAGCAGGGCCACTGATATCCCTGCCGCCCTCCAATGCAATGGTCTGATCTCCCCCGGTATTCTGCAGCGGATCGTCCGCATTAAAATACATAAAATGTGCCAACTGATATTCAGACAGATCCACGCTGTTGTCCACGATCTCTCCGCCCACCTGTTTTCCCTGGAAGATCAGTCCCCCTTCCGCCGATGCCATAGCGGCAAAAGCCCAGCAGGCACCGTAATCTCCCTGGTCCCTCACTGGCGGCAGCACCCACCGCTGGTCATAGGCAGACGGGATCTCTGCCATAAAAGCTCGGCCTTCTTCCGTATCCGTATCCGCCAGCGGCACCTGAAAGCCGATCTGATGATAGCCGTCCGCCCTATGGCTCACTTTGCTGTCCAAAACTCCCTCATCACCCACATGACCCTCTCCCCAGACCGGAGAAGCCGTCAGACAGACCAAGGCCAGTCCTGTAAGGATCATTTTCTTCAACCTGCTCCTCCTTGTATCGTACTGCTCCGTAAAAATCACGGGAGACGGGTAAATGTGTAATTTGAGGCCAGATCGTTAGAACACTTTACACTGATCCGATAATGTTCGCTCGCAAACCACAGTTCAAATTCGATGCTCCCGTCCGATGGAAAACGGAACGATGCAAAATCAGAAGAACGCAGGCAGAACGTATATGTTCCTGCACCGCCGCTGAGCTGAAGACTGGTGGATGCGGCATTGTTTTCCCATGCGATCATCCTTTTGAGCATCCGATGGTGTGCATCGTACGCAGTGGCTGTCCCATATCCCTGGGGATCATTCGCAAATACTCTCGTATATATATTCGTATTCGTGATCAAGTCAAAATACATCAGATCCCCCATCCCAATACTATAATTCGGGATATAGATGCTCATATAGGCATGCAGGTTCCTCTGGCGGCACATGCTGCAGAAGTTGTCCGCCCCATAGCTGTGGCTGGTCCTCCCGCCTCTCGTCCTGCCGCATTCGGCACAAGTCTCCGGACGCTGACAGGTCGCCCGCATCCAATCGTGCGGCATGGTACGTCCCCGCTGGGCGCCGCAAGTCCGACAAGTATCTTTTGACGTACATGTCGCATACCCGCGCCATCTATGTACATGTTTTACGGTAATGACAGCGGTCAAACGTTTTTTTCCTACTTTTGCGGTGATCCTGGCTTTTCCTGCCTTGACCCCCTTGAGTGTAGCCTTGGAGCTCTTGGCCCCCGATCTTTTTGTGATCCGGACTACCCTGGGATTGCTGGTGCTCCAGGTCACCTTTGCCGAAGCGTTTCTCACGGTCAGAGTGACGCTCTTTCCCTCGTTGATGGAAGCACTCTGCCTGTTCAGTCTTGGCGCCGCGGCCTCGACTGGCTCTGAGTCCGTAAAGATCCCGGCCACTGCCATAAAAAAAGCAAGACCAGCGATGAGCAGCCCCCTCAGATATCGATGTCTTCTCTGACCAAACTCCTGTGCAGCCGTGTGCAAACACTTTTTCATAAAAATATCCTCCTTTCCTTCACACGAGAGACTTCCGTCATACGATATGGCGCTCTTGCTATATCATCCGACTAAGACCTCGGTGAGTGAGTTGCGCGATCGCTCAACTCAGCATATATAAATTGTCTTCTATATTCTACCCCCCCCCTTTGTAATATTGTCAATACTTTTTTGACCTTTATGATCCAGACTGCCGGACTACCCGAACGGGTAGTTCCTTTTTCCTTTATCTCATGTTAATATGAAGAAAATGAGAAAGGAGAAGGAAGATGCCAAGGCAGAAAGACAGGTATATCCGGCCGGAGAGAGCATGGAAGAAACTGCACGCCGCCCAGGATATCCTCCATACGGTCTATATTTACGGAGCCACTGGATTTGGCAAGACCGCGCTGGCAAAAAAGTATCTGGAGAAAGAGCGTCTGGCATTTCATTATGTTTCCTGCGCGCCGGACGGGGCCGGCACATGGGATCCGGACCGTCTCTCCCTCGATCCGGTGGCCGTGGTGGACGACGTGCAGTTCCTGGAGGAAAAGACGCGGCGGGAAAACGTGCTGGCACTGGCGGATGATCCAAACGTCTGGCTGATCCTGATCGGGCGCAGCGCGCCGCCGCCCTGGCTGACACCGCTGTATCTCAAGAAAGGTTTCATCCTGGTCGGTGAGGAGGATCTGCGGATGGATGAAGCGGGCGTGCAGGAATATATGTCTGGATACGGCGTTTCCCTGAAGGAAGGGATAGCCGCGCAGATCTGTCAGAATAATGAGGGAAACGCCTACGCGGTCCGTCATCTGGCGCGGATGCTGGCGGAGGGAAAGACATACGGCCCCAGGCTGGTCGAGGAAAATGCCAGGATCTTCCGGGAATATCTGGAAAACGAGGTCATCACCCAGTGGGACAGCGATCTTCTGGATTTTCTCATGCAGGTCAGCGTGGTGGGATCGTTCACGATCCCCCTGGCGGAAATGATCACCGGAGATCCTCAGGCAGAGCAGATGCTGACGCGCGCCTGCGCCGCCGGGAATTTTCTCTTTCAGGAGGAAGACGTCTACCGGTTCCGTCCCCTCCTAAAGGAGACACTGGCACAGCGGGCACAGAGACTATATGGCAGACGGGTCAGCGAATGCCAGTACAATGCGGGCCTGTATTATGAGATGCATGGGCAGCTGCCAAAAGCCCTGGATATGTATAGCCAGTCCGGCCACACAGACCGGATCCGCACGCTCTTGATCTCGAATGCCCGACGGAATCCGGGAAATGGATGGTATTACGAACTGCGGGCATATTACCTGCGTCTGCGGGAAGAAGATATCCTCGGCAACGTGGTCCTGATGGCGGGCATGAGCATGCTCTATTCGCTGCTGATGCGGACTGCGGAGAGCGAGCGCTGGTACGGGCATCTGAAAAGTACCGGGGATGTGGCACGCGGGGCCAAACGCCGGGAAGCGCTGAGCTATCTGACCTATCTGGACATCGCCCTCCCCCACCGGGGCAGCCAGGACATCCTGAAGATCTTCAAGCGCCTGCCCGCTCTGATCCGGGACCGGGACATCTTCCTGCCGGAATTTTCCGTCACCAGCAACCTGCCTTCGCTGATGAACGGGGGAAAGGATTTCTGCGCGTGGAGCAAACGGGACCGGGAACTGGCCGCGTCCATCGGCGGCCTGGCAGAACGCGCGCTGGGAAAGCACGGAAAAGGACTGGTGTCCATCGCTCTGGGGGAGAGCGGCTACGAAAAGGGCGAGGATACATATGAAGTCCTGACCCTCTTAAGCCGTGGAAAAGCGCAGACAGAGCGGGGCGGGACACTGGAGCTGGGTTTTGTCTCCGTGGGCCTGCAGGTGCGGCTGGAACTGTTCCATGGCAAGGAAGACATGGCCGTCCACCTTTTGGATTCATTTGAAAAGAAAGTGCATGAGGAAGGCGCCGTCCAGCTCCTGCCCAATCTGCGCACGCTGCGCTGCCGCATGGCCCTCTACAGCGGCGACCGGGCGGCGGTGGATACGTGGATGGCGGGCGCACCGAACGAGGATCAGGATTTTTTCATCATGGACCGTTACCGGTATCTCACGAAAGTCCGGTGCTATCTGCAGTCCGGCGAATACTCAAGGGCCCACATGCTGCTGGAAAAACTCCTGGATTACGCGAGCGCGTACAGCCGCACGTATATCCAGATGGAAGCGGGCCTGCTGGCGGTCCTCGTCCGATACCGGATGGGCCGGGAAGACTGGCTCGAAGACATGACCGCGCTGCTGCAGCGGATCTGCCGATACCGTTTCGTACGGCTGATCAGCGAAGAAGGCGCGGCCATCCTCCCGCTCCTGGAACGCGCACGCAGAGAATGGGTCCCTACGGACACCCTGGATAAGACATGGTTTAAAAAAGTATTGGAAGAGACCCAGCAGATGGCCCTGCGCTATCCCATGTATCTGAAGAGCCACGCCGTGCAGGCGCCCGATCTCTGCGAACACGCGCTGGCCGTCCTGCGGCTCCAGGGAAAAGGGCTGTCCGTCAGCGAGATCGCCCGGCAGCTCTCCCTGAGCGTGGAGACGGTCCGGTACCACAACAAACAAAATTACAAAAAACTGGGCGTCTCCGGCAAGGCGGAAGCGGTGCTGGCGGCCAGGAACCTGAAACTGTTGTAAGATGAAGGAAAGGAAAAGTTTATGAAACGATCATGGAAAGAAAAAAGCCGGCAGGCATTGGCCATTTTATTGACGATGGCCTTGCTGCTGGGAACATGTGGAACGTCCGCGAGGGCGGCCGTCCTGGAGAGTGCGCTCCCTGAGCAGGAAGCCATTCTGGAAGAAACACCGGAGGCCGCGCCGGATACAGATACGGCGGGCTCCACTGAAGAACAGCCCGAAGAGACACCCGGGGACTCCGGGGAGATAGGAGAAACGCCGGAGGAAGGCCCAAAAACAGATCTGACAGATCCGGCCGGGGAAGCGGACAGCACATCCGAGGAGCCGGAAGTCTCAGAGACTCCGGAAGCCCCATCCGAAGAGACACCCAGGGAAACGCCAGAAGTGCAGCCAGAGGAAACGCCAGACACACAGGAGGACCTGAACGCGGAGGCAGAAGAGATCGCCGAAGAGCCTTCCGAAGAGCCCTCTGCCAACGCCGAAGAGATCGTCGGCGATCCGGAACCCATGGCGGGCGCGCTGGAATCTGCCCGGCTGGACATAACCCAATACCTGGCGATCTACCCGGCGGCGAACAAGAATTACCGCTGGAACACCAACGGGACCGGAAAGAACGCCTGCGTCCATCTGGACGAATACAACGGCCGTGACTGCACGATGAAATTTGAGCAGGTAACGTCAGGAGGCGTGTATTACTACAGCATCCGCTACAGCGGCTCCGGCTATTTCATCGACTCCGAAAAAGACGACAGCAAGACCGGGCGCGTACTGCACAACGGGAAAACGAGCAGGAACCAGGATAACCAGCTCTTCAGGTTCGTACCGGTCAAGGACTCCAGAGGAAATATAAAGAAAAACACCTACTATATCCTGTCCAAAAAAGGCGACAATGAAAAGAAGAGCCTGTACATCGGCCTGGACAAAGATCAGGACATCGCATACAAGCGCAAAGTAGCCACCTCCTCCAAGCCCATGGAATGGGTGGTGGAAAACGCCGCGGTCCCAGTCCCCTCAGGCGCGCAGAAGCTACCCGAGAATACAGCGGACCACAGAACGATCTGCATGATCTACCCCAAGGGCTATAAAAGAGATGTCAATGTGGACGGAGATTCGGGCAGGAACGGTGCTGGCCTGCATCTGTATCTGCATGGGACCAGCTCCAAGTTCGAATGCACCTGGAACAGCACATACCAGGCATATAAGCTGGGCTGCATGACGATCACGGAAAAGAGCCTGGGCACGGTCTGGGAAGTGGACGGACGCAGATATGAGAACGGCACCGCGATCCATGCCTGGGAAAAAGTCAGCGACAGCTTGAGCCAGTACTGGCGGTTCATCTCCCGGGGAAATGGCGTATACCGGATCCAGAACGCCTATACCGGAAAATACGCGTCCCTAAAAGAGATCAAGGACGACGACAACGTGGATCTGGTGATCAGCAGCACGCCGATGGACTGGCAGGTGGACGTCATCAACGTCTCCGACCAGGACGCCAGAGCCGTCAAGTGGATGTCGGAGATCCCGGACAGCACGCATCTGTCCGACCTCAACATCCCGGCCTCCCACGACACCGGGACTGCCTGGACCTCCGCATACGGCATGAATACCAGCGAGCATGAGAGCACATCCTTCTCCAAATGCCAGCAGCTCTTTGTGGAAGAGCAGCTAAACGTAGGCGTGCGCGCTTTTGATCTGCGCGTCTACCAAAAAGATGCGACAGACGACCCGGACATCGTCCACGGCGATCAGTATGGCCAGTGCCGCAAGCAGGATTTCAGTAAGCTGACCATGAAAGACGTGCTCCAGAAGACGACAGATTTCCTCCGGGTCAATCCCAGCGAGACCGTGATCATCAAGGTCGGCGCCCAGGGCAGCGGGGGCGGACCGGAGAATGTGGCCAGGGCCATCGAGCTCTGCATCCAGAACGACGACTATCCGATCTACAAGCCGGATACATACGCGGTCCCCACGCTGGGGGAAGTCCGGGGAAAGATCGTGCTCATGCGGGCATTTTCCTTCGGCAGCTATGAGCCTTCCGTCAAGGAGTCCTACTTCGGACCGGATGTGGCCAGCGGCTGGGGCAAGGATTACGACCAGATCCCCGGCGCACGCCAGATCTATGACCGGGACGGCTGTCAGATATGGGTGCAGGACGCCTATAAAGTAAACACGACCGATAAGCGCAGCCACGTGGAAAAGACCATCGCCCAGGCCAACGGAGGGGAAATCCCCGGCGGGTCCTACATCTGGAATTTCACCAGCTGCACAGACCCCTCGATCATCATCAAGAGCGCCCGGAACATGACCAACTGGTTCTTGAGCCGCGCCGCCCGTGAATATCGCAGCGGCAAAAAACTGGGGATCATACCGATGGATTACATCGACGCCAAGATGGCGCTGGCCATTTACGACGCGCCGCCCGTGGAGACGGTGACTTTCCCGTCCCAGGTGACCATGACCTACGGACAGTCCCTGTCCCAGGCGACGCTCAAAGGCGGGAGCGCGCTGGGGAGCTTTTCCTTTAAAACTCCCAACACGAAGCCGTCAAAGGCCGGGACCCATGTCTACAGGATGGTCTACACGCTGGATCCCTCAGAGCCGCCCATCGAGCAGGACGTCACCGTCACCGTGGGAAAAGCCGCCCAGAAGCTAAAAAGCTCCTTTAAAAACCTGAAACGCCAGGTCGGGGCCGCATCGGTCACCCAGAAGATCAGCGGCGCGAACACAAGACTGACCTTTACCTCTTCCAACAAAAAAGTCGCCCGGGTAGATAAAAACGGCCGGATCCGTTTCGTGGGCGTGGGAAAGACCGTGATCACGATCCGCGCGGCGGAGAGCGAAAACTACAAGGCGGCATCAAAAAAATTTACCGTGACCGTGATCCCCAAGACGATCGGCGTTCAGGATCTGGCGTCTCCCAAGAAAGGGAACATCCACTTCAAGCTCAAAAACGCCTCAAAAACCTACACAGGCTATGAGATCCAGTATCGGGTCAACAAGAGCAAGAAGCTGCAGACCCGGAAACTAAAAGGCGGCGCCTTCAAGAAAGCGACGCTCAACAAATTCAAGTCCGGGGATGTAATCCGGCTCAGGATCCGGGCCTATCAGAAGGTCGGCGGCAAGATCTACTATGGGAAATACGGAAAGACCCGGACCATCAAAGTAAAATAAAGACCTCTTGCAAGATCCTCCAAAATCGCCTATACTAGAGACATGGAAAATATCTTAACACAATGGACGATCTTCAAAGAAAAACTGATCTATCTGGGATACTGGGACCGGCTGCTGGCCCACCTGGACACCCTCGTGATGATCATCCTGATCGGCGTCCTCTTATTTGCCCTGATGAACTGTTTTTTGGGGCATCAGCTGATGCGGCTGTGGATGACCGTGATCGGGCTGGGCATCGGCGGCTGCATCGGCGGTTACTTCGGACTGCGGAAGTTTTACGACAAGAACACCATCTTCCTGTGCGCCACGATCTGCGCCTTTGCCGTGGCGATCGCGGCGACGCTGATCTACCGGGTGGGACTGGTGGTCCTGTGCGGCGGCGTGGTCTTCGCCACCCTGGAACTCCTGTTCCCAGTCTCTTCTATGAGCGTACACATGGGCTTTGTGGCACTGGGGATCGTGGCCGGCATCGGGGCCTTTGAACGGGAGACGATCGTGGTGACCTGGATCACCGGCGTGTGCGGCGGGCTGGCTGCTGCCCGGGCCGGCTTCCTGCTCCTCGACTGGCACTCCACGATCGCCGCCGTAGTAGCGGGAGGGATCATAGCTGCCCTGGGGATCAAGTACCAGTACAGCCAGATCCGCAAACACCCGTCCAAGCCGCCCAAAGGGAAAAAACGGACACCTTAAGACTTTCTATACACAGACAAAAAGAGAGGTCAGAGCCAGACTCCGGCATCTCTTTTTTGTCTGCGATCCGTGACATCATATCATCGATCTTCAGATCTTCTCCAGCTTGGCCAGGTACTCCCCAAACACCCGCAGCGCATTTTCCACCGGCTCTTCCGATGTCATATCCACGCCACAGATCTTCAGCAGGTCGATACAATCCATGGAACTCCCCCCGCTCAAAAACCGCTCATACCTCTCCACGATCCCCGGCTCTTTCGCCAGGATCTTGCTGCTGATCGCGATCGCCGCCGAAAATCCGGTGGCATATTGGTAGACATAGAAGGGGTTATAGAAATGAGGGATCCTGGCCCATTCCATCTCGATCGGCTGATCGATCACCATATCCGGGCCATAATATCTTTCATTCAGCCCATAATAGATCTTGCACAGATTCTCCGCCGTCAGCGCCTGGCCGCTCTGGACCTTCTCATGGACCGTCCGCTCAAATTCCGCGAACATGGTCTGCCGAAAGAGCGTCCCCTTGAACTGATCCAGGAAATGATTGATCAGATAGGCTTTTTCCGTCTCATCCTCCGCCTTTTCCAGCAGATGATGGATCAGCAGCGCCTCGTTGCAGGTGGACGCCACCTCAGCCACGAAGATCTTGTAACCGGCGTAGATATAGGGCTGGGCCTGATCCGAATGGTAGCTGTGCAGGGCGTGGCCCATCTCGTGGGCCAGGGTAAATACATGATCCAGCGAACCGTTGTAATTGAGCAGCACATACGGATGGGTGCCGTACGCGCCCCAGGAATACGCGCCGCTCCTTTTTCCCTGGTTTTCATACACATCGATCCAGCCCCCGTCAAATCCCGCATCCAGCAGGCGGATATACTCTTCCCCCAGAGGCGCGAGGCCCTCCCTGACGATCTCCTTTGCCTGGGCGAAAGTATATTCCCGGGCCGGCCTTTCCACCAGGGGGACGTACAGGTCGTACATGTGCAGTTCCTCAAGGCCGAGCTTTTCCCTGCGCAGCCGCACGTAACGGTACATGTCGGGTAAATGCCTGTGGACCGCCTCGATCAGCCGGTCGTAGACGGACACCGGGATGTTCGCCTGATCCAAAGCCGCCTCCCTGGAGGATCCGTACGCCCGCGTCTGCGCAAAAAAGAGTTCCTGCTTCACATTCGCAGAAAAAGTCGCAGCCAGTGTATGGCGGAAGCGGTCATAGGAGGCGTAGAGTTTTTCAAAAGCTTCCTGACGCACCCGGCGGTCACGGCTCTCCAAAAACTGCACGTAACGCCCCTGGGTCAGCTCCTGCTCCGTCCCATCCTCCCCGCGGATCATACCAAATCTCAAGTCCGCGTTGTTGAACATCATGAAGATATTCTGGGGAGACTGTCCCATCTCTGAGGCCCGGGCCAGGACGCCCTCCATCTCCTTTGACAGGATATGGGCCTTCTTCCGCTGTTTCTCCTGCATGTACCGTTCATAGAGGGCGAGACGCGGCTCCTCCCCAAGAAACCGTCCCCACTCTTCCCTGGGGATCTCCAGGATCTCCGGCTCCACAAAGGATGTCCCGTCGCTGACCTGCACCATCAGGGCCTGCGCCCTGTCCGCCATATCCTGATAAAAGGCGTTCCCCATGTCCTGATGGGATCTCTGGCTGGCGTACACATACAGCCGCTCCAGCCGCAGCGACAGTTCATCCTGGGCTTTGAGGGCCTCCAAAAGAGTCTCGGCGGACGCACCCATCCGCCCCTGATAGTCAGCGAAGTCCTTAAGTCCCTCCTGGAGGATCCGAGCGTCCTCCTCCCATGCCTGGTCGCTGGGGTATAAGTCCTCCATGCGCCAGCAGTCCTTTACATCTGCTTCCTCCCGTTTGGGGTTTTTTCTGCTCTTATCCATCTCCTGTCACCTCAGCATCTCTTCTATATTCATGATAAGATCTTCATAGATACACGACCGGATCTCTTCCTCAAAACCATAGAGCTCCGTCTTTTCGTCTTTTTCCAGATCGTAGACCAGGACTGTCTTTTTCCGGGGATCCACGATCCAATATTCCCGCACCCCCGCAGTCCGGTATTTAAACGGCTTCACACCGTAATCCATCTGGGCGTCAGACGGGGACGTGATCTCGATCACCCAGTCCGGCGCTCCGTTGCATCCCCGGTCGTCGATCTTATCTTTATCACATATGACTGAAATATCCGGCTCCACATGATTTCGTTCATCTTTGTTCAGAAAGACCGCAAAAGGCGCGGGAAAGACTTCACACTGCCCCCCATGCGCATCGATATGATCCGCGATCTTCCGGGTGATCTTCAGCAAAATGCGCTGATGCATCGTACTGGGCGGAGCCATATCGTAGATCTGCCCGTCGATCAGCTCCGCCCTATGCCCTTCCGGCAGGGCATAGATATCTTCGACCGTATAAACGTCTGTTTTTCTTGCTGGCTGCATGTGATACCTCCTGAATATCTTCTTAGCGAACTTTAATCCAAGGGGACGATGGAAAGGGGCGGATCTGGTCTCTGACAAACGGAGCCGTCTGCCCGGAGACAGATCCCCGCTCTTCCCGGCGTCCCCTCGAGATGATATCATCTGATGTTAAATGTTCGCTCTATCACTGTTTCCTATGATACCCCAGAGGTTTTTTCTTTTCAAGGACTTTCCCGCAAAAAACAATGCGGGAGATCTTCTGAAGCTCTCCAGAAAACTCCCGCGTCATATTTTTATCAGATCTTATCCATAAAATCTTTCAATGCCTTGTCCGTCTCCGCGGGCAGCGTGGACTCCCCGTATCCCGCCAGGATCTCTTTCCATTTGGCGTTCGCCCTCTGGGCCGCGGAGAGGCTTCCGTCCCCTTCCCACTGGTCGGGCGATCTCCTGTCGCTCAAAGTCG
This sequence comes from uncultured Lachnospiraceae bacterium, assembly GCA_910584115.1. Taxonomy (GTDB): domain Bacteria; phylum Bacillota; class Clostridia; order Lachnospirales; family Lachnospiraceae; genus MGBC164599. Next base: position 21,486 of record CAJTYN010000030.1, read on the forward strand.
GCCTGTAGAATTCATCTCTGTAATATTCCAGCGTATGCTCGTGTACCAGGAAGTTCCCCTGGGGTCCGATCTCCTCGATCACATCGTATGCCAGGGTCTCGTCGTTCACCTCCACGCCGCGCATGATCCGTTTCACATAGCCCACGATCTCGTTGTCGATGATCAGCTGCTCATAGGATGCCGTATTGTAGGAATCCAGGATGCCCACCGCGTGGAGCATGAAGTTCCCGCCGGAGATCGGACCGGAGAGCAGCGTCAGCGCCGCCTCATAGCCTGCCTGGGCATCCGGGATCTTGGAGTCCGTCAGCGCACCGCTGGTCCGGCAGGGGATCTTGTAATAGTTGCACAGCTGACCGTTGATGATGGAGACCACCGCGTCCTCCGGGGAGCCGATGGAGAGCATCATATTGCTCATCTCGCAGTTGGATCCCGCCGCCGCGTAGATCACCGGCGTCTCCGGGCTGATGGTCTGCGCCAGGACGATACCCGCCAGCACTTCCGCGTTCTGGACGGAGACCAGGCCGACCAATGTGGCGGGCGTCGTGATCCCGGCCATCGCCAGGGAGTTGATCATCTGCGGCTGCCGCGCCTCCGCATAGGCCATCAGCGCCCCGATCATGTTGTCGGCGTAGCTCAAGGGCGTCAGCGTACAGGGGATGGAGACCATGACAGGTTTCTCGCGGATCACATCCATGCCGCCGAAGGCGATGGAGGCCATCTCGATCCCTTTTTTCGCCTGCTCATATCCGTAAGAGCTTCCCATAAATGGCTTCTCACTGTATTTTAACGTATTGTAGAGCATCTCATAGGAGCGTCTCTCTATAGGTATGTCGTTGGGTTCGCAGGGGATCTGGCTCTGGATATCGACGTTTTCCAGTCTGTCGATGATCTTGATGAGATCCTTGAAATCCTCCAGCGTAGAGTCCCTGCGGCCGCGATCTAAATCACTCACAAAGGGCGGGCAGTTCGGGCCGGCGTAGACCGTGTTTTCTGTGGAGATCAGCACGTTCTTCTCCGGGTTGCGGGCATACATGGTAAACGAGGACGGTGACAGACGGATCGCTTCTTCCACCATGTTCCTTGGGATGCGCACGATATCGCCGTCGATCGTGGCGCCCGCCTTTGCCAGGATCTCCTTGGCCGGCTGGTACGTGATCACCACGCCGATGTTTTCCAGGATCCTCAGTGAATTTTCGTGGATCTTGTCGATCTCTGCCTGTGTCAATAGATTGAATCTCTGCATGATAAAACCTCCATGATCTATAAATATTTTTTTAATTTACATCTGAGTGATCTTCTGCTATCATATGGATTTATGGGGGCCTCAAAGGGCGCTCCCATTTTTACTATGAGGGAGGAGGACATATGGCTACCAGTAAAAAATACGACCTGATCCGGGTTACATATGAGATGCTCCAGACATCCAGTCCGGAAGACTTAAAGATCCGGGATATCGCCGCCGCTGCCCACTGCACCAGCGCTGTGATCTACAAACATTTTAACGATCTGGACCATCTGATCATGATCGCATCTGTCCGCTTTCTGGAAGACTACATCATCGAACTGCAGGATATCACCAACCAGTCCATCGATCCGCTCACCGTAGAGACGACCATGTGGCAGGCATTTGCCAAACATGCCTTTAAGAACCTGGAGGTCTTCGATCTGTTCTTCTGGGGCAAGTACAAGGAGTACTTCGGCGATACGATCTATGAGTATTACCAGATGTTCCCGGAACAATGGACACGCTTGAACGGGCTCTACACAGTCGTTTTTTTCAACAATGACTTAAAGGAGCGCAACCGCACCATCCTGACCCAGGCCGCCAACGCCGGCTATTTCAAGATCGAGGATGTTCCCTTTTTGGCGGATCTGCAGTGTGATTTTTTCCACGGTATGCTCTTAGATCATAAGAGCACGTACCGCCTTCCGGGCGTTCCGGAACAGGCCACTGAGCGGTTTATGGAAGCCCTGCTCTCCCTCCAGGAACATTACCGACTCAAATGATCTTTCCCGATACCTTGACCGGGAAGGGGAGTCCTGTTCCCTTCAGGAGAGCGGCTTTCCCACACGCCTCATCGTACGTCATGGCGGGCACGTCCTTCAGGAGATAGTCTCTCCCCAGATACCCGTAGGTGGACTGGCCCAGGCGGTGATAGGGAAGGAATTCCAGCTCTGCACAGTTTTCCAGGCTCTCGCAGAACGCCGCCGTCTCCATGATGTTTTCTCGTGAGTCGTTCACTCCGGGGATCAGTGGTACCCGGATATGCAGCGCGCCTGCGCGGCAGGACCGCGCTGCCCTGCGGGTGTTTTCTAAGATACTCTCGTTGCTGACGCCTGTCCATTCTCTGTGCGTCCCATCGTCCATACATTTGATGTCCACATAAAATGCGTCCAGATAGGGCAGTATCTTCTCCACTGCGCTGTAGCCGCCATACATATCCAATTCCGCCATGGTATGGACCGCGCTGTCCTTGCAGGCGGCCAAGATCTCCCTGGCGAAGTCTGCCTGGCGCAGCACATCCCCGCCGCTGAGTGTGACGCCTCCGCCGGAATGATAATAAAAGACCTCATCCCGCCGGATGATCTTCATCACCTGCTCCACGGACATCTCCCTCCCATAG
>CAJTYN010000031.1:0-12084 GCA_910584115.1 uncultured Lachnospiraceae bacterium
ATCCGGAAGTTCCTCTCGGCAAATGGGGATAAACGGATCTCATTTAACCTTTACTGTGACAGGAGGATCACGGTAAACATATTGGAGGGCTTGAAAGAGAAAAGATATGACATGGGCTTTTGTTCGAAGATGGACAATGAACCCATGATCGAATTTGCCCCGATCGCCCGCCAGGAACTGGTGGTGATCACCCCGCCCGACCATCCGCTGGCATCCAGGGAGTCGGTCTCCCTGGAGGAGACGCTGCCCTACGGGCAGATCATCTTCAAGAAAGGCAGCGGCCTGCGCCGGATCATGGACGCGCTCTTTGAGACGATCGACGCGCAGCCGGATGTGGTCTATGAGATCGACGAGGATCAGGTAGCGGCCGGGTTCGTGGCAAACAGATTTGGCATCTGTATCGTGCCGGATATCCCTCTTTTGCAGTCCCTGGATATCAAGATCCTGCCCTTGACGGCGCCGAGCTGGCAGCGGGATTTTTATCTGGCGACTTTAAAAGACGCCTACCATCCTCCGGCGGTGGAAGCATTTAAACGGTTTGTCCTGGCGCAGACCGCCTCTATGTAGGAGTATCATACTTATTAAGATCATCGAAAGGAGTTTTTTTATCATGAACGAACGGATCACCGGACATACACAGCTGATCGGGCTGATGGCTTACCCGATCCGCCATTCCAGCTCGCCCCAGATGCACAATGCGGCGTTTGAGAAGCTGGGCTATGATCATGTGTATCTGGCTTTTGAAGTGGGGGAGGACAAGATCGAGGACGCGGTCAACGCGATCCGCACGCTGGATCTTCGGGGCTCCAATGTCTCCATGCCCAATAAGACACTGGTGGGGCAATACCTGGACGAGCTGTCCCCGGCGGCCCGCCTGTGCGGCTCTGTCAACACGATCGTCAATGACCACGGCCACTTGACCGGCCACATCACCGACGGGATCGGCTTTATGATGTCCCTGAAGGATAACGATATCGATGTGATCGGGAAGAAGATGACGATCGTCGGGGCCGGGGGCGCCGCCACCGCGATCCAGATCCAGGCAGCTTTAGACGGCGTCGCCGAGATCAGCATCTTTAACAAAAAGGATCAGCACTGGGCGCGGGGCGTGGACACCGTGGAAAAGATCAATGGACAGACAAAATGCAGGGCCATCCTGTACGATCTGGACGATACAGACCGGCTGCGGGCGGAGATGGCGGACAGCTATCTGTTCGTAAATGCCACCGGCGTGGGCATGAAGCCGCTGGAAGGACTGTCCGTGGTCCCGGACGCCTCGTTCTTTTACCCGGAACTGATCGTCGTGGACGTGCCCTACTCTCCGCTGGAGACGACCATGCGGAAAATGGCAAAGGAAGTCGGCTGCAAGACGATGAACGGCCTGGGCATGATGCTGTTCCAGGGATCCGCCGCTTTCGAACTGTGGACCGGCGAACCCATGCCGATCGGATACATGAAAGAGATCTTGCACATCAGCTACGACGAATAAAAGATACGTAAAGGAGAACAATATGAGACCAGTTGTTGTAAGAAATATCCCGATCGGAGAAGGCCGCCCGAAGGTCTGCGTCCCGATCGTAGGAAAGACCACCCGTGAGATCTTGGAGGACGCGCGCCAGATCCTCGCACTCCCCGCGGACGTGGTGGAGTGGCGGGCGGATCATTATGACGATGTATGGAAGAACGACAAGCTTCTGGATACCGCCCGGGCGCTCCGGGAGATATTGGGCGGAAAACCCATCCTGTTCACCTTCCGGACAGCCAATGAGGGCGGTGAACGGCCGATTGATGCGGACCGCTATGAAGAACTGCTGGGGACCATGGCCCGCAGCGGCCTGATCGACCTGATCGACGTGGAGATCTTCATGGGGGACGATACGGTCCGGCGCATCATCGCAGATGCTCATGAGCAAAATGTTCCCATCGTCGCGTCGAACCACGATTTCGAAAAAACGCCGCCCCAGGATGAGATCGTCCGCAGGCTGTGCAGGATGCAGGACTTTGGCGCCGATATACTCAAGATCGCGCTGATGCCCCGCTGCAGACAGGATGTACTGACACTCCTGGCGGCTACCCTGGAAATGTCCGAACGCCATACAGACCGGCCGCTCATCACCATGTCCATGGCCGGGATGGGCCTCGTCAGCCGCCTGACCGGGGAGTGTTTCGGGTCCGCCCTCACCTTCGGCGCGGCTTCGAAAGCCTCCGCGCCTGGGCAGATCGGCGCGGAGGAACTCGCCAGCGTCCTGGATGTGATCCATACGAACCTGTAAAAAAGTTTAGAGCGCGTTTGAAAACCCTCCAAATTCTGTAGATAGATCGGGTCTTGCGGATATTGGGTGCGATCTGTGGACGCTCAGGTCTTTGGATTATGTACTTTTCTGCGAGAAAAGTACCAAAAGCGCCGGGGGATTGCGGATTTCCCCCGGACCCCTTAAAACGCTTTTTTCAAGACAGGTATCCTATCATCTGTACATTTGTGGTGATCATGGGGTATTTTAGGTTTTACGACATGCTCTCGGAAAATGATTTATGCGATCAGGAAAATAGACAAGTCAAAATGTATGATCTATTTTCATACAATTTCTATAATCCTCATAGGCAGAAGAGCCCTCCACAGGTGATCCATGGAGGGCTGTTCTTTATCTCTGTTTTATTTATCTCTGCTTTTTATCTGTTCTCTTTCTCGTCCATCTCCAGGAGGCGCCAGACTAGTTCCTCACAGATCTCCAGTCTGTCCTTCCCGTCCGTCTGGATGATGATGTCCGCGGCCGCCTGGTATTTCTCACGGCGTTTTTCCATCAGCTCTGTGATGAACGGCACGTTTTTGTTGTTCTCGATCAGCGGCCTGTCGTGGTTGTCTTTGACGCGCTCGTAGATCGTCTCCGGTCTTGCGTTTAGCAGGACGACTCTGCCGTTCTTCTTCATCTCCGCCACATTGCATGCACGCATGGGCGTGCCGCCGCCGCAGGAGATCACCATATTTTTCTTCGACTGCATCTCGATCAGAAGGGCCGTCTCGGCATCACGGAAATACTGCTCCCCATGTACTTCAAAGATATCAGAGATGCTCATCCCCTCACGCTCGGCGATGACCTGATCCATCTCGATCACTTCCATGGCGAACATGGTGCTCAGATATCTGGATATCGTGGACTTGCCCGTCCCCATAAAACCGATCAGCACGATGTTGTAGTCAAAGAGCCTGCGCGCCTGGATTCGCTTACTGTTGTCCCGGATGCATGTAAAGACATCTCTCACTTCCCTTTGGTGCCGTTTTCCCTTCAGCGCCTGCTCCAGCCACCGCACCTGCTTCGCCTCCTGCTCCGGCTGCAGAATCTGGAGGCCGTGGCCCTCTTTGTAAGCCATGATCTCCTCTACGATCCTGTTGCGCATGAGCAGCCCGTTCAGGATGATCTCGTCGCATTGATCCAGGGTCTCTCTCAATTTTTCCAGTGTGTCCATCATATGGTCCTCCTCTTTCTTCTGTCGGCATGAAAACATCCTCGTATATTATACCAACCAGATGTTTCTACGGCAACCACATGATCCATGAGATCGATCCGCATGATCCATAGATCTTGTCTATGATCTGGGGATCCCGTCGTCCGTAAAATGTTTTTTCAGCGCCCGCTCCGTCATGAAGACCGGCAGGAGCAGGATGACGCACTGGACCGTGCATAAGATCCCGCCGACGACTCCGATCCGCTCCTGGGGCGCGTGATAGAGCAATAGATGTATCCCGGCTGAGAAGACCAGCAGCAGCCAGCCGATCTTCCACCAGGACCGCCCGCAATGCAGATGTGCAAACTTCCATGTCTCCATATTCTTCATGGAGCGCTCCGTGCGGTAGCCGATTCCCCAGTTGATCTTCTTGGGCGGATGCTTCCACATGATCCGCCCGGATACGATCAAAAGCAGCGGGATGGACAGGTCGCAGACGGTCATCAGCCACCAGAACCACATGTGCCGTCGCCTCCTTTTCCATAAACACCCATATCCATTCCTCCCTCTATCCTTCGATCATCTCCCGGTAGATGCGGATCTTTTCATCCAGGTTATCCAGATACGCATCCCATCGGTCCCGCTGTTCCACCACGGATTTCCTGTGCCGGATCAAAAGCTCCATGCGCTCCTGCCGGGTCCCGTCCCCCTGATACCGCAGATCCGAATAACGCCGTATGTCCTTGAGCAGCATCCCGGTCGCTTTGAGCCGCTGGATGAAACGGACCCACTCGACATCCTCTTCGCTGTAATCCCGCCGCCCCGCCGAGTCCCTGGCTACGCGGATCAGGCCCTTTTTTTCATAATAACGGAGCGTGTACGCGCTGATCCCCGTCCTCTCGGAAAATTCCCCTATGACCATTTCCCGCTCCTTTCAAGATCCTTTCAAAAAAACCTTGACTTCGACTATAGTCTAAGCCGTATGCTCATGATGCATCTATTTTATCAGACATGGAGGAAAAATGAAATGGAAAAAACGAGATATGAGATCGGACTGGAAAATCTGCAGAAGATCGACGGCAAAGGCGGGGAGGCGGTCATCCGCTCGCTGGAGACGATCGCGCCCGACCTGGGGCGGTACATCGTTGAATTTGCGTTTGGGGATATCTGCGCCCGGGAGGGACTGTCCCTGCAGGAGCGGGAACTGATCACCCTGACCAGCCTGCTCACCGCCGGAGGATGCGAGCCGCAGCTTGAGGTCCACATAAACGCCGCGCTGCATGTGGGCATCCCGCCGGAAAAGATCATCGAGGCTTTCCTGCAGTGCATCCCCTACACCGGATTCCCCAGAGTGCTGAACGCGGTCTTCGCCGCGAAACAGTTGTTCGATGAATGTAAGGGATAGAAAATATATATTGCGTCCGTCAAAGACATTTGATATGATATCAGCAGACAGAGCAGTACATCCGGGGGTCCTTTATTTATCATAGAGCGATAAGGAGGTGATCATATGGGTATGACTGATAAACAATTTCAAGGGTTTATCAGTCTCGCGCTTGGTTGGCTCGAAAAAGCTCTGGAAGGATCGCCTGAGAATAAAAGCCTTTCAGCGTTGAAGGATATCTTTCAATCTATGCTGGAAGATGACTAAATGCCGCACAAAACACCTTGCAGATGGTCCTCTGATATGATATACTAGGATACAGAAAAAAGGGAACGACCGCCATAGTATACCCATGGGTACAAAGTGGTTGACCTAGAAACAACATAGAAAAACCATCCTATTCCTGGTCAAAGTTCAAGGGTGGTTTTTCTATGCTTTACAGCTCTGCGATTAATGACATGTCAGATATATGAATGTCAGCAGCGCCAGGATGAACATTCCAAAAGCCATTAAGTCTTTAAAATCAAAGTCTTTTCGGTCTTTTTTCTTTTTCATCTGCACCACCCCCATTCTATGTAAGAATGAAGGTCAGCCACCCTGTAACACGGTCGTCCCTTCTTAAGAAGATATCATATTTTTCGACATAAGTCAACTGTCTGATCATACCTCTTCTTTCATGGGATGATCATCACGCACCAGCGTCTTGAAAAGACTGCATGATGATGGTAAAATAAAGACAGCAGGTAGATGGACGATGTTTCCTTTCTACCTGCGTCTTCTTTTTTTGTTCTTTCATGTATGTATGACCAAAATACACTTTGGATATGTCTGCTTTTTAGATCTTGATGTGCATCCATGGCCGTCCGGCCGCGATCGCCCCTCGATAGTTCTGGTCTGTGGGGGTGTTGTAGCTGAGGGCGTAGTAGCTGTGGACATGATGATGCAGGCTCCATTCCGGATCGTAGACCAGTCCGTCGATCTCCGCCCAGCCGTGGCCGCCGCTGTTGCAGCAGTACACTTCTTCATATCCGACCGCTCTTGCCATATACGCGAAAGCCGCCGCGTAGCAGCAGCAGTTTCCGATCCCGTTCTCGAACATATCGTTGGCATAGATCACCGGCCAGTCCATTCCCGTATAATGGGGTAGCCGCGGATTGCGCTCCTGGTATCTTTTTACGTGATCGAAACAGACTTTCAGTTTTTCTTCTTTTGTCATGCGGTCGTTCGTGATGCGCTCGACGATCGCCCGGGCTTTCTGAAAGGTGGCAAAGGACTCCGCGCTCATCCCTTCCGCGATCTTTCCGTTGATATAGATCCTCTGTCCGGAGAGTTTCCGGATCTTTTTGGAAGCCTGGTCATAGTAGGCGGTCCCGGATCCCAACAGGCCGGTGTGGAGGGTCTGCGTTCCTTTTTTGATGCTGTACATCTTTTTGGCGCGGGTCAGATAATAGCCTGTGTAAACGGTCCCTTTTACGTAGAGCGTCCGTTTTTTCAGCCTCAGCATCTTTTTGGCGTTGTGACTGTAGTAACGGGTCCCGATATCGACCATCCCGGTCTTCAGGCTGCGCGTTCCTTTCTTCACTTTATAGAGTCTTTTCCCGGGATCCATGTAGTAGCCGGTGTAGACAGATCCTTTTACATAAAGGGTCTGCTTTGTCAGGCTGCGCATCTTCTTGGCATCGGAGCTGTAGTAGCGGGTACCGGCTCTGAGGTTTCCGGTCTTTGGGGTGCAGGTTCCGTTCTTGACACTGTACATCTTTTTTCCCGGGCCCATATAATAGCCGGTGTAGACTTTTCCTTTTATGTAGATGGCCTTTTTTGATGTCCTCAGCGTCTTTCCGGCCGTTTGGCTGTAGTAGCGGGTCCCGTTCTTCAGCGTCCCGGTGTACAGGGTGCGGGTGCCGTTCTTGACACTGTACATCTTTTTCCCCGGATCCATGTAATAACCTGTGTAGATCCGGCCTCTGATGAACACGGTCTGTCTCGGCACCACCAGGGAACGTCTGGCCCTCAGGCTGTAATATGCTGTCCCTGACGGGATCATGCCGGTCTTCTGCGTGGGCGTCCCTTGGGATACGATGTAGAGGACACCTGCGCTGTTGGTGTAATGGCCTGTGTAGACCCTGCCGGCCACGAATACGGTCTGTCTAGGCAGCGTCAGGATCTGGTCGGTTTTTTGGCTGTAGTATGCAGTCCCTGGGTCCACCGTTCCGTTCTTTGGGCGGGCCACTCCCTGGGATACGATGTGATAGGTATCCTTGTCGTCCATATAATGGCCGCTGTAGAGCGCACCGTCCACCCAGATCCGGCCATCCTCCGTCTGCCCGCCGGATACTGTCGCCGCGTACACAGGCGACGGAGCGCTGATGAGGAGGATCGCTGTCAGCAGACTGATGCAGATGCAGGCGGCGGTCTTGATGTTCTTCATGATAAACCTCTTTTCTGTAAAAACAGACAGACCAGTGGCCGCCGGTCTGTCCGTTTCTGTACGTATGATCTATAGCTGTCTATGAGCGGATCTGCCCATTTCCATAGATGATATATTTTGTGGTGGTGAGTGCTAACAATCCCATGGGACCGCGGACGTGCAGCTTCTGGGTGCTGATCCCGATCTCGGCCCCATATCCGAACTCGAACCCATCCGTAAAACGGGTGGAAGCGTTGACATATACGGCAGCCGCGTCCACTTCGTTTAAGAAACGCTGGGCATGGTCGTAGCGGTTGGTCACGATGGCTTCTGAATGTTTCGTGTTGTAGCGATTGATGTGTTCGATCGCTTCGTCCAGGGAATCCACCACCTTTATGGAGATCTCATAATCCAGGTATTCCTGGCCCCAGTCCTCTTCTGTCGCTTCCACCGCCCCGGGGACCAGCTCCATGGTCCGGCCATCACCGTGGATCAGCACGTTCTTTTCCTTCAGGAGTTCCGCCAGCACAGGAAGGAGATCGTTCTTTACCTTCGCGTGGACCAGCAGGGATTCACAGGCGTTGCAGACGCCCACCCGCTGGGTCTTGGCGTTGACCACGATGGCAGCGGCCATCTCCAGGTCTGCGCTCTCGTCCACATAGATATGACAGTTTCCCGTGCCTGTCTCGATCACCGGTATGGTGCTGTTGTGCACGACGGACTGGATCAGGCCCGCGCCGCCCCTGGGGATCAGCACGTCCACGTATTCATTGAGCTTCATGAATTCTGTGGTGATCTCCCGGGATGTGTCGTCGATGAACTGGATGGCATCCGGCGTGATCTGGCACTTGGCCAGACTGCTGCGGATACATTCGACGATCGCCCTATTGGAATGGATGGCCACGCTGCCCCCTTTTAGGATCACCGCATTGCTGGTCTTAAAGCATAGTCCGAAGGCGTCCGCCGTCACATTGGGACGCGCTTCGTAGATGATGCCGACCACGCCCAGCGGGACTCTTTTCTGTCCGATCAAAAGCCCGTTGGGGCGCTCTTTCATCGCCGATATCTCACCGATGGGATCGTCCAGGTCGGCCAGCTGGTGCAACCCTTCCGCCATGGCAGCGATCCGCTCCGGATCCAACGCCAGACGGTCCAGGAGACCCTCCGAGAGGCCAGCCTCCCTTCCCGCCTTTACATCGATCTCGTTCGCAGCCAGGATCTCGTCCTGTTTCTCCAGCAGATCCTCAGCCACCTGCCGTAATGCCCTGTCTTTTTCCATGGTATGGAGTGTCCGCAATATTGGCTCTGCCTGTTTGGCCTGGCGGCCGATGGTCTGTAACATATGTATGCCCTCCGTTTATCTGTAGATATTTTTCTCAGTGACGACCTTCCCCGGTAAGATATCGATATCCTCATAAGGCGCGGCCTCCACGATCTGGAACTCAAAAGCCACCGCCACCGTGGGATGCTCCGGATATTTTTCCAGGAAACGGTCATAAAAGCCTCCGCCGTAGCCCACGCGATGCCTGTCTTTATCAAAAGCCACCCCCGGCATGAGCATCAGGGCGTCATCCCACCGGACGATCTCGCCGCGGGCCGGTTCCGGGATGTCGAAATATCCCAGCTCCAGCTGGTCGTATGAGGTGAAGTCGTAGAAGATCATGTCTTTTCCGTCTACCTTCGGCACGGCCACTTTTTTTCCGGCTTTCCAGGCTGCCTCGATGATCGGACGGGTGGACACTTCCCTGTTGTAGTCGATATACGCATAGATACGGGATGCGTTCTTGAACTCATCCAGTGCGGTCACCTTATCGGCGATGATCTGGCTCCACTGCGCCAGCTGTTCGTCGCTCGCCTCTTTCCTCTTGGCAAAGATCTGTTTTCGTATCGCTTTTTTTTCTTGCATGGCTTATCTCCTCCTTATCTTTTCGCCTAGATTTATGATGGAACCGTCCTGCTCCTGGATATCGATCCGGTCGAGCTGCGTGCGCAGGTTTCCCCGGATCGCGGCGATGTATTCCTGGCGCAGTCTGGCCTGTTCCTCTTTTTCCTCCTGACTCAGACCAACGCTCTTCGACTTCCGGGCAAGTGCATTGATCCTGTCTAAAGTCTTTTGATCCACGTCTCCCTCCTAAATGGCTCTCTTAATGGCTGACCAGCTGGTCGATATAGTCGATCAGGTAAAATTCCTCCTTCGGGTTTGCCAAAAATAATGTGCCTTCCCGCTCTCCCTCGATGATCCGGTGTATGATGTGGAAATCCCTGCCGTTGGCGATGACCATGTCCGCGCCCGCGCCTGTGGCGATCTTGGCCGCCTGGAGTTTTGTCGCCATCCCTCCGGTGCCCACCCGGCTCCCGGTGCTCTCCTTGCCCATCTGCATATAATGGCTGTCGATGTTCTCCACCAGATCCACGAACTCTGCCGCAGGGTCTTCCCTGGGGTCGTCGGTGAACAGGCCGTCGATATCCGAGAGCAGGATCAGAAGATCCGCCCGGATCAGCGCCGAGACGATGGCTGAGAGTGTGTCGTTGTCGCCGAATTGGATCTCGTATGTAGAGATGGTGTCGTTCTCGTTCACGATCGGGATCACGCCCATCTGCAGGAGCTCTTCGAAGGTGTTCTGGGCGTTCTTCCTGTTCAGGTGATCCACCATCGTATTCTTTGTCATCAGGATCTGCCCGGCCGTCTGGTTGTATTCCGCAAATAATTTCTGGTAGATCATCATCAGGCGGGCCTGGCCCACCGCGGCGCATGCCTGCTTCTGCGCCACGCGGTCGGGTCTTCCGCCGAGGCTCAGAGCCGCGCTGCCCACCCCGATCGCGCCGGAAGACACCACCACGACCTCTTTCCCCTGGTTGCACAGGTCTGTGATCTCCCTGACTAAGATCTCCATCTTGGTCAGGTTCAGCCGCCCTGTCTTTGGATGGGTCAGGGAGGAGGAACCGATCTTGATGACGATCCTCTTTTTCTCTCTTAAGTTTTTCCGGTAGTCCACGTCTTTCGCATCCCCTCTTGTCTTTCACAGACAGCCCAGGAAGCGTTTCCGTTTCAGATCCCGGACTGTCCTTTCATCTATCTTACAATATATTTTAAGATCCGTCCATACTCTTGTGGTACATTTGATGCATTAACTGGAATAATTCTCAAGAAAACTGTAGAGCTCTATCTCAGACTGGATATATTTTCCCTCTTCTACTTCCCGCTGGACCGCCTCCGGGAGGCTGGACACCTGGATATTCGTGTATTCGTACACCGTCTCCCCGTCCCCCCGGTAGACGTGGATCTTTCCGTTGTCGTTCTTCAGATAATAGCCCGTATCCAGCGTCTGATTCTCCGCCTCCAGCGCTTGGCTGGCTTCCAGTTCCTGCACCTGGCCTTTGAGCTGCGAGATCCGGTAGCTCCCGTAGAAACCGAGGCTGGATAGAGGGATGACCAGGAAGATACCGATGCCATAGATGATCTTACGCATATCACGCATACTGTCGCTCCTTTTTCTATCTATTATCGGCGTTTTTCCTGTTCTTTATTCATGGATCCGCATCATTCTATGGAAATGCTGTCAGTCTTATCATCCAGCACCACCGCCACCCAGGTCTTCCCCCGGTTCAGATGGATCTCCTGCTCGTTTTCGTCGTAATAGTGGGTCACGCCCCAGACGGCATCTTTTTCCCAGCGGATATCAACGGCCTTCCCGCGGGTGATGTATTTCCCTTTTTTTCCGTGGAGCACGTCGATGTTCAGGTAGCCGTTCTGATCGTAGGGCTCGTAGCCGTGGTACTGGATGATCAGGTTGTCGTAGGTGAGCTGTTCCCCGGTGGCATCGTCGATCTGTGGGCCTCCGTACTGGAAGCGTTTATATTTCCCGCTCTCCTGGTCGTATTCGAACCAGGGCTGGTTGGTGGCATAGCAGCCCAGACGGACCATGCTGGCTGCGCTCCCGTTTTCCAGAGTCTCTTCCGTCCCCATATCCGCGAAGACATAATGGCCGTGGTATCCTTTGCTGTGCTCCTGGTCGTATCCGTAGTCGGCGATCCCCCGCTGGATGCCCTCGAAACTTGTGTAGGCGTTGTGGGGGGCTACCCGGTCGGTGGTCCGGTAAAAGATGTCTTTGCTGTACTTTTCCAGGCCGCTCAGGTTCTGGATGAAATCTTCCTCCAGGAAAGGTTTCGCATAGACGGCCTGTCCGTAATGGGCATAGAGCGCTTCAAATTCCTGGGCAAAAAAGACGTAATACTCCCGGCAGCTCCGCACGGACCCGATCTTCTCCAGATCGTCGTAATCCTCGAAGATCCCCATCAGACGGGTGATGTTCCCCTCCACGGGGGCTTCGTAGACCACGTCCGCCTTCGCGATCCCGGTCTGGGGCACGGCGTCGCGGATGTTGTTGAGCATGACGGCCAGGGGCCTCCTGAGCCCTTTCTCCTGCGCCACCTGCTCCCCGGAGAGATAGCTTCCCATCATCCCTTCCGGGTAGGGTCTTTCTGTCTCTGTGGGCAGGACCTCGGGCGTCTCTGTCGCCTCCCTGGACGTCTGGATCGTGGGCTCTTGGGGTGTCTCCGTTTCTTTTTCTTTTTTCCGGCAGCCTGGCACGGTCAGTGCGCAGACGCAGGCGATCGTCAGGATGACGGCGGTGTTTTTTATATTTTTTCTCTTCATAGGATCCTTCTATCCCTTCTATCGGTCGATCTTCAGACCTTTCAGTATATTTTCCTGCTTCTCTTCCATGATCTGCGCCTCTGCCTCCTCCATGTGGTCGTAGCCGAGAAGATGCAGCATGCTGTGGGCGACGAGGAAGGCGTACTCCCTTTTTACGCTGTGCCCGTAGGCGGCCGCCTGGCTCATGACCTT
>CAJTYN010000031.1:12184-20410 GCA_910584115.1 uncultured Lachnospiraceae bacterium
TCATAGTCAAGATCCAGCTTCTCCTCGGCTTCGTACTCTATATACAGTCTCATGACGTCCTCCTGCCTTTGCCGCCTCTGTTGTTCCTGGCGGATCTGTTTCTCTCCCCGTTCTTTCTCTCGTTCTTTGCCTCGTAGTCCTCATACGCCTGTACGATCTTCTGGACCAGCGGATGGCGCACCACGTCCCTGCCTGTGAGCGTACAAAAAGCGATGCCCTCGATCTTCTTTAAGACCCGGCTGGCCACGTCCAGGCCGGAGACGGCGCCCGCCGGCAGATCCTTCTGGGAGGCGTCCCCCGTCACGATCACCTTGGAGCCGAACCCGATCCTGGTCAGGAACATCTTCATCTGGGCGGGCGTGGTGTTCTGGGCCTCATCCAGGATGATGAAGGCATTGTCCAGCGTGCGCCCGCGCATGTAGGCCAGGGGCGCCACTTCGATCAGGCCCTTTTCCATATTTTTGGTAAAATGCTCCGGACCCATGATCTGGTACAGCGCGTCGTAGAGCGGGCGCAGGTAGGGATCCACCTTGCTCTGCAGATCCCCGGGGAGAAATCCCAGCTTCTCGCCGGCTTCGATGGCCGGACGGGTCAGGATGATCTTGCTCACCTCATCGCTCCGAAAAGCCGTGACCGCCATGGCCATGGCCAGATAGGTCTTGCCCGTCCCGGCGGGGCCGACGCCGAAGACGATCATATTTTTGCGGATCATCTCCACGTACTGTTTCTGCCCCAGGGTCTTTGGTTTGATCGGCGTTCCGTGTATGGTATGGCAGATGATGTCCTGATCGATCTTGGCCAGATCTTTTTCCTTTTCTTCCATCGTGAGCGCCAGGGCGTAGTTCACGTTCTGTATGGTGATCGTATTCCCATGCCTGGAGGACTCCAAGAGCTGTTCTAAAAGCCGCCTCGCCTTCTCCACCCGTTCCGGGATCCCTAAGATCTTCAGCTTTCCGTCCCTGCTCACCAGCGTGACGGAAAGTGTCTTCTCGATGACTTTCAGATGTCCGTCAAAGGATCCGAACACATTCCTCTCGTGCTCTGCCGGAAACTCGATCAATGCCTCTGTGATGCTGCTCATTCATCAGTCGTCCTTTCTGTTGGTTGCTCTGAAAAAGACAAGGGGACCGATCTGCCGTTCTTTTCCAGGCCATAGACTGTCCCTTTGCTCATGCATTTTGTCTGCGTCACTTCTATTGTAACATTGTTTTCCAGGATTTCCACCTTTTTTTCCATCATTTCATCCAGAAAAGCCAAGATCTGCTCTCTGGCCAGCGCCCGGGCCTCTTCCTCGGTGTATCTTTTCTCGACGATGCGGTATTCATGGGCGATATCCGTCCCGTAGGAGATCGGAAGGTAAAAATTTTCCGTCAGCTTTACGTCCTTGAAGCGCCCCACCCGGTCGTAATGGGTAAATGACCGCCCCGGCAGACCCGCCTGCAGCTCTAAGGAATGGATCTGCAGGACGAAGCTCTTCCTGGTCCGCCCTGTGTAGATGCGTTTTTCGTAAGTCAGGGGAAATTCTTTATAATAAGGATAGGCTGTCTTGATGTACACATCCCCGTCGGCGGGCACCTGGGCCTGGCGCACCAGCTCCCCGTTGTCATTGATGATATCCACCAGCCCCCGGATCAGGATCTGTCCTTTTTCACACTGGTCGCCCACCTGTGCCTGGGGGATCCCCTGGCGGGTGACCATGCGCAGGATCTCTCCGTCTTTGGTCGCCACCAGGTCGCTGGGCGCTCCCGCGTCCGAGGCTTTTTCCGGGATCGGATCCATATTCTCCTGGACAGAGATCACGAGCCGGGTCCCGCTGATCTTCGCGGCCACCCAGATCATGTCCGGGAAATGCTCCCGGATCCCCGCGGCGATCTTCACACAGGAGAGATCTTTTTTCGCGATCCCGTGGCGGACCTCCTGGCTTTCCAGATACTGCAGGATGGCCTGGGTGCTGTAGGAATGATTCCCATCCACATGGATATTCCAGATGCGGGTGGAGAGCAGACCTAAAAGCCCGAAGCAGATGAGGATCCCCGCGAAGAGCGCCCTGCGTTTCCTGTTCCTGTGAAAGAAAAAGGGCAGGCCCTTTTTCAGGACAATATGTATGCGGGTGTGGGTCTTCCTGCATATGGGCTGCAGGCGGAAAAGGTCCGAAAGGCCGATCTCCAGCTCACAGCCGCCCCCAAAGTCCTCGATCCTGTACAGGAGCAGGCCGTTGTTGGCGCACAGGTTCAAGAAACGCTCCATCTCCGGACTACTGACTCGGATCCGCACATACCCTCTTATATATCGGATGATCTGATCGATCACTAGAATGATCCCTCCCGCCTCTGATCTGTTCACGGTTCAAATACGATCTCCTTGAAATGCCCGCTGACCCCCATCTCGTCGCTGGTATAATATTGGATCCGCAGGGCGCATCCGCTGATCCGGATCTTGCCCTTCCTGGTGAGGATGCGGATGCATTCCTGGGAATAAGACTGGATGCTCTTATAGTTCTCGATGCACAGGCCGCTGTCGCCCGTGATCGTCAGGAGCGGCTCCTGGGACGCCAGGTCTGGCGGGACTTCCAGCGTGCTCATCAGCCCCTCCCGGAAACGGATATATGTCTCTTTCATATACGCTCCAGGTTTTTATTCCCTAGTATATGTCAGAGACACGCCGATCATACCGGCCGGAACAAGATCAGGGAAAACCACAGGACGGTATTCCCGCCGATCATATACTGCATCTTTTCCCGCTCCACGATCTCGGGCACCACGATCCCGTAGCTCTCCAGGCAGGGATGCATCTTCTCCGGAAATCGGCAGGGCGCGTCCGGGTAGGCACATTCGTCGCAGATGTCGCAGGATTCCGTGGAGAGGACGAAGGTGTCCAGCCCTTTTTCTCTCATGTACTGATCGATCTGCTCTGTGATCTCTTCGTGGGCCGTCCGGGTGGCCAGCATCTCGTCCATGTCCATCACATCCCGCACTTCCGCCACCGTGGAAAAAAAGAGTCCCCGGGGATATGCGTGACAGGTCCGCGCACAGGCATCCAGATCCCCCACGCCCGGCGGGCAGGCCCATGTGCTCCCGTAACGTTCGCATTCCTGCTGACAGACCATCCGCACCCGGGCCTCCACAGGAAGGTCATCTGTGGAGATGATCCGGTATTCGTAGACTGGGAATTGCGCGATGTGTCCGTCAAGCCCTGGTATCTCTGTCATAGATGTCTCACTCCTTTCTAAATTCTGTAAATAGCTTGAATTTCACTAACTTTACTAACATTTTGTATGATCCGTGGCTGCTCAGATCTTTGGTGTGTACTTTTCTACGAGAAAAGTACCATAAGCGCCGGGGGATCGCGGATTTCCCCCGGCCCCCCCCCCCTTAAAACGCTATTTTTGAACGGTAGGTATTCTATTATCTGTAAAATGGTCCCGTTTGTCGAAAGCCAGATGGAAAGGGGCGGATATCTGTCACTGGGCAGGCTTATCAGAGGGCGGTCTTAGCGCCGATGAGATCCACTGTTTACGCAGACCCAGCGCGAAGGCTCTCCTGAGCGCTGCTGGTCGGAGTTGACAGTTAGCTCAGGCAGTGCGTTGCCCGGGCCTGCACGGAGACAGATATCCGCCCCTTTCCATCGTCCCTTTTGATCATTCCTACTTTACATTCAGGTATGCGCAGAGCATGGTCAGGTTGTCTTCTTCTATGCAGGTCGTAAGGCTGCCATCTCGGATGCTCTTTAAGCAGGCAACCGCGTCCATCCACCGGACATCTTCCACCTCGGATCTCTGCAGGGTCAGGTCTTCGATATCCACAGGCTCCTGATAGAGATAGACGCTGTTCTTTTCATGGTTGATAAAAGGCTTTCCGTGAAAGGATCCGCTGAGATCTGACAGACGCTCCCCCACATAGTGCAGGCTGTCCGCCTCCGCCCGGATCCCCAGTTCTTCTGCCAGCTCCCGCACCGCCGCGGCGAGAACGTCCTCCCCGGCCTCGATATGGCCTGCGGCGGATACGTCATAACAGCCGGGAAATGAATCTTTCTCCGCGCTCCTTTTCTGCAGCAGCAGATCGTATCCGCCGTCTGCCCGTACTCTCACCACCCACACATGGACCGCAGCATGGAAACTGCCTTCCCGGTGCACCACCCCGCGCTCGCTGACCCGGCCGGATCTTCTGCCGGCCGGATCCAGCACGTCCAAAAGCTCCAGCTCTCGGCCATTTAAGGCCGCTCGGATGAGGCCGCCCGCCCCGTCATAGACCAATTTCAGGGAAAAGAAGGGGAGAGCTTCATCCAGCAGCCGAAAGAAGATCTTATCCCCCTCCCAGATATTTAAGTCCCAGACGGCGGACTTCTCCACCCAGGCCAGTTCCCCCTCGTCGCAGGGGATCGGCTGCCCGGTAAATCCGTCCGCCGTAAAGAGTGACATGTATTCGATCTCACCGTTTCCGGATAGAAAGGTCACGATCCCCCGATATCTGTAAGAAGTCAGTGTGTAGCCCGTCTCTTCTCTCACCTCCCGCAGGAGGCATTCCTCGGGGCTTTCGCCCTCCTCGAAATGACCGCCCACACCGATCCATTTGTCTTTGTTGATGTCGTTTGCTTTTGTCGTGCGGTGGAGCATCAGATATTTATCGTCCTGTTCTATGTAACATAGCGTACTGAGTTTTGCTGTCATTGGTCTTTTCTTCTTTCTCAGCGTATTTTCCTGCGGATCTTAAGCAGTTTATCTGTTTAAGACGTAGTATAGCACATTTTTCTCGATATTTCATCACTGGAATGTGTTTAAAAACACTTTAAATCCTGTAAATGGTATGGATCTTCAAACACATTCTAACATTTGGCGGGATCTGGGTACTCTGGGGTTTTCAGATACTCCCAAAAAGACCTTGCCTTTCTCCAGTCCTCATGTCTGAAGATCGGCAAGGTCTTCTTTTGATCTATATCATCTCTACATCACGCGGCTTCATCCCTCCGCGCTGTGGACCATGTTGTTGATGGCCGTGACCAGGGCGTCGATGCTGGCGCGGATGATATCAGGATCCACGGCGGCTCCCCAGAACAACTGACCTTTTCCATCGCTGATCCCCACATAGGCGATGGCCCTGGAACTGGAACTCTGCTCCAGCGCATGCTCCTGATAGGTCACCAGACGGTAATCGAATCCGTAGGCTTTTTTCAGAGCGTTGCTCACGGCGTCGAGACGTCCGTTGCCGTTGGCCTCGGTGGTGATCGTCTCCCCATGGTAGGTGGACGTGACCTGGGTCGTGATGCCGTCTACCTGCTGGAAATGGACGCCGTGGATGCTGTACGGCTCCACGATGTTCTCAAATCTTTCTTTGAACAGCTCGAAGATCTCTTCCGGCAGCAGTTCTTTATGGGTGTGGTCGGATACGGCTTTCGATGCGTAGCCCATGGCCTCGCGCATCTTCGCGGGCAGGTTCAGGCCGTATTTCGTCTCTAAGATGTAGCCTACGCCGCCTTTTCCGGACTGGCTGTTGATGCGGATCACGTCCGCGTCGTAGCTGCGGCCCACGTCTTTTGGATCGATCGGCAGATAAGGTACGGTCCAGTGCTCCGGCTTTTTCTCCTCCAGCCAGTGCATGCCCTTGGCGATCGCGTCCTGGTGGGAGCCGGAAAATGCCGCGAACACCAGCGCGCCGCTATAGGGGCTGCGCTCGTCGATCTTCATTCCCGTGTACATCTCATAGCACTCGCACACATGGGGCATATCGGAGAAGTCCAGTCCCGGATCCACGCCCTGGGAATACATGTTCATGGCCAGGGTCACGATGTCCACATTGCCCGTGCGCTCCCCGTTGCCGAACAGCGTCCCCTCGATCCGGTCCGCGCCCGCCAGCACTCCCAGTTCCGCGTCGGCTACGCCGCATCCCCGGTCGTTGTGGGGATGGAGGGAGACGATCACGTTCTCCCGGTATTTCATATTTTCACACATGTATTCGATCTGGCTGGCGTACACATGGGGCATGGAATGCTGTACGGTGACCGGAAGGTTGATGATGGCTTTTTTATCTGGCGTAGGTTTCCATACGTCCAGGACCGCGTTGCAGACCTCCAGGGCATACTCCGGTTCCGTTCCCGTAAAGCTCTCCGGGCTGTATTCAAAAAGGAAATTCCCATCCGTCTCGTCGGCCAGTTTCTTCAAGAGCGCCGCGCCGTCCACGGCGATCTGCAAGATCTCTTCCTTAGATTTCTTAAAGACCTGCTCCCGCTGCGCCAGGGAGGTGGAATTATATACATGGACCACGGCTTTCTTGGCCCCGTCCAGGGCTTCAAAGGTCTTGCGGATGATGTGTTCCCTGGCCTGTGTCAGTACCTGGATCGTCACATCGTCGGGGATCAGGTCGTCCTCGATCAGCTTGCGAAGGAACTGGTATTCTGTCTCCGAGGCCGCTGGAAACCCCACCTCGATCTCCTTGAATCCCACTTCCACCAACAGTTTAAAGAACTGGACTTTCTGATCCAGGCTCATGGGGATGACCAGCGCCTGATTCCCGTCGCGCAGATCCACACTGCACCAGATCGGCGCTCTGTCGATATGATCCTTCTTTGCCCATTTCATTGACTCTACCGGCGGCATGAAATACTGCCTGGTATACTTTGCTGCATTCATCATCGTCTGCTTCCTCCTCTATCGATCGTGTTTTTTTGACAAAAAGACCCCCGCCTTTTTACAGCCAAAAAACTGTAAAGAGACGGGGGATGACTTACTTAAAAAACTTGATCAAACTTAGCTTAAACCTAAACCTGTCATTTTTTGATCCCACGCGGTACCACTCTCATTTCATGGATCCAAGATCCATGCACTCGCAGATACGGATCCCATATGGAACTCATATGGAACCTTATATCTTCCCGTGATAACGGACGGGTGCCGTCTGCGTCTACTCCCCCACTGGTTTCGGGCAGCCGCTCAAAGGTCAGTTCCATATGTCCCTTCCGCTGTTTCACATCAGCCAACAGCTTTCTGGAGCCGGGGAACGATATGTACTACTCCTTGTCATCGCCTTTTGTGTTCTATGTTGAGATAAGGATAGATTAACATCTGTTGGGGGTTTTGTCAAACACTTTTTTTGGTGATCATGCGCACCAGCCATTTCTGGAACATATCCACGACGATGCCGACGTATACCACACCCGCCACCATGGCCGCCGCGATCTGCAGGGGAAGGGTCCCCATGCCGTCCGTTCCCAGCGGCCCCATGACCGTAAGTCCGATCGCCCAGCCGCAGAGAAGACTCGGCGTGAACACATATCTGGGCAGCGTTTCACCGATCATGACAGCGGCCGCGCCGAGCACGAACAGAGCCAGGTATGTATTGATGTCCGCCGAGAACGGGATGTTCTCCATCAGCCACATGGCGACGACCGAGAAGAGATCCCCGATCAGGAAGCCGATGGTGATCTTCACCGCATCTTCTCTCTTGTTCCCGTTCGTCCCGTAGATGCCCGCGACGATCAGGGCCACCGCCCCGGTCCCCACCCCTATATATGGACTCAGCACGGCCCATATGGGAGGCAGGAGCGCGATGGCGGCTGCCAGCGTGAGTTTATCGATCCTTTTCAGCCTGGTCTCATCCATCTTTTTCATCATGATCAGATCGTCGATCAATATTTACCGTAGTCCAGGGTGGTCTGATACCATGCGTCAAAGTTTTCTTCATTATAGTGATCTATGACGATCGAGCAGTCCATCATGAAGCCGCCGCCCGGAGCACAGATATCCAGCATCCTCTTGGTCTTTTCGATCACATCTTCCTTGCTGCCGTAGATCAGGTCCGCTGTGGGGATATTCCCGCATATGCAGGCTGAATCACCCAGGATCTTCTTCGCCTGTGCGATGTCTACCTGTTCGAACATGTAGATGCATTTGCCCTTCGGCACCTCTTTAATGATCTCCAGACGTGAGTTGTACTGTCCTTCGCAGAAGACATACGGGATCATTCCCTGATCGATGATCTCTTCCATGACACGGTACAGGGACGGCCAATAGAATCTCTCATAATTCTCATTGCTCATCATGATATCCGTCCCGCCATGCAGCGGCATGAAGACATAGTGGACACCCTTTTCTTTCAGTCCGCGCACACTCTCGATCGCACGGGCCGTGAAGAAATCGATCGCGGCCAGCACTTTTTCCGGCACTTCAAAGAGATCCATCGGCACGTTGATATATCCGCGCAGGTTATCGGCCAGCATATCATACGGTGCGTTCTG
>CAJTYN010000031.1:20510-23943 GCA_910584115.1 uncultured Lachnospiraceae bacterium
CCGAACTTGGGAGCGAAAGGAACGCGGTCCCCTTCTTTCAAACTTACCGCGGCGTCAACCCTTGCCTGCCTTTTCTCTAAATTGTTTTCCATAAGACAACCTCCTTGATCCATGATCTTTTGTTTATTTTATAGATTATGATCCGATCATACCATATTCCTCCTGGAAAATCATTGGACTGCCGGACCCGAAAACTGTAATTTTCCATACAGGGACTTCTGGCAGATCCTAGACGATATTGCCCCCGCTCCAAATATCTTGACCGTTCAGCTTTTTGTTGAGTATTTTCCGCACCGGCCGTTCATCAGGTCATCGATTGCCTCCACGGCATCGAACACCGTATCCGAGTAGGCATCCGCGCCAGCCTCCCTGGCAAATTCCATGGTCGTCGGCGCTCCTCCGATGGTGATCTTCACCTGGCTGCGCAAGTTCCTCTCCTCCAGGTAGTCGATGACATTTTTGATCTCTATTATGGTGGTGGTCAGAAGGGCCGACAGAGCCAGGACGTTGGGCTTGTAATCGATCACCGCGTCCGCGAACCTCTCTTTCGTCACGTCGATCCCCAGGTCGATCACCGTGTACCCATGCCCTGTCAGCATCATCACCACCATGTTCTTGCCGATATCATGCAGATCGCCCGCCACTGTCCCGATCACCACCAGCCCTTTTACCTTATTGTCACTGCAGTGGGAGATGATCGGACGGAGTACGTAGAGGGCCGCATGCATGGCGCGGGAAGCCCTGAGAACTTCGGGGATGAAGATCTTGTGCTCGCGCAGTCTCTCTCCCAGACACTGGGCGGGCGGGAAAAGGGCCCCGCGCATGATCTCCTCGATGCTGATCCCGTACCGCAGCGCCATCTCCGTCCGGTCGATCACATATTTCGTATCCCCACTCAAGATCCCTTTCTGTATCTGGCCTAAGATATCTTCCATGTAGATGGACCTCCTTCTCTTGTCACAGGGCCGGTATGTTCCGATACATCTTGCGATATCTGGACGGCGTCATATGTTCTGTCTTCCTGAATACCTTTGCAAAATATCCGGCATCCGCGTACCCGGCGCTGACCGCGATCTCATCGATCTGCATCTCGGATTCCCGCAGCAGTCTCTTGGCCTCATCCATGCGCAGCTTCCGCAGGTAATCCATGACCGAGAGGCCCAGTGTCTTCTTGAAGAGGCGGCTGGCATAGCTGGTGCTCAGGGATGCCGCCCCCGCGATCTGCTCCAGGGTCAGGTTCTCCCGGTAATGTCCCTGCATGAAGCCTTTCATGGTCTTGATCCCTGACGCTTCCGGGACCTCCACGGCGCTCTCGATCTCTTTTTGGTATATGGCTATCGCCAGCCGGAGCTGTCCGCTCACATCGTCAATGGAATTCTCCATCTGGATCATCTTGATCAGCGCCGAGTTGATCTGGGATGCCCTCTCCTGGAGCACATTTTCGCGGACGGCCGTCCTGGAGATCACCACCACCAGCTCGATGGCGCGGACACGGATCATATCCATGTTGCCCTTGCTCCCTAGGACGATATCGTTGATGATCTTCTCTAAGAGGCCGTCCGCCTGCTCCGTCTTTCCCTCGCGCAGCAGCTCCATCAGCTCCTGCTCCTGGTCCATGGAAGAGCAGAACATCTGCCCTAACTGCTCTTCCAGCTTCCTGCGCGTCTTCAGTTCTTCACTGAGCAGCAGTTTCTGCCGCTTGATCTCCTCTCCCCGCCTGCGCGTCTCCCATCCGGAGCGGGTGATAAAATTGGCGATCGTCAGCAGCAGGTAACTGGCCGCCTGCACCATGTCGCCGGAGACGACGGGCAGTTCCTCCACCGCTCTGAACAATTCCTTGAAATCAGTGACCAGGTCCTTGTTCATCTCCCGCAGCTCGATCCAGAAAAATTCCTCCGGCTCCCACATCAGCACCTGCCCGCAGATGATCGACCCCAGATGTTTTCCGTCCAGCATGATCGGCGCCGCCCATTCCACCAATCCGGAGGGGCAGCGGAAGATATACGGTTCGTTGAACAAGGCGGCCTGTTTGCCCGCCCGCTCATATGCCCCTCTGCACCGCTCCTGTCCGTCTTTCATCGCAAAGATCAGTTTGCAGAATTTACAGCATTTTTTCATGTCGCTCTTGGAAAAGATCGAACGCCCGTCCACATCCACCACATTTGCCATCAGGCCCGTCGTGGTCGTGAACGCGTTCAGGATCTCTTTGAGCGATCCCGTGTCGATCAGGTCACGGAGTTCCTGTCTGCTGCTCTCTATCTCTATATTTTCCCTGGTCTTCTCATCCAAAATGATCGCCTCTCTCGTTCCTGTTCATTATTTTACCATTTTATACAGATATCATACCAAAAAAACCACTTGTTTGATATGGTAAAATATTGACCTTTGTGAAATATCCCGCCTTACATCGCACAGAAAAAAGGACGGGCATCCATTCATAACAGATGCCCGCCCTCTCTCACAGGACCATGAACAGCGTCCCGGCCCCGATGAGGATGCAGCCCAAAAGGGACTTTCCCGTGAAGGGTTCGTGCAGGATCACCGCCGCCAGTATGATCGTGATGACCACGCTCAGCTTGTCGATCGGGACGACCTTCGACGCCTCCCCGATCTGAAGCGCCTTGTAATAGCACAGCCAGGAAGCTCCCGTAGCCAGACCGGATAAGACCAAAAAGACCCAGCTCTTTGTGCTGATCTGCGTGATATCGCCCTGTGTACCCGTCAAAAAGACCATGATCCAGGACATGAACAGCACGACAGATGTCCGTATGGCCGTTGCCAGGTCCGAGGGAACGCCCTCGATCCCGATCTTGGCCAGGATCGCTGTCAGCGCCGCGAAGATCGATGAAGCCACCGCAAAAAGGATCCACATACGCTCCCTCTCATATCTTTTCATAGGAAACCAGCTCTCCTATGGGGATGCGGGTCTGCCCGTGGCGCTCCGGATCTGCCGGCGCGACGTCCGGATAGCCGATCGCGAGGATATTGACCGGCTCCAGACCTTCCGGCAGATCAAACTCCGCCCGTATCACATCCGGTTTAAAATAACAGATCCAGACGGAACCCAGCCCCAGCGCTGTCGCCGCCAGCATCATGTGGTCGGTCAGGATGGAAGCGTCTATATCCGTCGTCTTCTTTCCGTCGTAGGGACGCGTCCACGCGCTGCCGTGGTCGGCGCAGACAATGATCGCCAGGGGCGCGCCGTATAGACCGACTCCTTTCGCGATCTTCGCCAGCCCTTCCTCTTCCTGGACGACGATCAGACGGATGGGCTGGCGGTTGGCCGCTGTGGGCGCAACATGAGCCGCTTCCAGGATCTGAGCCAATTTTTCCGCTTCCACCTTTTTATCCTTGTAGCTGCGGACAGAATATCGTTTTTTTGCGATCTCGATAAATTCCATATAGTCAATCCTTTCTTCATACTATATACTAT
>CAJTYN010000032.1:0-3481 GCA_910584115.1 uncultured Lachnospiraceae bacterium
GCTCCGCCCGTTTTCAGCGGGCCGAACAGCAGGGTGTCTGCCAGCAGCGGTTTGACCTGGCTGTCGATCACCCGCTGGATCTCTCTGGCGCCGTATTCCTGGCTGATCCCGATGGTCCGCACATGATCCGCGGCTTCCTGGGTATATTGGAAGTCCACCTGGCGGGCCCTCAGCCGCGCCGCCAGTTCGTCGAGTTTTTTTCGGGCGATCCGGTCGGCCATCGTCTCATCCATGGCCCGGAACATGACGATCCGATCCAGCCGGTTACGGAATTCCGGCTGGAAGATGCGTTTGACCGCGTCCATCATCACGTCGGTCTGGACCCCGCTGTGGCCGAACCCGATCTGTTCCTGTCTGAGCCGGTCGGCTCCGGCATTGGAGGTCATGATGAGGATCACGTTGGAAAAATCCGCCTTCCGTCCCTGGTTGTCTGTCAGGGTGGCGTGATCCATGACCTGCAGGAGCAGACTATAGATGTCGCCGTGGGCCTTCTCGATCTCGTCCAGGAGCAGGACGGAATAGGGATTTTTGCGGATGGCTTCGGTCAGGAGGCCGCCCTCCTCGTAGCCCACGTATCCGGCGGGGGCGCCGATCAGTTTGGCGGCGGTGTGCTTCTCGTTGTACTCGCTCATGTCGAAGCGGAGCAGGGAGATGCCCAGCTCCCGGGCCAGGGTCCTGGCCACTTCTGTCTTTCCCACACCGGTGGGGCCTACGAACAGCAGGCAGGCCTGGGGACGCCCCTCGTCCAGGAGCCCGGCTTTGGAGAATTTTACCGCGTTGACCGCCTGGGCGATGGCTTCCTGCTGGCCGAAGATCTGACTTTCCATCCGATCGGCCAGGGTGGAGAGCTTGGCGTTGTCTTCCTCGTTGGAATGTTCCACGGGGACGTGGCAGATCGAGGTGAGGATCTGGTCGATCAGGCGTTTATCCACGGTCTGTTCCGCCTGGTCTAAAGGATGGAGCTGCCGGTAAGCGCCGGCTTCATCCATCAGGTCGATGGCCTTGTCGGGCAGGAAGCGTTCGTTGATGTAGCGGACGCTGGCCTGGACGGCGTAGGGGAGGACATCATCGGCGTAAGTCACGCCGTGGTACTGTTCGTAGCTGTCTTTTAACCCTTCGAGGATCTGGAGGGTGTCTTCCTCGCTCGGTTCCTCGATGGTTACGTTCTGGAATCGGCGGACCAGGCTGCGGCTTTTTTCAAAATGCTTCTTGTATTCCGTGTAGGTGGTGGCGCCGATAAAGCGGATGTGCCCCTGGGCCAGATAAGGTTTCAGCAGGTTGGATGCGTCCAGGCTCCCGCCGTTGACGGATCCGGCGCCGATGATGTTGTGGATCTCGTCGATATAGACGATGGGCTTTTCCTCTTTTTGGATGCCGTCCATGACTTTTTTGAAACGCTTCTCGAAGTCTCCCCGGTATTGGGTCCCGGCCAGCATCCCCGCAAGGTCGAGGGCGAAGATCTGTCCGCCCTTTAAAGCCTCCGGCACGTCGCCCGCTTCCAGCCGCCGGGCCAGCCCGTAGGTGATGGCGGTCTTGCCCACGCCGGGTTCGCCGATGTGGAGCGGATTGTTCTTCTCCTTGCGGCAGAGGATCTGCATGGTGCGGGAGAGTTCGTCTTCCCTGCCGATCAGAGGGCCTAAGGAGTCGGCCTGGTCGTTGAGGCAGGGGGCGTACTGCTGCCAGCGGGATTGTTTTTGGGCGGCTTTTTCGGCGTGGGGACAGGCGTCCCCGGAGGCGCATCCGGAGGATCCTTTTTTATCAGGATCGTCTTCTGTGAGTTTTTCTTCGCTGGGATCTTCTTCGTAGAGATAGGTCATCTGTGCCAGCATGTCTGCGCACTCCACGCCCTGGACCTGCATATAATAGACGCCGAAGCTCTCTTTGAGCTGGAAGATCCCGTAGACCAGATGGAGCACATCCGTCTGGGGACGCCCGCCGGCCTCCGCTTTGCTGTATGCGGTGAGCAGCAGTGTGTTCATCCCTTCGGTGAACTGCGGCTCTTTATTTTTTGAGACGAAAACGGACTGGGACAGGAAATCCGAAAGCTGCCCGCGCAGAAGATCTACGTCCCCGCCGCAGTACTCGAAAGCTTTTGCAAACAGATAGTGATGGGTCAATAAGAATAAAAGGTGCTCCGGCAGCACATATTCGTGGTCGTTGTGGGCAGCCAGGAGCACAGTCTCGCGGAGCAGTTCTCCGGCCTCCTGTGTCATCTGCATACGGATCCCCCTATATCTCTTCAACGGTCAGGCGGAACGGGAACCCCTCGGCCCGGGCCATGGACATGCCGGCCTGGGCCTTGGTGACGGCGATATCGTAGGGATAGCGTCCCACGACTGCCTGGCCGCTGTGGTGTACCCGGTACATCAGGCGGACGGCTTCCGGCTCTTCCTTGTGGAAGATCGCCTGGAGCAGTGAGACGACAAAATCCATGGTCGTAAAATCATCATTGTGCATGATGACCTGGTAGAAATGGGGTTCCTTTACCCTGGTCTTTGTTTTTTCTTGAAATCCTTCTTGTAATGGCATCGTGTCTACCCCTTATCCTGCTGCGGGGTATTCGGTGCACAGCAGGCGGTAGGGCGCTTCGTCCTCCTCGATCGCTGGGAAACGTCCGATCTCTCTGTCGTAGAAGAAGTTGTCGTTCTCATCGTCGTTGCACATGGAGACTTCCCCTAAGAGGACAGGGCCGCCGGTCTTCGGCACGATGAAATCGTGATACATGTACGGTGTGATCGTGATGCTCTGGCCGGGCTGCAGGCGGACCTCCGTCCCGGCGGGGACGATCGTGACTTTTCCGTCAGAATGGACGGTCACGTCTGTGTCCAGCATCTTCTCGTCGGGCGTCCCGTTGTACACGGTGATATAGACGTCGTTGCCGCCCCGGTTGATGATGTCTTCCATCTTATTTGCATGGAAATGCATGGCGGCCGTCTGTCCTTCGTAGAGCATCAGGAGTTTTTCGGCGTACGTCTTCGGGTATCTCTCCGGCATCTTCTGGTTGCCGTTGCGGATGGTGAAGAGGGAAAAACCCACTTCGTCAAATCTGCCCAGGCCGAAATCTGTGATGTCCCAGCCCAGTTTATTGTCCCGGATCTCGTCATAGCTGTGGTCTTTTTCTTTCCAATCGTCCGCTGTCCATGCTGCGAACGGCGGCATCTCAAAGCCATGTGCCTGGATCAGCTGTTCCATGTCTTTGATCACCTGGTTGATCCTTGAACGTTTCATATCGTCTGTCTTGCCTCCTTTTTTTCATAGATCCTATAGAGTTCAGAGATAGCTGTCGGCTGTCTCGTCAGAAAGATCATACTGCTGCATGATCGCGGACTTTATCTGCGGATTGCTGAGTCCCAGGCCGCGGAGGATCTGAATGGTCCCCCGGATGCCCTCTTGTCGTCCTTCTCTGCGTCCCTGTTCTCTGAATAGCTGCATAGTCTCAGCTTCGTTATATTCTGTGATACACATCTGTTTCACCTCCGCC
>CAJTYN010000032.1:3581-23353 GCA_910584115.1 uncultured Lachnospiraceae bacterium
TGAAACAGAATAGGCGGTCCTTGTGTTCGGCGTTGATCATCCCGGCTCCTTTCATTTCACCGATATATCCTATTGTAACATCTCCATGGCGTGTACCGCAAGCGTTAAATGCGCCGCAGACTGCCAGGCCAGAGGCCATTGCGGTCACTTGGTCCCCATCTCGGCGACGCGGGTCGCGATCCGCTCCCGGAAACGGGTGTCGTGGTCCACCAGGAGCATCGTCGGTTGGCAGGAGAGCACCAGCTCTTCAATCTGCATGCGGGAAAATACGTCGATATAGTTCAGCGGCTCATCCCAGATGTAGAGATGGGCGGGAGTCATGAGGCTTTCGGCCAGCAGGACTTTCTTTTTCTGCCCCTGGGAAAATCCTTTGATATCTTTTGCGAACTGCGCCCGTTCCAGCCCGAGCTGCGCCAGCAATGCGCAGAAAAGGCTCTCGTCCAGGCCGCGCCCTCGGCAGAAGTTTTTGATGCTGCCGTGCAGGAAGCTGGTGTCCTGGCTGACATAGGAGATCGTAAGTCCGCTGCCTATGCGCAGTTCTCCTGCGGGGATCTCCAGGTCTTTTTCGGGGGCGCGGCCGTCTGCGGCCAGCAGGGCCTTGAGGAATGTGGACTTCCCGCAGCCGTTCTTGCCGTGCAGGAAAACACGTTCCCCCCGCGCCAGGCTGAAGGTGAAGCCTTCCAGCGCGTTTGCGGCGCGGCCCTTGTAACGGATGGAGAGGTCCTTGCAGGAGAGCAGGCGTTCTCTGTGGTAGGAGAGGGGAGTGAGTCTCAGCGGGACGGGTTCTTCGATGTCCGCGAGCAGGCCCTCCCTGGCCTGGATCTCCTGATCGATCCGTTTTTCGTACTGCTTGACCCGTTTTTGCATCTTCTTGGTCTTTTTGCCGATGTAAGCTCGCGTGGGGCGGTCGTGTTCTTTTGTGGGGTCGTAGCCGATCTTGGTGGCTTCATTTTTCTGCGCCCATTGTCCGCTCTGGCGGGCGGCTTTTTTCAGGGAGGCGATCGCCCGCAGGTGTTTTTCATTTTCCATCTGGGCAAAATGGTCCCGGCGGGCCTTGTTCTCCTGCCAACTGGAGAAATTTCCCTTCTCGACCTGGATGGACTTCCGCTCCAGCACCAGGACGTGGTCCACGCAGGCGTCCAGAAGATCCCTGTCGTGGGAGACGAGGATGAAGCTCTTCTTCCCGTTCAGATATCTTTTGACAGTCTCCCGCGCCCCGGCGTCCAGGTGGTCGGTGGGCTCGTCGATGAGCAGAAGATCGTTCTCCCCGGAAAAGAGGATCGCCAGGAAAGCCTTCGTCCGCTCCCCGTGGCTCAGCGTCCCAAAGGGGCGGTAGAGCAGTTCGGCCGAGGCGTCCAACCGGGAAAGCTCGCAGATGACCCGCCATTCCTCGCAGCCTGGTTTCAGCACGCCGAGCAGTTCCGAGAGTCCCATGTCCATCTGCTCTTTTGGGACATGGTAGGGAAACTGGTCAAAAAGGACGGGAGACGAGATCGATCCGCTGTAAGGATACTTTCCCATCAAAAGGTGCAGAAAAGTGGTCTTTCCTTTTCCATTCCTGCCGATGAAGCCCAGCTTCCAGTCCGAGTCGATGGAAAAAGAAACATTTTCAAAGATATAGTCAGGGCTTCCCTCATAGCCAAACGTGAGGTCCGCAACATGGATCTGTGACATAAGACATCCCTCCGATCATATGCGCGGCCAAAAAGAGCCATGGTCAAGAACCCCTTATTTTTGGGTATCAAAAAAAGAGGGGGAGATGAGCATAGGATCCACTTTTTGGCAGCAAAAATAAACATAGTGATACTTGCAGTGCCTAAAAGCAGATCATATCCTCATCTTTTCACCCCTCTCTCATGTTCTGTCATAGATGATACCACAGATCAGGTGTCTTGTCCACCGGAAATGAGTGAGATCTCGTATGCCGTGTAGGCGTGGTCGAAATGATACCCCAGTTTTTCTGCCAGGGCCACGGACCATCTTGTCCGGGCGTCCCAGCAGGGATACCAGCCTTTCTTTAAACATTCCAGGATCAGTTTCGCGCCGCAGGCGTAAGCCAGCCCTTGGCGGCGGTGGTCCTCATGGGTGATGATCTCCACCTCGATGCCGCCTCGGTAGCCGGAATAGGAGGAGGCGCCAGAGACCGGCTCGCCGTCCTTTAATGCGACCGCCCCCATCCCATATCTTTCGTACAGGTCATAGCTGTCGTACTGGCGGACCCAGTCCCGGCACCAGGAGATCTTCCGGCAGCGTGAAAATAATTCCCGATCCATCATCCGCAGGGTGTAGCCCGCCGGGAGCGTATCGACTGCGGCCGTAAGCCTCGCCTGGTCGAAGACCCAGGGTTCTTTTTTGATGGCGTAGCGGGTCACCTTCCGGGCTTTTTGTCCGAAATGGCGTTCGATCAGATCCGCCCAGTATCCGTCCTGCGGGACGATGATCACATCCCGGCAGGGCAGGTGCGGAAAAAATGCCGGATCCGGTCTTCCCGCAAAGTAACAGAAATCGCCCAGTGTGATCATGGCGGAGGCCGGATCTTCTGCGGAGTCCACATAGAGCCGTCCCATGATCCCCTCAAGGCAGGACCAGATCAGGGATTCCTGCCATCCGTCAAAGAGGGGCGCCGCCTTTTTTGTCAGTGTAGTCTCGCAGATCATCTTAAAATGAATCGAGCATATCAAAGATACTGCCCAGGGAGCTCATCAGGTCGGAGGCAAATATGTAGATGAAGACGAACATGAGCAGGATCATGCAGATGTTGATGATCAAAAACACGTATGGCTTCCGGTCCGGGTTTACGTCTGCCACGGCGATATATCCGCCGTATTCGATGTACGGGGAGATGATCATCCCGATCAGGAGCAGGATGGATGCGGTCCCCGGTGAGAGGAAGATGAGCAGGCCGCAGACCAGGAAAAAGAGCCCCTGATACATCGCCCGCGCGCCGACCACCGTGATCATGCCCGCAAAGCTCGCCGTTCCGTTAAAGACCTTGGTGAATACTTTCAGCAGCAGCGCTTCCATGCAGTCCACGCCCGCGGTCAGAAGGATGGCCGTAAAGATGATCCTGAAATAAGGGATCGATATGTAGTCTGTCAGTCCGAACCCGCCGCTCAGCTTCGCGGCCTCGCTGCGGATCTTCGCGATCGCGACCAGGATGATCAGGAGCACGACGATGGTCTTGGCGATGATGAATTCCAGGCCGACGGCCGGGTTCTCTGTGGAGGCGATGCTCTGGACCCGTGTGACGGGCGCCTTTAGCACGGGCAGGATCTCGGAGAACATGTTCTTGGTGCTGGAGACGAATCTCTCTTTCTTGGCGTTGAACCATTCGGCTTCCCGGCTCATCCCGCCGCCATAGGGTCCCTGCTGGTACTGTCCCTGATAAGGCCCCTGCTGCTGGTACTGGTTCTGCTGATACTGTCCCTGTTGGTATTGTCCCTGGTAAGGCCCTTGCTGCTGGTACTGGTTCTGCTGGTATTGCCCCTGATAAGGTCCTTGCTGCTGGTATTGGTCCTGCTGTTGGTACTGGTTTTGCTGATATTGCCCCTGATAGGGATCCTGCTGTTGGTATTGTCCCTGATCCGTGTCTGCGGTGGTCTCTGCCGCGGTGTCCGCGCAGTATGGGCAGATCCCATTTTCCGGCAGCGGCTGTCCGCATTTTGTACAAAAATTAGCCATTTTCTCTCTCCTTTATCGCTTTATTGATCGTATATAAGATCGCCCAGCGATCCCATGCTGATCAGCCACTTGCGGCCGACCTTTTTCATGGGGAGCTGTACGATCTCAGATTCTGTATTTCCCTCATAAGATACAGACATATCTACGGTGACGAGACAGGTATCTTTACCAGAATAGTCGATATCCGTCACCCGCATAGTGAATTTCGGCGTCAGTCCGGCACCCGCCATGATGCCGCCCAGCCCGGAAGCGAGGTCTGAGAGGGCGCCTAAGTCCATGTCGAGGAACGACCCGGCCACGCCCAGACTCCCGGAGTACAGCTTCTGGGTCTGTTCGTCAAAACAATCCAGCATGGCGTCTGTATCCAGCGCGTTTAAGGCTTTTTCCAGATCCGCGACTGTGTCCTCGGGCTTCCCCGACCTGAGGAACAGGGTGTATGACAGCAGCGTCAAAAACAGTGCGAGTACGGCGATACCGCCAAGGATAGCGTACAGTCTGTACCTCCCGGCATTTCTGGCGGTATGGACGGCAGCCCGGCCGGCGTCTGCCATGAGGGGCGGCGGGGAGCCGCACCCGCGGGGGGCAGATCCATGGGGCTGGTATCGGCGGTCGTATCTCTGCGCCCGCGGGTCATTTTGGCGACCGCTCTGGTAACTGTCCTGGTATCCATTCTGATGTCCCTGCGGACGCGGATCTGGCTGCGGGCCATGTGCGTTCGCTGTCGGATGGCCGCAGTACCCGCAGAATCTGCTCGTATCGGGGATCTGTCTGCCGCAATGGCCACAAAACATATCGGCACCTCCATTAATATACGCAGTCCATACTGGCGGAATAGATCTTCCATGTACCGTTTTCCAGTCTGAAGGTCACGGACATGCTGTCCTCTCCGGAACTGTCCCGGTCTTCCTTCGACGTGATCCCCTGATAGGAGGTAGAGGTCCCAGTATATGCATACGCGTATCTGTAGTCTACGTACAGGGATGCATACAGATTTCCCTGTTCGTCGTTGTAAGTCTCGTTCACCTGGCTCTGGTAATCGCTGAAATCCATGCGGGTGAACTGTATCTTGTCATAGTAGCTGCTGTCGGCCAGGTCCGAGGAGAGATCCTGGTACAGCTCTTCGGCAGACTCCCGGACAGACTGGAGCCTCTCCGGGTCCTTGTCCTCCTGTATCCAGTAACCGAGATATTCTTCGGAGGGCGCGGATCCGGCCAGAGCGCCCTGGTAGGTCAGCCGCATGAACTCCTGTACGATCGCCTGCATATCGGAGACGGCTTCTTGGCTGATATCCAGCGTCTCGACCTTATAGTAATCCATGGTGTCCGAAGACAGATAGAAGGCAGACTCTCCTGGCTCCATGTTTTCGGCGGAGGCTGTGACCGTGTGTTCTCCGATGAATATATTTTCCACATATGTATCATAGCCGTCGATCCCCGTTGCGGCGATATCGTCCGTGCTGAGGTCCGCATCCTCCTCGTCGTCTGTATCCGTCCGGTCGGAAGCTTTGCGGATCGGGGTCAGCGGCTCCTGATCCACAGAGATCTCGTATCCGGCCGGGGCGAAGAGCACGAAATCTTTCGCCAGTATGTTCCCCGAGGAGACTCTCCATTTTGGAAAGAACAGGAAGTTCTTTTCCTGCTGTCTGACAAGCTGGATCTCTTCTGTGCGGCTGCTGCTCTCGCCTTTGACTGTATAATAGGCGGTAAATGTGCGCATGAAATTCTTGTCGGCGGCAGCCGGGCTCCCGGTCTCCTGTACCTTCAGGTTCGTCACCGCTGTCTCGGCATCCGCATCCCGGGTGTCCAGAAAATGGGCCTGGGACATCAGGGATCCTTCCGGCACTTCCAGATATCCATAGGCAGTCTCCCAGTCCCCCAGGAGGGCCGCGCGGAAATATCTCTGCGCCGTTTTCTGGGGGCTGAACTGTTTGTTGAGGAAACTAAAGAGCAGGATGGCCAGGACGACGAGAGCCGCGATGATCCATGGCAGTTTTGACTTCTTGACGGGCGGCGGTCCATACTGCATCGGCGGTACGGGAGGAGGCCCGTTGTTGGGTCCGTAGTATCCGTTCATATCCGTTTTTCTCCTGTTTTTTATTTATCTATACTAAACTGATATGTCGCCTGACAGCGACATCACCGTGAATGAAAGTCAGCTGCTACCTGTATCCATGTATTGGTAGACGGCGCCTGACAGCGCGACGATATTGGCCTGGGCCGTGCTCGTGTCAGGCAATCCGGTGGCCGTTATGCATAAGATATAGTCGCCGCCCGGGGCAAATACGATCGCCGTATCATTTTCCGTATCGCTGAGCTCGCCGGTCTTATTTGCCGTGGGCACGCCCTCCGGTACGCCCGCGGGGATCTTCCAGGTCCTGGTCTGCTGTCTTAAGAGTTCCAGCATCTTGTCGGAGGCTTCCGGTGAGACACATTCTCTGTCGTATACCCGCTTGAGGAACAGCCCGCAGTCTCTTACGGATGTGTAATTCTCGCCTGGGGGCGGCGTATCGCGGACGTCCTGCAGGTCCCGGCCCTGGCTGGTGTCGTTGTATCCGTAACTCTTCGCAAAAGCGTTGACGACTTCCATCCCGGCCGCGTGGTCCGTCCCGTCCGGGCTTAAGAGCCGCACCAGTTCATTGGAGGACTCATTGTCGCTGACGGTGATCATGTCATGGAGCAGCTGGTCGATGCGCGCGTCTTCGCTTAAGTTGCCGGCGTCGATCTGTTCCAGCACGGCTCCCATGATGTAGAGCTTGATCAGGCTGGCGGCTTTTACGGCGTGGCTGTTGATCGTCAGGTATTCCTGGCTGGTCAGGTCCGCCGCGTAGATGGACCAGTCGCCCTCATAGCCGCCGAGCATGGACTCCAGCTGGGCTTTCAGGTCGTCCAGCCCTTCGATCCCCTCGAGTTCTCCGTTATCCTCTCTGCCGGACGCGGATCTGCCGGAAGGCTTCTCTATCTGCGCCTCGCCTTCCAGGCCGGGATCGGCATCCGCAGACAGGCCGGAGAGCGTTTGTTCCGGCGGGGCGGCGGGTGTCTCATCTGTCTCTTTTGCCGCCGCTTCTTCCTGCGCGTTCTCGGAGAGCAGTCTCTCCTGGGCTTCGGTGATCTTCGATCCCCGTTCTTCTTGTTCCTGCCGGGCCTGCTCCTGCTCCCGGCGTGTCTGGCTGGCCCGGTGGGAGAAGGAGTACCCCGTGTAGAGGAGCGCGGCGGCGGTCAGTGCCAGCAAGGTCAGCAGCACGGCCTTTTTTTTATCCATTTTATCCATGGCCGTGTTCTCCTATTGCGCATGGAGCGTATTGACCACATAGGAGCTGAGGGTCGTCAGCGCCGACGCGGATGTGGTGCCCACGCCATTGCAGGTGAATACGGACAGGATGAATACTTCGTCCCCGTTCTGGATCAGTCCGATCTCATTGTAGCGGGAGTCGGTGATCCCGTTGAGGTTTAAGAACATGGAGCAGGAGCCGCAGGAGGGATACATGCCCCGGTTCGCGGAATCGGATCCGGCGATCTTGAAATTCGTCTGCAGGAAGGCTTTTCCGATCCCGGTGAAATCATCCTGGTAGATCGTATTGAGCATCATGGCGGCGTCTTTGGCGCTGATGTAATTTTCCAGGTCGGAAGCGCCGCTCATCAGTTTCCGCTGCATATCCACGCTGTTATAGCCGTAAGAATGGCAGGTGGTGTTGATCCGGTCCAGGGACAGGAAGTCGATCAGCGAATTGAGCGCGTTGTTATCGCTGTTCATCAGCGCTTCGGAGAGCATCTGGGAGACGGGGAACGTCCGTCCGTTGTCGCTGCTCTTGAAGACGCCCCGGCCATTGGCGAATGTGTAGGCCAGCGTCACCGGTGTGTCCAGGTTGATCTCGCCCTTGTCCACGCCGTCCGCGATGGTGAACAGGATGGGGACGCCGATCAGCGCGGATGCCGGCAGCGGCGTGTCGGCGTTTCCGCCGTCGTATTCCTGCATGTTCGTGATGTCCAGCACGTAAGTCCCGTATGTAGCGCCGGCATTTGTCAGCAGGTTGTTCATATGCTGCAGGTCTAACTGGCCGCCTGCGGTGAGGACTGTCTGCTGTGTGGCCCGGTCCTTCACGCCGGAGAAGGTCTTGGACTGTGCCGACGCGGGCGCCGGGGATGCGCTCTGTCCGGCTGCCGGGGTGGCTGTCGGGTCATTGCCGATCACCTGCACCACATCCTGGCCGGATACCGCGGATCCTTTGGACTTCTCTTTTTCGTTCTTGGAAACGCTGTCGGAGGTGTCTTTGCTGTCTTTTTGTTCCAGGGCGGCCTGTTTCTCGCCCGAGAGGGTCTGGGTGTCGTCTTTGTTCATTTTTGCCAGGAAGAAGATCGCGGCCGCGCAGACGATCAGGACACCGGCGCAGGCGGCGACGATGATCCCCACGGGGGCTTTCTTTTTCTCAGGCACAGGGGGGACGCCGTCTGGCTGTCTGTAGCCCGGTCCGGGCTGCGGGTCCCATTGCTGCTGGTAGCCGCCCTGCGGGCCGTACATCTGCGGACCTGGCTGGGGAGCGCCCGGGCCGTAGTCCGGTGTTTCGGTCTTGGGAGCTTCGGATACGGGCTTTCCGCATTCGGGGCAAAAAGCCATGTCGGGGACGAGAGGCGTGCCGCAGGCACTGCATCTCTGGGGGGCGGACGCTACTGTCTTTGCCCCGCATTCAGGGCAGAACAGCGCGTCGTTCCCTACGTCTTTCTTACAATCTGGACAATACATATGTCTTTTCCTTTCCTTAATTACAGTACGTGGGAGCATAGTTTAGTTTTTCTTTAGGATTTTAACATTTTTTTTATCTTTTTTCAATGTTCGGACATAAATTTAGGATCTTTTGGAGGATGCCATATTTTCCCGAGGGCCTGCATAGATATAGAAAAAACGGCGGAACAGGCAGATCATGAAGATCCTCCTTTTTTTATCGGAAGTCACGATCCCTTTGATCATCTTCTACATCGTGGCTTTCGGGATCTTGCAGAAAGTCAAGGTCTATGAATCTTTTATCGCGGGCGCGGCGGACGGGCTGAAGACGGTGGTCAAGATCCTGCCCACGCTGATCGGACTGATGGTGGCTGTCGGCATCCTGCGGGGATCCGGCTTCCTGGATATGATCGGCAGGTATCTGGGCAAGATCACGGACCCGCTGGGATTTCCCGCGCCGCTGGTGCCGCTGGCTTTTGTCCGGATGTTCTCATCCTCGGCGGCTACGGGGCTTGCCCTTGATATCTTCAAGGAATACGGCACGGATTCCCGTATCGGCTTCATCGCTTCCATCATGCTCAGCTGTACAGAGACCATCTTCTACACCATGTCGGTCTATTTTATGACGGCGAAGATCACAAAGACCCGTTACACCCTTGCTGGCGCCCTGTTGGCGACGTTTGCGGGGATCGCGGTGAGTGTGGCTCTTGCCGGGGCGTGACCCGGACCATAAACCTCCTGTATGCGGACAGGGGGTTTTTTACGTTATACTTTATCCGGTAACCTGGAAAAAATAAGAGTAAGGAGGAACAGGAACTATGCCAGGAAAGATCTACGGATACATCCGCGTATCCACGAAGGAACAGAACGAGGACAGGCAGAGGATCGCCATGGAGGCATACGGCGTGCCAAAAGAAAATGTGTATACGGACAAGCAGTCGGGAAAGGATTTCGACCGTCCGGGATACAGGGCACTCATGGAGGCACTGGGGAGGGATGATCTCTTTGTCATAAAGAGCATCGACCGGCTGGGCCGTGATTTTGACGAGATCCTGGAACAGTGGCGGATCATCACGAAAGACAAGGGGGCGGGCATCATCGTACTGGACATGCCGATCCTCAATACCGGCTTGCAGAGCGACCTTCTGGGCCGGGTGGTGGCGGAGATGATGCTCACGCTGATGTCCTATATGGCGGAGACGGAACGGGAGAATATACGGCAGAGACAGGCGGAGGGCATCGCGGCTGCAAGGCTGCGGGGCGTCCATCTGGGCAGACGGCCGCTCGCGATCCCAGAGGAATTTGAGGAAGTGCGCACGCTGTGGGAAGAGGGCATGTGTTCGGCGACGATGGCGGCCAGGATCCTGGGTGTGGACCGTCACACATTCATGAAATGGGTGCGGAATGCAAAGATCGTGTAAAAAGGGAAAAACGTATACTTTAATCCCGCCCTGCATGGATCCGGTCCCTCATCATAAATAGCGAGAGATGGACATGACAGCTATCGACTCAGTTTGTATTTAGTCTATCATACTTGGCATGATCTTGCAAGACCTGTTCCGGAAAAAAAGTATACATTAATCCCTGCCGGAGCCGTACATACCCGAGCGGAGATGGACCTGACGTTCTCGATCTGTGTTTGGAGGAACATGTGATGGAGAAAGCGAAGAGATCAAAGATCCGTCCGAAGATCGCCGCGGGGAGCCGTGTAGGCATGCTCACCGTGACGGCGACCACCGGGCAGAGGAAGAATGGATATATGGTCTGGGTGTGCGCATGCGACTGTGGAGGGGAGATCCTCCTGGATACCCGCTGCCTGCAGCGGGGGACAGTCACGGACTGCGGCTGCCGGTCGAAGACGAAGCCGGGCCAGCGGGACATCACGGGGCAGCGCTTTGGGAGACTGGTGGCCATGGAGCCCACCAGCCGGCGTGCGTCGGGCACCGTGGTCTGGAGATGCCGATGCGACTGCGGCGGGGAGGTGTACGCCTCCCTGCACCAGCTCAGCTCCGGGTACCGGAAGAGCTGCGGGTGCTTAAGCCACCCGCCGTTAAAAGAGCTTGTGGGAAAACATTTTGGGAGGCTGACCGTGATCGGTTACGCCGGGAAACGGGACGGGATGCACCGGTGGAGATGCCGGTGCTCCTGCGGCCGGGAGACGACCGTGGGGCAGACGCTCCTCGAGTCGGGAAAGACAAAGAGCTGCGGCTGTCTGCAGGCGGAGATACACAGGGAAAATCTAAAGCTGGTGGACGGCACGGCGGTGGCGGTGCTCGAAGCGTATAAGAAGAGGCTGAACAGGAATAATACCAGCGGCTATACAGGCGTATATCAGGATGGCAGGTACGGACGATGGATCGCCCAGATCGGATTTAAGGGCAAGACCTATTATCTGGGATCCTACCAGGATAAACAGGACGCCATCGAAGCTCGTCGGAGGGGGGAAGAGATGCATGACGATTTCATCGAATGGTATCATTCCGAAAATGGATGAGGGCGATGTGCTGAAAGTCCGCATGTTCGGCGGTTTCCAGATGTCTTACAGAGGGGAAAAGTTCCAGATCGGAAAGAAACAGACCGCCAAGGCAGTCCGTCTGTTCCAGATGCTGCTCCACGCCGGCCCGGCGGGCATCGCCCGGGAACAGCTCTTAGAAGACCTCTTCGGCCATGAGGCGGAAACGGATCTGGCGAACAATCTCAATGTCACGGTCCATTACCTCCGAAAGCAGCTCAAGGCGAGCCGGCTGCCCGAGGGAGAATACATACTGATCAAAGGCGGGCGCTATCATTTTGACGCGCATTGTCCGGTAGAAGTGGACGCCCTGGTCTTCGCGTCCCTGCTGGAGCAGGCAAAGGGCAAAAAAGAAGATGAACGTTTAAGGTTATTGAAGGAGGCCTGCCGTCTGTACAGGGGGCATTTTCTCCCGGCGTTGACCGGCGAGGAATGGGCCACTGTGACCGGAGCCCATTATCAGTACCTGTATACGGATCATATGGAGGAAGTCTGCCGTCTGATGACCGCGCGGGGAGAATACCAGGAACTGTTCGACCTGTGCGGGCGCGCGGCGGCGGTCTACCCATTTGACGAGTGGCAGATCTGGCAGATGGAATGCCTGCTGGCCATGAAGCGTTTTAAACAGGCGCGGGAATTGTATGACCAGACAGAGGCGCTGTATCTCGACGAGCTGGATGCCGCGCCGATGGAGCGGATGACAGAGTTTTTTCATAAGATGAGCCAGGAGATGCGGATGGAGGTGGACGATCTCAAAGAGATCCAGATCGATCTGCAGGAAAAAGAGCGGGAAGACGGGGCGTACTATTGTTCTTATCTGAGCTTTGTGGATACATACCGGACGATGTGCCGCGTCATGGAGCGTTCCGGCCAGTCCATCTATCTGCTGCTCTGCGTGATATCCGACGAGAGGGAGAGGATCTCGGACGGCACCGTCCAGGGCAGGGAGGTGTCCGAGCAGCTGGCCGCGTCCATCCGGGAAGTCCTGCGCCGGGGCGACGTATTTACCCGGTATAATAAACGGCAGTTCCTGGTGCTGCTGATCGGGATACGAAAAGAAGAATGCCCGATCATCATCAATAGGATCGATGCGTCTTTCCGGCGGCGGGTGAACAGCCGGCGGATCCATGTGACGTATCGGACGGCGTCGATCGCGTATGTGCCGGAGGAGAGGAGAGAGATCGCGTTTACATAGTGGGTGAAGATCCCCCGTGGCCTTGTTTTGGGGAAAGGCCACGGGGGATCTTATTGTTGCCTTTTTTTGTATTTTTCGTTATAATAGATCATAGTTGTTATCTTAAATGATGATATAGGTAAAAATGAATGAAAATACATAAGGAGGAAGATCA
Source organism: uncultured Lachnospiraceae bacterium (assembly GCA_910584115.1). GTDB lineage: Bacteria > Bacillota > Clostridia > Lachnospirales > Lachnospiraceae > MGBC164599. The sequence goes on from CAJTYN010000032.1 coordinate 15,840, forward strand.
GTTATGCCGCAGATGGGGCAAGTTGATTTTATGGAGACACTGGCGAGGATGTATAGAGATTCCCGGATCTTATATAAAAATGGGGAATATTATAATTGCTGCTATCTCTGCGGATATATCTTGGAGTGCGCTCTGAAATATATCTTGTTCAGATATGGCAGAAAGCAGGATGGAGGATCATATTCTGTAAATGATCTGAAAGCATTGGCGCATAATATCACGAGACTGAATCAGACGTTGGACGATCAGATTTCCGTGACGAGAAGCATCCCTGCATCGTATCGTCTGGACTGCGGGGCGAAATGTCCCTATATCTTTCTGGGTCATGAAGGGTATCCGCATTGGAGTCCGGCTTACCGTTACGGCGACCATCCGAAATGGCATGAGAAAAAATACTGCGAGAAATATGTAGAGGAAAGTGCATATATTTTCCGATTTATGGCAAAGATCGTGAATGGAGGTGGCATATGATACATAATAACGAAGTGTTGGGCACGGCCATTGGTGTAGCGGCGGGATATACGAACATATATGAGGGGCTGGAAGTGTATATCGTCCAGAATGTATATGGGAAGATCATCGTATATGCTGAGACAGAAGACAAAGATATTGTAAAGGATCTGGAAGTGACCATGAGGGACGAGATCGGTGTCTGGCTGAATACGTGTGAGCTTCTGGAAGAGAATATCTTCGCTGAGACAGAGATCAGGGAGTGGAAAAAAGAGAGTGTTCCTGCCAAGGAGCGGGTCTGGGTCTTTGAGAAATATATAACGAACATATATTGGGACGTGAACAAAAAGAGAAAGAGAAAATGTCAGTTGTGCGGCGATCTCGTGAGTTTCTATTCTTTTAAAGGAGGCGTTGGCAGGACGACTGCGATGATGATGTGCGCGATAAGTGCTGCGAGACGGGGTAAAAAAGTCGTTGTACTGGACTTTGACCTGGAAGCGCCTGGAGTGTCCAGTTTTTTTCCGGAAGAAGCGCAGTCCCAGTATGGAGTATTGGATTTCTTTGTGGAAAATAATGTATACCCAGGTGATCTCAGCATTGATGAATATCTGTACTCAGTAAGTGAATACTGCAATGTCACTCAATATGGAGGGGAGATCTATATACTGCCTGCGGTGGGGACAGCGGCGCGCAATGACATTGGGACATATCGCAAAAACCTGATGCGGTTTGATATGGATGTCCCGGCATATGAGGAAGAGTGGACACCGATCGACGCATTGCTGTCAATGGTCGATGCTTTTCTGGGACCTGACTATATCTTTATAGATACACGTTCCGGGGTCCATCAGATCGGTGGGATCATGCTGACGCGCTATGCGGATCTGGCGCTGATGTTTTTCTATGGGAGTACGCAGAATGTGGATGGGATGCGGATGACCCTCCCTATCTTAAAAAACAGCGGCACGCCTTTTCTGCTGATCAACAGCAGAGTCCCTGTGGACGAGTCCCTGGCTCAGATCGAAAAAGAGCTGTATCTCGAAGGGGCATACAGAGTCCTGAGTACATGTGACCGGGAGTATCGGGAGAATAAAGTCCTTTTGGAGGATGAGACGGCGGAGCATTATCCGCTCCATATCACATACAATGCCGGACTGGAAGTGATCGCATCCGTACAGCAGCTCTTGAAAGGGTACGAGGAACAGGAGGCAGAGTATAACAGGATCGTAAATGTGATCGAGGAGACGCTGCAGAGCGATGATCCGAAGACGGTCGTAACAGAAGAAGGCGGTCGGTCAGAAAAGATCGTGCAGGTATTTTCTGAGATCATGGGCGGGTTGGAGACAGCAGCAGCCGAAGATGAATTTTCTACAGAAAAGGATCTGCAGGATAATTTTTATCCGTTAAAAGGCTACACATTTATCTTTGATAAAAGAAAGTTCTTGGTCTTTGGACAAAAGGGTGTGGGAAAGACCGCTCTCTTCAGCGCGTTAAAGAACAATGGATATGCAAGAGCGCTCGCGCGATATCTGGGCGTGAGCACAGAGCAATATGAATGTACAAAATGGATCGTAGGGACTTCCCAGGCGACGGATCATGTGGATATCTTTGGCTGTCTGGCCAGCGAGGAACAGATCCGAGGTTTCCTATATTATGAGATGCTGAGGATCCTCCTGGAAAATGACGACAGGCTGCAGGGATTCATCAGTCGCAGTCCTGTCAGTGATATGTTCAGCGGACCTCTTAGTATCGGGAAATGTGAAAGATTGTCGGGAGAGACTGCGTATCATCTGAAGAGGTCATTGGAGGAGATCGACAAGTATTATCAGAAACAGGATGTCGTAGTCACCATCATCTATGATGCCCTGGATCGGATCGTTGCGCCGAAAGACCGCGGGAGATATGTCAGCGCTTTGATCAATATGTGGTATATGAATGAAAATACGATGCAGAATATCCGGAGTAAGATCTTTCTGCGTAAAGACATTTATGACAGGGAAGTGAATGTCCCGGATAAGGTCAAGCTGAAGAACTACTCTGTCACGATCGCATGGGATTATGATCAGCTGTTTGCGATGATCTGGAAACGAGCCATCAGCAGATCGGATCAGGTGAAAGATATGTATGAAAAAAATGTGTTAAAACAGATCCGCAGAGTGTCTGGATTAGGCGCGATCCCGACTGTGAACGAAGAAGACAACCGAAAGATGCTGGCGGCGCTGATCGGGGTAAAGATGGGCAGCGGAAATAAAGCGTCCACATATAATTGGTTTAAAAACAGACTTTCTGATACACAAGGTACGATCGTCCCGCGGAGCATGATCGATATCTTTGCCAGAGCGGCCGCGAAAGAGATAGAGATGCAGAATGAAGGGGCGCAGAACGCCGGAAAGAGTATCATACGGCCAAAATGCTTTGAAGATGTGTTCCCAGAAGTCTCAGAAAAAAGAGTGGTCGATCTAAAAGAAGAGTTTCAGGAGTATGCGGGATTCTTCGATAGTCTGAAAGATACGGTCCGGAAGTCGCCGGTGGATGAAGAAACGCTTTCGGATGCCCTGCGCAGATGCGATTTTCCAAAACCGAAAGATGAGATATCGAACTTGATCAATATCGGTGTCCTGAGAGAATACCGACGCAGGCAGTCCGACCCGATCCGTTATCATTTCCCGGATATCTATCTGCGGGGGTTGGGGCTGCAGAGGTCCGGCATGCGGTAAAGAAAGAAAAAAGGAGTCCCATCCTTGATACCTGACGAGTCGTATCAAGGATGGGACATCTCATTTGATGATAAGGCTGCCCGCCGGGGATCCGTGATCCATTTAGCAACATCCTTCGCGGTCGTTATGCCCAAGAACCGCTTATGGTCGTTTTGGGGAATCGCTGGACTATCTTGTAGGAGTCCCCATCTTGTTTTACAAGGTGGTATGTATTTTTTATGGATTGGCCGTTATCGTCTGTTTTTTTTAGAAAAGACCCGATCTCACGCATGATGCATTCATAAGTCGTTCTTGTGACTTGAAATCCTCTCAGCCAGATCAGGCCATAGTGTTTTAATTGTGTCGTTGGAGGGATCATTACGATAAAATCTTTGCCGTTCAACGTGATCAATGCACGATGTTCGTCTATCGCCAATCCCAGTACGCATGTGTCGCTTTCTCCAGCGGGCAATCTGTCACGCACATGGATGACATCATGGCCATATCCCGCTAAAACAGATTTTGATCTCCGTGTGATGTTTTCATCTAAAAGTATCTTCATGTTTAGCCTTCCTGGTAAGGAGTATCTAGGATCTCGATCGTGTATCCTATAGCGTTTTCTATATCTTCAGATCTTAGATCATATTCATCACAGATTTCATGAGGATCCATTCCATCTTTCAGACATGCGAGGATCAGGCTTACTGGGATCCGGGTATCTTCTATTACGGGCATGCCGTTCATCTTTTGCGTATCGACCTGGATCCTGTTGGATGTTTTAGATATTTTTGCAAAATATTGCTTGATCTTTTGGACGGGGTGCCCGTTATGATCAGATCCGATATAGCTTATCATATCATTATGATATGTCCCATGATACAGATCGGATTTATGGGACTCATGTCCCGTATAGATATATTTTTTTGCTTCCCAAGGAAACTCTATCTTGTCAGATCTTATAGTAGGAGAAACTATCTTTTTCATATTTTATCTTCCGTTCGTATATTGTGGATTTTTTCTCTTAATCCATCTAACTTTTGGATCATATCAGTGAGATCCCTTTCGGAGATCTCAAAAGCACAGATGCTCTCGTCTCGGGATTTTTCAGTTGTTATCTTTAGGATAGCGGAAGTTGCCGCTATCTTTTGGGCATCGTCTTTGTCCCTGTGGCTGATGATCTCGTATTCTAATGACTCAAAACAATCTATCTTGCTGTTCTTCTTTATATAGAGATGATCCTTCAGATCCGTTTCACGGAGATAGATTTCCTTTGCGATCGCAAGATCCTTTTCGTTTTCTCCATCTAAGTCCTCTTTTTCTGCTAACTTTGCAACTAGATTGATTATAGAAAAAATGTATTTTTGGAAATCCTTGTCTTTCATTTTCGGAAACTGTTCTGGCTTTTCGATATTTATTGAAAAACCTATCGTGCTCCAGGTGATCTTAAAAATGTTCTCATTGTATGCGTTTAAAATGAGTTCTGCATATCGTTCTTTTTTTTCGTTTTCCACAATCTGTCACCTCAATAAAAATGATCTCTTCAAAATGAAAATGTCAAAACACATAAAATGATGAAGAAATATTGTAGATTTTTTGTTTATATCATACTATTAAGTTTTCTACATCAATATAGTACAACACTATATGGCGATTTGTCAATAGCGTATTCTACAGAATATACATTGCAAAAAAACATTTTGAGTCTTCTTTTTTCTGTAGGGAGATTATTTCTTCATTAATATAAAATAGATCATACATGAAAAAGTAAAAAATTAGATCCGGTCGCAAACCGCTCCTTTTTTAAGGTTTTTCGTAAGGGGTGCTGTTTTAGAATAGGGAGCAGAAATGAGAGGTAGCCATATGGATAAAGTTCGGGTGAGCCCGGCGGCAGGCTGCGCGGTGCGCGTCTGCTGCGACAGCATGGAAGGCTATGACTGGAAGGGCCGGATCTATACGAGATACCGGCATGAGCCGGCCGCGTTTACAAATGCCGGGGAATTGATCGGCATATTGGAGGATTTCTGCGACTGGATCGGATATCCGCAAGCCTCCATGATCGGGCGGAGCTTCCAGGAGACAGACGACAGGCCGGGCGGGAGACGGGAGCGAGAAGAAAGACAGGTGGTCGTGGTAGGTATGGAAGAAATGGAAAAACAACATGGCGAAAAAGCTACTTTCGTCGTACGCATACAATATCGGCAGAATGCGACCTGGCAGGGTCAGGTGACCTGGGCGGAAAAGAATAAGACGATCAATTTCCGCAGCGCACTGGAATTGTTAAAACTGATCGACAGTACGGCGGGCGGGACGAAGGAGAGTTGGGATTGATGAAAAAGATAGCAGACAGGAGCGGGCCGTAGGAAACGGCGGCCTTGAGAAAGACGGCGCGGCATACAGCGGGAAGATGTTGGAGGGATGCACATGGAAGGCAGGGCGAAGGATGTCCCCTCCCTGGAACAACTTGAAGCGGAACTGGAAAGAGTGATGGAAACGAGCAGCCGCAGGCGCATGGTGAGGGATATGGTGTTCTTCCTGCTGGTGGTGGCGGCTGCGGCGATACTGATCGTAGTCTTGCTGCTCCCTCTCTTGCAGATAAAGGGAACTTCCATGGAGCGGACCCTGGAGAACGGGGATCTGGCAGTGGCGGTGAACAACGCCAGGTATGAGGCAGGGGACGTGATCGCATTTAATTATAATAACAGTGTCCTGGTAAAGCGGGTGATCGCTCTGGCGGGGGACTGGGTGGATATAGACGAGGACGGCAGCGTGTACGTAAACGAGCAGCTCCTGGATGAGCCGTATGTAAATGAAAAAGACCTGGGCAGGTGCAACATCGACTTTCCCTGCCAGGTCCCAAAGGGAAAGATATTCGTCCTGGGCGATAACAGAAAGTCCTCCATAGACAGCCGGAACACAGAAGTCGGCTGTGTGGAGGAGGACGCGGTGGTAGGAGAAGTGGTGTTTCGGATCTGGCCGCTTTCGAAGGTCAGTTTTATAAAATGATAAGATCTTATGGAGAGGAGGGGACACAATGGGGTCTTTGGTAAAGAAACAAGCGGAGAGATTCCTGCGTGAAAAACAGAGACAGAAAAGGTGGCTGGCCATTTTCCTATGTCTGGCCTTGGTGGTAACGTCCGGCACGTTCGCGGCCCTGCGGATGAACGGCCGGGCCATGGATATAGAAGGCAAGGTACTGGACTGCCGGGCGCAGGCGCATGAACATACGGAGGACTGCTACGACGAGCAGGGAGATCTGATCTGCGGTCAGGCGGACTACCTGGTCCACACCCACAGCGCGGCGTGCTATGACGGGGAGGGAAACCTGGTCTGCCAGATCCCGGAGCGGGAGGCCCACGTACATGACGACAGCTGCTACACAGAGGAGAAGACCCTCATATGCGGCCAGGAAGAGGCAGAAGGGCACCAGCATTCCCAGGAATGCTACACACAGCAGATTGGCGAATGGATCTGTACCCAGGAGGCCCACGAGCATGACCCGCTCTGCTACGACGGGGAGGGAGATCTGATCTGCGGCCTGGAACCGCACCAGCACGGGGATGCTTGCTACGAATGGAACGAGGCGCTCACCTGCGGACAGGAAGAGACGCCCGGCCATACCCACAGCGAAGAATGCTACGAGACAGAGAAAACACTCACATGCGGAGAGCTGGAGCTGCACGAGCACGACGGGCCTTGCTATGAAAATGGCGTGCTGACCTGTACAGTGCCGGAGCTGAAAGAACATGTACATAACGAAGAATGCTTCAGGGACGCGGACAACGAGGCAGACGACCAGCTCCAGGGAGATGAACTGGAGTCCGAGGGAAAAGACCCGGAACAGGAGAACGGCGGCACAGTGAGCGTAGATTCCGCTGACAGCGACAGCGGCGACACAGTGAGCGCGGATACGGTGAGCGGCGACAGTGTGAGCGCAGATACCATGAGCGGCGACTCCATCAGCGGGAACAGCGGCGAGGCCGAAGAGACGGATGAGCCCAGAGAGTTCAGCTACACGGACGATCAGGTACAGATCGATGTAAGAGCAGCGCGAGCGGGGATCGTACCGGAAGACGCCGAGCTGTCTGTAAAGCCGATCGTACAGCAGGACGTGGAAGCTCTGGAAGAGGATGAGAGCGTCAGTGAAAATGCGGTCACAGAGGCAAAAGAGCTGAATGCGAAATACGAGGAAGTCCAGAAAGAACTGGAAGCCGCGGCGGCGAAAGACGAGAAAAAAGAGCTGGCCGGGTTCCTGGCATACGACATCAGCTTCCTGGTAGACAGAGAAAACGAAGAGACAGGCGAGACAGAAAAAGTAGAGATCGAACCGGACGGCAGCGTAGAAGTCTCCATGAGATTCGCAGATGCCTA
>CAJTYN010000033.1 GCA_910584115.1 uncultured Lachnospiraceae bacterium
ACATCCCGAAGATCAGATAGGGTTTCTTCCAGCCGGTCCCCTTATACCGGTCCAGCATGGAGATCCCGTAAAAGAGATGCCGGGCGTTGATCATCAGCGTCAGGGCCAGGGTCTGGAGCGGGTCGAACGCTCCCAGGAGCAGGCCGACGGTGACAAATTCCATGGAACCGGCGAAGATGGTCAGGCCCATCAGGCAGGGATACCAGAAACTGAATCCCGAGACGTTCATGTAGATCCCGTAGGTCATCCCCAGGAACCAGAAACCGGCGAAGATCGGGATCGTATGGGGAAACGCGCACCGGAGAGCTTTTTTGATCATATGTACACGGTCGTCCATGATCAAGGACCTCCTTTATCTTTTACATTTCTCTCATATTTCATAGAGCGCCTTTCATTATACAGGATATCCGATAAAAAATCATCCATATATTTTATCGAGTTGATACGTCGGCTCAATGATGGTATGATCGGTGTATACGACCGATCGACGATATGGCCGAACGCGTTAAGAGACTGAATTTAAGAAAAAAGTGAGGATAAAGAGATGAAGACAGTGATCATTTTTGCTTCAACACACCACGGGAACACGAAAAAGGTAGCGGAATGTATGGCGGTCTGCGCATCCGCGGATCTGATCAACATCACGCAGGATGAGGATCCCGATATCTCGATGTATGATAGGATCGGCTTCGCGTCGGGCATTTATTTTCATTCATTTCACGAGAAAATAAAGAGATACATCAACAACACCTCATTCAGAGAAGATCAAAAAGTATTTCTCGTCGCCACCTGCGGCGCCGCGTATATGGACTACACAAAAGGCGTCAAAAAGCTGCTCAGGCAAAAGAATGTGGCATGTATAGGGAGTTTTGTATGCAGAGGATATGATACGTACGGCATCTTTGGAAAGATAGGCGGTATCGCAAAAGGCCATCCGTCCCAGAAAGATCTAAAGAGAGCAGAAGATTTCATAAAAAAGATCCTTTAATTTAAGATAGAGATCATCCGCCCCATGTGTTATACTATCCCTGCAGAGATAAAAACGCAACGTATATCGAGATCTTTGATATGCCAGAGCCGGTAGGTAGCCCGGCCGTCCCGTTCCGTACGGGGTAAGTAACCTGCCCTCCTGGGTCGTCCGTTCTCTGTTCATCACATTCATCTTTTAGGAGGGAACGTCATGGACAGAGTAACGAGCAGACTGACCGTTTTTTTCGACGGGACATTTTGGGTAGGCGTCTTCGAGCGGATCGAGGGCGGCGCGTTGTCGGCGGCAAAGATCACATTCGGGGCGGAACCCAGAGACAATGAGATCGCCGCGTTTATCTTGAAGGAACACGGACGTCTGGATCTCAGCCCGGCCGTAACAACTGTTGTAAAAGAGGCGGGCCGCAACCCCAAGCGGATCCAGCGCCAGATCCGCAGGCAGCTGCAGGATACCGGCACAGGCACAAAGTCCCAGCAAGCCCTGAAGCTCTTACAGGAACAGACGAAGACGGCGCGCCGGGGCAGGAGCCGGGAGCAAAAGGAGCAGGAGAAGGAACGCCGGTTCCAGATGAAACGCCAGAAAAAAAGGGAAAAGCACCGGGGCAGATGAGGCATCCCGGGAAAGATCGGAGGCCGTGGCAAAAAAATAAAAAAATTCAAAAAAAGTACTTGCATTCCAGGATGAAATGATATATAATTCTTTTTGTCACGAAATTGGGCTATCGCCAAATGGTAAGGCAACGGACTCTGACTCCGTCATTTCAAGGTTCGAATCCTTGTAGCCCAGTCCTTGAAGGCTGTTGCAGAACATGCAGCAGCCTTTTTTTAGAGCATGTTTGAAAAATAGAAAGTGGAGAATATCATGATCGTATTAGGAGAGAAACAGGAACTGGTCGTTGTGCAGAAAGTAGATTTCGGGGTTTATCTGGCAGAGGAGATGCAGGAGCATCCGGAGGAAAAAGTCCTTCTCCCGGGCAAGCAGGTGCCGGAGGGGACCCAGGAGGGAGACACGCTGAGCGTCTTCATCTACCGGGATTCCCAGGACAGGCTGATCGCGACGGTCCACGAACCGCTGATCGAAAAAGGGCAGACGGCCATCCTCGAAGTGGTGGACACGGCGCGGGTCGGCGCGTTTTTGGACTGGGGTCTGGAAAAAGACCTGCTGCTGCCATTTCGGGAGCAGACCATGCCGGTGCAAAAAGGAGACAGATGCCTGGTGGCCCTCTATGAGGATAAGAGCCACCGGCTGTGCGCCACCATGAAAGTCTACCACTACTTAAAGACCGACTCCCCCTATAAAGCCGGCGATACGGTGCAGGGGCGGGTGTACGAGATCAGCAGGAATTTCGGGGTGTTTGTGGCGGTGGACGACATATATTCGGCGCTGATCCCGAAAGAGGAAGCCCAGGGCAGCTATAAAGTCAACGAGGTCCTGGAGATGCGTGTATCCAGGGTCAAAGGGGACGGCAAGCTGGATGTGAGCGCCAGAAAACAAAAACCCCTCCAGTTGGAGGAAGACGCCCAGAAGATCCTCGCCGTCATGGAAAATTCCAGAGGAGAGCTGCCCTTAGACGACAAGTCGGATCCGGCCCAGATCAAGGCGCGGCTGGGCATCAGCAAGGCGGCTTTCAAAAGGGCCGTGGGGCATCTGATGAAAGAAGGGAAGATCTCCCAGGAGCCGGGGAAGATCTTCATAAAGAAAGAAGACGCGGCAGGAGACGAGTAGGCAAAAAAACAGACGAGCGGGGGAGGACAATGGATTTTACACATCTGCATGTGCATACGGAATACAGCCTCTTAGACGGCTCCAACAAGATCGGGGAGTACGTCTCCCGGGTAAAAGAACTGGGGATGGACAGCGCGGCCATCACAGACCACGGCGCCATGTACGGGTGCATCGACTTTTACAAAGCGGCCAGAGCGGCGGGGATCCGCCCGATCCTGGGCTGCGAAGTCTACGTGGCGCCGGGTTCCAGGTTCGACCGGGACATAGGCGACCAGGAGGACAGATACTACCATCTGGTGCTCCTGGCGGAGAACAACACCGGCTACGGCAACCTGATGAAGATCGTCTCCCGGGGATACGTGGAAGGCTTCTACTATAAACCGCGGGTGGACATGGAGCTGTTAGAAGAGTTCCACGAAGGACTCATCGCGCTCAGTGCCTGCCTGGCGGGGGAAGTCCCCCGTTATCTGGTCCGGGGCATGTATGAGGATGCGAAGGCGGCGGCGCTGCGGTATCAGGCGATCTTCGGGGAAGGAAACTATTTCCTGGAACTGCAGGATCACGGGATCTCGGAGCAGCAGATGGTCAACCAGCAGCTCATGCGCCTCCACCAGGAGACGGGGATCGATCTGGTGGCCACCAATGACGTCCATTACACCTACGCCGAGGACGCCACGGCCCACGACATCCTGCTCTGCATCCAGACGGCAAAAAAATTAGAAGACGAGGACCGGATGCGCTACGAGGGAGGCCAGTATTATGTGAAATCCCCCGAGGAGATGGCCGCGCTCTTCCCCTATGCCCTGGAGGCTCTGGAAAACACCCACAAGATCGCCATGCGCTGCAATGTGGAGATCGAGTTCGGGGTGACAAAGCTCCCGAAATTCGACGTGCCGGAAGGCTGCACATCCTGGGAATACTTAAACAGACTCTGCCGGGAGGGCCTTGAGCGTCTGTATGACCCGGTCACAGAGGAGCTGAACGAACGGCTCACATACGAGCTGAGTACGATCGCGGACATGGGCTATGTGGACTACTTCCTGATCGTGTGGGATTTCATCCGCTACGCCCGGGACCATGGGATCATGGTGGGGCCGGGGCGCGGGTCGGCGGCGGGGAGCCTAGTTTCCTACACGCTGGGGATCACCCAGTTAGATCCGATCCGCTACAGCCTGCTGTTCGAGCGTTTCCTGAACCCGGAGCGTGTCTCCATGCCGGATATCGACATCGATTTCTGTTTCGAGAGGCGGCAGGAAGTCATCGACTATGTGGTGGAAAAATACGGCAAGGACCGGGTGGTGCAGATCGTGACCTTCGGGACCATGGCGGCCAGGAACGTGATCCGGGACGTGGGGCGGGTGCTGGGGATGCCCTATGCCCAGGTGGACGCGGTGGCGAAGATGATCCCGGTGGAGCAGAATAAGCCACTGAACATCGAACAGTCCTTAAAGCGCAATCCCGAGCTGTCAAAGACCTACCAGGAAGACCCGGAGATCCGCCATCTCATCGACATGGCAAAAAGGCTGGAGGGTCTGCCCCGCCACACGTCCATGCACGCGGCGGGCGTGGTCATCAGCCAGAAAGAGGTGGATGAATACGTTCCCCTCTCCCGGGCCTCCGACGGATCGATCACCACCCAGTTCACGATGACGACCTTAGAAGAGCTGGGCCTTCTGAAGATGGATTTCTTAGGCCTGCGGACCCTGACGGTGATCCAGGACACGGTAAGATTAGTGGAAAAGAGCGCGGGCCTTACGATCGATATGGACAAGATCGACTACGACGACGCGCAGGTCCTCGCCTCCATCGGCGCCGGAAAGACCGAGGGCGTGTTCCAGCTGGAAAGTGCGGGCATGAAGAGCTTCATGAAAGAGTTAAAGCCCCAGAGCCTGGAGGACATCATCGCCGGCGTGGCCCTCTACCGCCCCGGCCCCATGGACTTCATCCCCCAATATATCCGGGGAAAAAAGAACGCGGCGCTGGTCACCTACGACTGCCCCCAGCTGGAACCGATCCTGGGATCCACCTACGGGTGCATCGTCTACCAGGAACAGGTCATGCAGATCGTGCGGGACTTAGGCGGGTACACCATGGGCCGCAGCGACATCCTGCGCAGGGCCATGTCCAAGAAAAAAGCCTCCGTGATGGAGAAAGAGCGGCAGAATTTCGTTTATGGAAATGAAGAGGAAGGCATCCCTGGCTGCATCAAGAACGGCATCGAGGAGAAAACGGCGCATAAGATCTACGACGACATGATCGATTTTGCCAAATACGCCTTCAACAAATCCCATGCGGCGGCGTACGCGGTGGTGGCCTACCAGACGGCCTACCTGAAATATTACTATCCCCAGCAGTACATGGCGGCCCTGATGACCTCGGTCATCGATTTCCCCACGAAAGTGTCGGAGTACATCCTGCACTGCCGGCAGATCGGGATCGACATCCTGCCCCCGGACATCAACTGCGGGGACAGTCGGTTTTCCGTGGACGGGCAGGGCATCCGCTACGGACTCTCCGCGATCAAGAGCGTGGGCAAGGCCGTGATCGACGAGATCGTGGCGGAGCGCAGCCTGGGCGGGCTCTACACCACCTTAAACGGCTTCCTCTCCCGCATGTCCGGCAAGGAGATCAATAAGCGGGTCGTCGAGAATCTGATCAAGGCGGGCGCCTTGGACTGCCTGGAAGGCAACCGCAGGCAGAAGCTCCTGGTCTACACCCATGTGATGGAGAGCGTGCAGCAGGAGCGGAAAAACTCCATGGCCGGGCAGATCTCCCTGCTGGATATCGTGGGCGAGGAGGAGAAAAAAGATTTCATCATACAGCTCCCGCCGGTGGGGGAGTATGAAAAAGAACAGCTCCTCGCCTTTGAAAAAGAAGTGCTGGGCATCTACATCAGCGGCCATCCCCTGGAGCAGTACACAGAGATGCTCACCCGCAACGCCACGGCCCTCACATCGGATTTCCTGCCGGAGGAGGAGACGGGCCTTCCCCATCTGGCGGACGGGTCGAGAGTGATCGTCGGCGGCATGATCACCAACAAGACGATCAAATACACGAAGAACAACCAAGTCATGGCTTTCCTCACCGTAGAGGATCTGGTGGGTTCCGTGGAGGTGATCGTCTTTCCCAGGGATTATGAGCGCAACATAGATGTGCTGGAGGAAGAGAACAAGGTCTTCATCCGGGGAAAAGTGGACGCGGCGGACGACCGGGCCAGCAAGCTGATCTGTGAGAAGATCTGGCTGTTCGGCCAGGTGCCCCGGGAGCTGTGGATCCAATTTGACTCCAGAGAAGACTACCAGGAAAAAGAAGACGGATTGTCCCGGCAGATCGGGGCGGCTGCGGGCAAGGACGCGGTGGTGCTCTATCTGAAAAAAGAACGGGCGATGAAGCGCCTGCCCCCCAGCCAGCGGGTGTCCATAGACGCCCTGGATATGGAACAGATGTACGCGGTGTACGGAGAAGGCAACGTGAAGATCATAGAAGATATTGCATTTACCCCGAAAATGCATTAAAATCTATGTGATGAACGGTTGAGACAAAGAACACACAAGGAGGATACGATGGCTGCTACAAATAAGAAGATCAGTGTGATCGGAGTATTGACGAGTGGAGGGGATGCCCCGGGGATGAACGCCGCGATCCGTGCGGTGGTCCGCAGGGGCCTGAGCAATGGTCTGAAGGTAAAAGGGATCTACAAAGGCTACAACGGTCTGCTCAACGAAGAGATCGTGGATATGCAGGCGCAGGATGTATCGGACACCATCGAGCGCGGCGGGACGATCCTGTATACGGCCCGCTGTGCGGAATTCCGGACAGAAGAAGGCCAGCGGTGGGGTGCGCAGGTGTGCAGGAAACACGGGATCGAGGGCCTGGTCGTGATCGGAGGGGACGGATCTTTTGCGGGCGCGCAGAAGCTGGCGAATTTAGGGATCAATACGATCGGCGTTCCGGGGACCATCGACCTGGATATCGGCTGCACAGAGTACACCATCGGTTTTGACACGGCGGTGAACACGGCCATGCAGGCCATAGACAAAGTGCGCGACACATCCACATCCCATGAGCGGTGCAGCATCATCGAGGTGATGGGACGCGGCGCAGGCTATATTGCCCTGTGGTGCGGGATCGCCAACGGCGCCGAGGATGTCCTCCTTCCGGAGAAATACGATTACGATGAGCAGAAAGTCATCAACAACATCATCGAAAACCGGAAGAAAGGCAAGAAGCACCACATCATCATCAACGCGGAGGGTATCGGCCATTCCGAGGCCATGGCAAAGAGGATCGAGGCGGCTACGGGCATCGAGACGCGGGCCACGATCCTGGGCCACATGCAGCGCGGCGGGAGCCCGACCTGCAAAGACCGTGTGTACGCATCGATCATGGGGGCAAAAGCCGTGGACCTGCTGATCGAAGGCAAGACACAGAGGGTAGTCGGATATAAGAACGGCGCGTACGTGGATTTCGATATCAACGAGGCGCTCTCCATGAAGAAACAGTTGTCTGAGTATCAGTTCGAGATATGTAATTCCCTGTCCCACAATTACATGAAAAAATAGATATGGATCTTCATAAATTTTATCGATTGAGTTCAGCCCAGATCATCACCCTGGGGTTTGCGGGGGTGATCCTTCTGGGCGGGATCATCTTATGGCTCCCCGTGTGCGCGGCGCAGGGGGAACAGACGAGTTTTATAGACGCGCTCTTTACAGCGGCCACGTCTGTCTGCGTGACCGGGCTGGTGACGGTCACGACGGCCGTCCATTGGTCCCTTCTGGGCAAATGCGTAATCCTGCTGCTCATCCAGCTGGGCGGGCTGGGCGTGATCGCGGTCTCCATGTCCTTCTTCCTGCTGATCGGCCGGCGCATCACGCTCAAAGGCCGGCGGCTGATCCAGGAGGCGTACAATCTGGACACACTCTCAGGCATGGCCGATGTGGTCAGGAAGATCGTAGCCTGCACCCTGGCGGCGGAGACGTTGGGCGCCGTCTGCTATGCCTTCGCATTTGTGCCAAGGTTCGGATGGCGGGAGGGGGTCTGGCAGTCCGTGTTCACGTCCGTCTCCGCCTTCTGCAATGCGGGGATCGACGTCCTGGGGGAAGCCAGCCTGGCTCCGTACGTGGGCGATCCGCTGATCAATCTGACGACCATGGCGCTGATCGTCTCCGGCGGGCTGGGATTTCTGGTCTGGTGGGATCTTTACCGGGTGGCAAAAGGCCGGCTCGGGTGGCGGAAGCTGAAAGTCCACTCCAAGCTGGTGATCACCATGACCGCGCTTCTGGTGCTGGGCGGCGGACTCTTATTTCTCTTATTCGAGTACAAGGATCCGGGGACGCTGGGCGCCCTGCCTCTGGGTGATAAGATCCAGGCGGCCCTGTTCCAGTCGGTGACCACCCGCACGGCGGGCTTTTTTTCCATCGACCAGAGTCGTTTTGGCGACGCGTCGATGGTCCTGACCCTGTTCCTGATGTTCACGGGAGGCTCCCCCATGGGAACGGCGGGCGGCGTGAAGACGACGACGCTGGCGATCCTAACGCTCACTGTGGGCGCCTATCTGAAGGGGAAGAGCGATACGGAGGTGTTTGACCGGAAGATCCGGGAGCAGAATATCCGCACCGCGATCGTGGTCATGGTCCTGGGGTTCATAGCCCTTCTGGTCAGCAGCGTGGCCCTGTCGCTGACGATGGATGCATCCTTCATCGATCTGATCTTCGAGGTCACATCGGCCTTGGGGACGGCGGGGCTGTCCAGAGGCATCACCGGGGATCTGACGCTGTTCGGGAAGGTCATCATCATACTGGATATGTATCTGGGGCGGATCGGGCCGATCACGCTGGCGACGGCGATCGTCATACGGACGCGGAACGCGGAGCGCAATGTGCATCTGGCGGAGGAGAATATCCTGATCGGGTGATGGGATGTGAAATGAGAAAGGGCGAGTCTTTAGAAGACCTGCCCTTTATTGAGATCCATTGTCTGATAGTGTCTTATCATCGGATAGGGTAGGGCGCGAGACTTCAGTTTCGGTATATTTATTGATGGATACGGGGGTATCATCCAGCCAGTGCCTGTTGTATGCCAAAAATGTAAAGAGTATGCCGGAAATGAGTAAAGCGTCCATAAAAAAGATGAGCCACCATTTCCGGATGGTTTTTCCGTTGATATCCCTCAAAAAATCGATGAGCAGCCAGATCAGGCTGAAAATGATCAGTCCTAAGATAAAGACCACGGCAAGGAGCCGATATATCGAAGGTTTGTCGATATTTTCGAGCACGGAACTTGAAAAAGTCGTTCCTCCGGTAAAAGCGAGCACGATGGCGGCAAATATCCCCAGGATAGTGATGTACTCGTTCTGCATCTTCTTTTGGTTATCATGTATTTCTTTTTGCAAACGGATGGATTCATTTTTTAGATACTCGGTGGCATTATTGTGGGCTGTTTCGGCTTCTGCCAGTTGTTCTTTTAAATCCACAATGTTTGATTGAGCGCGTGCGAGTTCTGATCTGGTCTCTCCAGTTATGCGTTTGGTATAATTTATACGGCCGATATCCAGATTCGTATGGTCATATAATTTGAAGAGCTCCTTACGGATATCCCGATCTATGGGTGTGTACGAATCTTTGAGGGTCTGCATATTTTGCGCAAGGATGTCAAGGTTTCCCTGGGAAGGATCGGCATCGATCGCTGACAGGCAGGCAAATATATCAGAATAAAAATGTCTGAAGTTTTCAGTGTCCGTATTATGATATATATCTTCCAGGCGTGAAAAATAGCTGCTGCGTTCTGTGTGGTCTTTTAAGATATCCTGGCTTTTACTCAAGTCTAATAGGATTTTTTGGAGG
This sequence comes from uncultured Lachnospiraceae bacterium, assembly GCA_910584115.1. GTDB lineage: Bacteria > Bacillota > Clostridia > Lachnospirales > Lachnospiraceae > MGBC164599. The sequence goes on from CAJTYN010000033.1 coordinate 9,559, forward strand.
GCATCCCTTTTTTCTTGCTCATTGAGGAGTTTCATCTGCTCATCCTTTCCGTCTGATCAGGTCTTGGGGGATGATATGATGGTCACCTTGGCCGTTCTGATAGATCTCGTTCCAGGCTTTACCTTCCATATGAGTGTCGTTCACCATGTCCCAAGGATAGAGTATGCGTTTTTTCTCGACGATCGGGTCGATGATCATGCGGTCCGCATCGTCAAGAGTGATGTTATATTCCATACGGATAGGCGTGGCGCCAAAACCACAGTATTGATAATAGACTGCTGGGACAACAGGGCCAAACTGCCATGCTTCAAAATCGTCCTCAAATAGGGCCATATCCTCGTCTAAAAAGGCTTTTTGGACATAATAGAGGATCTTTTGGAGCTGCAGATTGGAGATCGGATGGTCGTCTGAGGTACATTTGTTGATGATATATCTGGCGATATCAATAGCTCTGTAGGGCATATATATCCTCCTTTTTATTTTATATTATAGCACATCCTGTGAAAAATGTCCATCAAAAATCGAACAGATATTCTCAAGACGCAGGCAGTGCCGCACATAGGCTTCTACCCGCCCTGTGTCCTGCATAAACTCTAAAGAACAGGGGAAACGCGTATAACAAGTCTGGGCGGTAGCCGCCACCCGATGTGCCCGGTCCACATACGCGCCGACGCTCTTATGCACCGCGGTATCCTCATCCGGCAGATAATAGTAGTCCTTATAGTCTCTATAATACATCTTCAGACAGCCGTTTTCCAGGGGGAATGCCACCCGGACCTGTCCGCCCTCCCCGCAGATGGACCAGGGATGGGGCGCGCAGTCCAGGGAAAAAGGTGTCGGCAGGGGAAAAGTGAGCCGCAGGGTACAGGTGAGGACCGGTTCCGCAGAAATGCCGTCACCTGGATCTGACCGGCAGCCCTCCAGCCGGAAATGTCCCCCGAAGAGCGCCGGGTAGGCCAGTGCCCCGAGAGCGCAGGCCATCCCCAGGAGATCTTGCCGGTTGTGGGCGAGGAGGCGGTCCGCCTGGGCGGGATCCTTTTCCAGTGCGTACTTCCGGTAGAGGGAAGCACATTCCCGGCCGGAGATCTCGGCGTCCCGGGGATGTCCGAGAAAGGCTTCCAGGTCGGCCAGCCGCAGCCGGTCCAGGCCCAGGACTTTCCGGCAGGGGCGCAGTATCTGATACAGATCCAGATCCTTTTGATCCGCACCATCCCGTCCGTCATGGGTCCATGGATCGGTCAGCCCCAGCGCCCGGCAGCGGCCCGCCAGGAAGGGCAGGTCGAACTGCCGTCCGTTATAATGGACCAGGAAGGTGTCCGCGTCCTGGGCGGCAAAAAATCTCTCCAGCAATCCTCTCTCACAGGACGGGTCGTCCAGGAACCACTGTTCGAGCCGCCACGTTCCCATCTCTTTTCTCAGGATACCGATGAGGAAGACCATGGAGTCTTTCCATGAGAGGCCGGTCGTCTCGATGTCAAAAAAGAGCATATTTTCCACAGATGTTTTGGAGAAGATCTCTAAGATCCGTTCATCTGTGGGAGAAAGATCCATGTAAATTACCCTGGATAGCATAGGGGATTTTCTCCTTTTTAAAATTTTTTTTAATATTATAGCAAAAAAAACAAATAAAATAGTGATTTTTTTCTGATTTTTTAGTATGATAGAGAGGTGAGTTAGTGTATGGCAAAGAGAAGGAGGAGTAACAATGGGACTTTTGACGTTTAAAGGTGGCGTTCATCCTTACGATGGTAAAGAGTTATCGAAGGACAAGCCGATCAAGTCAGTTTCGCCCAAGGGAGACTTAGTCTATCTGTTATCCCAGCATATCGGCGCTCCCGCTAAGCCATTGGTGGCAAAAGGGGATCGGGTGCTGGCCGGACAAAAGATCGCGGAGCCTGGCGGTTTTGTGTCCTCACCAGTCCATGCATCGGTATCCGGGACGGTCAAAGCCATTGAGCCGCATCTGACGGTGACGGGTGCGATGGTACCGGCCATCGTTGTGGAAAATGACCAGAAATACGAAGAAGTGGAATTTTCCAGCGTGGAGAAGGTTGAAGATCTGACAAAAGAAGAAGTGATCAAGCGGATCCAGGAAGGCGGGGTCGTGGGCATGGGCGGAGCCGGATTCCCAACCCATGTAAAATTATCGCCGAAGGATCCGGATAAGATCGAGTACGTGCTGATCAACGGCGCGGAATGTGAGCCTTACATCACATCGGATTACAAGAGGATGATGGAGGAGCCGCAGCTGGTGATCGAGGGTCTGAAGACGATCTTATATCTGTTTGACAATGCGAAAGGCTACATATGTATCGAGGATAATAAGCCGGACTGCATCAAGAAGATGGAGGATCTGGTAAAGAGCGAGCCGCGCATCGAGGTGAAGGCCCTGCAGACCAAGTACCCGCAGGGTGCAGAGCGTTCACTGATCTACGCCACCACCGGACGGGAAGTAAACTCCGGTATGCTGCCCGCGGACGCGGGGTGCGTGGTGGACAATGTGGAGACGGCAGTGGCCGCATACAGGGCAGTCGTCCTCGGCAGGCCGCTGATGCATAAGATCATCACGGTGACCGGAGACGCGATCGCCGATCCGCAGAATTTCGCGGTCTGTACCGGGACGATCTACGAGGAGCTGGTGGAGGAGGCCGGCGGCTTCAAGCAGCAGCCGGAAAAGATCATCTCCGGCGGTCCGATGATGGGACAGGGCCTGTTCTCCATGCAGGTGCCGGTGACAAAGAGTTCCTCTGCGCTGTTGTGCCTGACAAAGGACGAAGTGTCGGCAAACAAAGAAACAGCATGTATCAACTGTGGTAGATGTGTATCAGTCTGTCCGGCCCGTCTCGTGCCCTCCAGGCTGGCGACATTTGCGGACCATCAGAACGAAGAGGCTTTTGTAAAATGGGAAGGTATGGAGTGTGTGGCCTGCGGATGCTGCAGTTTCACATGTCCGGCCAAACGGCATCTGACCCAGTCCATCAAGTCTATGCGTGCCATGGTCTTGAATAATCGGAAGAAGAATGCGTAGAGGAGGAGGTAAGACATGAGTGATTTAATGAACGTATCATCTTCGCCGCATGTCCGGTCTAAGGTGAACACGAGCAACCTGATGCTGATGGTAGTCATCGCACTGCTGCCAGCCAGTTTATTTGGGGTCTACAACTTCGGGATCCATGCACTGCTGGTCATCCTCGTATGTGTGGCCGCATGCGTGCTGACGGAGTTTCTTTACAACAAAGGCATGAAAAAAGACCAGACGATCGGGGATTACAGCGCGGTCGTGACAGGTATCCTGCTGGCGCTCAATATGCCCCCGGCCATCCCGCTGTGGATCCCGGTACTGGGCAGCGTCTTCGCGATCTTAGTGGTCAAACAGCTCTTCGGCGGTCTGGGACAGAACTTCATGAACCCGGCCCTGGCAGGAAGATGCTTCCTGATGATCTCCTTTACAGGAAAGATGACGGATTTCACGCTTCCTTCCGGAGGCTTCGGCAATGTTGTCGTGGACGCGGTCACAGCGGCCACACCGCTGGCAAATGTAAAATCCGGCGAGGGTACGGTAGACGTCATGAGCATGTTCGTTGGAAATATCCAGGGTACGATCGGTGAGACGTCCGTGATCGCGATCTTGATCGGCGCGGCGTTCCTGCTGTTCATGAAAGTCATCGATCTGAGGATCCCGCTTACATATATCGGCAGTTTTACAGTATTCATCGCGATCTATTCCATGGCTGCAAGGGGCGGTCTGGATATGAACTTCATCGCAGCCCATCTCTGCGGCGGCGGTCTGATGCTCGGTGCATGGTTCATGGCTACGGATTACGTGACGACGCCGATCACGAAGAACGGCCAGCTCGTCTATGGCTGTCTCTTAGGTATCGTGACGGCGGTGTTCCGCCTCTTCGGCGGTTCCGCAGAGGGTGTGTCCTACGCGATCATTTTCTGTAACCTGTTGATCCCGCTCATCGAGCGTGTCACCATTCCAACGGCGTTGGGAAAAGGAGGGCAGAAGTCATGAAAAACACTATCGTAAAAGATACTATCGCCATCACGCTGATCACACTGATCGCCGGCCTGGCGCTGGGCGGCGTACAGGGCATCACGGCGGAGCCGATCGCCTATCAGAATCAGCTGGCGAAGGATGAAGCGTATAAAGCCGTATTCGCGGATGCGGATACTTTTGAGACGATCGTTGAGACAGAAGACCCCGAGATCGAGGCATATCTGGATGAGAACGGCTATCCCTCCCAGACCATCGACGAGGTGGTGCAGGCGAAGGATGCCAGCGGCAGCCCCATCGGGTATGCGTTCACCGTGACCACATCCGAAGGCTACGGCGGCGATATCCAGTTCGCCATGGGTGTAAAAGACGACAATACATTGAACGGCATCTCGATCCTGGCCATCGGAGAGACGGCCGGCCTCGGCATGAAAGCGGATACGGATGAGTTCAAAGGCCAGTTCGCCGACAAGAATGTGGAGAAATTCGAGTATACAAAGAACGGCGCCACCGACGACAGCCAGATCGACGCATTGAGCGGCGCGACGATCACCACCAACGCGATGGTGAACGGGGTGAATGCGGGCTTGTGCGCATTTACCTATGAGAATGAGAAAGGGGGAAATTGATCATGCAGAAAAATACTCCTGCTGAACGGTTATATAATGGTATCATCGCTGAGAACCCCACATTCAGCCTGATGCTGGGTATGTGTCCGACGCTTGCGGTCACCACATCCGGTATCAACGGCATCGGCATGGGCCTGACCACCACGGTCATCCTGACGGCATCCAACATGCTGATCTCCATGCTGCGTAAAGTGATCCCGGACAAAGTGCGTGTGCCGGCTTTCATCGTGATCGTGGCTTCTTTCGTTACGATCGTACAGTTCCTGCTGCAGGGTTTTATCCCCAGCCTGAACGCGGCTCTGGGTATCTATATCCCTCTGATCGTGGTAAACTGTATCATCTTAGGCCGTGCGGAATCCTACGCATCCAAGAATAAGGTCGTAGCGTCCATCTTCGACGGCATCGGCATGGGCTTAGGTTTTACCCTGTCCATCACGATCTTAGGTCTGATCCGTGAATTTATCGGCGCAGGGACATTATTCAACGTGGATATCCTGGGCGGGATCGGATACGAGCCTGTATCCATCTTCATCCTGGCTCCCGGAGCATTCCTGGTGCTGGCATTCTTAGCGGCTCTTCAGAACAAGTTCAAGGTGGGGGCTGCCAAGAGGGGCATCGATCCCAGTAACCCGACCACCTGCGGTGAAGGCTGTGCCAGCTGCGGAAACATCATGTGTAAAGGAAGGAGCGGAAAATAATCATGAAAGAATTATTGATCATAGCCATCGGCTCGTCCGTGGTGAACAATGTAGTCCTGAGCCAGTTTTTGGGTCTGTGTCCGTTCTTCGGTGTTTCCAAGAAGATCGAGACGGCATCGGGCATGAGCGCGGCGGTCATCTTCGTCATCACGCTGTCCTCCTTTGTGGCCAGCCTGATCTATAAGTTCATCCTGATACCGGTCAACGCGACGTACCTGCAGACCATCGTGTTCATCCTGGTCATCGCTGCCCTGGTGCAGTTCGTGGAGATGTTCCTGAAGAAGGCCATGCCGCCTCTCTATCAGAGTCTGGGCGTGTACCTGCCTCTGATCACCACCAACTGTGCGGTATTGGGTGTGGCGCTGACAAACGTACAGAAAGATTATGGTATCCTGAGCAGTACCATCAACGGTCTGGCGACGGCATTGGGATTTGGGATCTCCATCATCATCCTGGCCGGACTGAGGGAAAAAATGGAAACTAACGACATACCAAAAGCATTTCAGGGATTCCCCCATGTATTGCTGACAGCTTGTCTGATGGCGATCGCATTTTTCGGATTCTCAGGAATGATATAAGGAGGCGGCGAGATGGGATTTATAATAGCGGCTTTAGTAGTAGGCGGGACTGGGCTCTTTATAGGTGTATTCCTGGGAGTTGCCGGTATCAAATTCGCCGTGGAAGTAGATGAGAAAGAAGTAGCTGTCCGTGAAGCGCTGCCGGGAAATAACTGCGGCGGCTGCGGCTACCCGGGATGTGACGGTCTGGCGGCCGCGATCGCGAAGGGCGAGGCGCCCGTAAACGCCTGTCCGGTAGGCGGCGAGCCTGCGGCAAACGAGATCGCCGCGATCATGGGCCAGGAAGTGGGCGAGAGCGTCCGTGAAGTGGCTTTCGTAAAATGCGGCGGTGATTGTGAGATCGCGAAAGAAAATTATAAATACACAGGCGTTCAGGACTGTGAGATGATGGCCTTCGTACCCTCCGGCGGGGCGAAGAAATGCAACTACGGCTGTCTGGGCTTCGGCTCCTGCGTGAAAGCCTGCCCCTTTGATGCCATACATATCGTAAACGGGGTGGCTGTCGTAGACAAAGAAGCATGTAAAGCCTGTGGAAAATGTATCGCGAAATGTCCGAAACACCTGATCGAGCTGGTACCGTACGATCAGACAACATTCGTACACTGCAGCTCCAAAGATAAAGGTAAAGTAGTCACCAGCAGTTGTGATATCGGCTGCATCGGCTGTAAGAAATGTGAAAAGAACTGTGAGGCCGGTGCCATCACGGTAACGGATTTCGTAGCGCATATCGACTACAGCAAATGTACGAACTGCGGCAAATGTAAAGAAGAATGTCCGCGTAACGTGATCTTCTAAAAGACGGATATATATCAAGGGTAACAAAGATAACGAGAAAAGGACGGCTGTGGCTGAGAGAGCGCAGCCGTCGTTTTTCAATATGAGGGAGGAGAGACGATGAAAAAAAGTATGAGGACCATGACGATCTGCCTGGCCCTGCTGCTCCTGCTGATCCCTGCGCACACGCTCTGGGCGGCGGGGACAGATGGGATCACCGATGTGGAGATAACGGTCCAGTACGGCCAGACAGAGGCGCGGAGCATGCTGGATATGATCAATGCGTTCCGCACAGGGCCGGAAGCGTGGCAGTATGACAGCAGCGGGAATAAGGAAAAGTTCGAAGATCTGAACGAGCTGAGATACGACTATCGGTTAGAAGCGGCGGCCATGCAGAGGGCGGCGGAGATCGCCGTGTACTTTGAGCATGAACGTCCTGATGGATCGATCTGTTTTACGGTCTGTGACGGCATAGGCGGGGAAAATATCGCGGCAGGCGTACGGACGGCGGCACAGGCTCTAGAGCTGTGGAAGGAGACGGATGAGCCTTACGAGGGGCAGGGGCACAGGCGGAATATGCTGGGCCTGTACGGGACGGTCGGCATCGGCCATGCCTATTTCAACGGAAGGCATTTCTGGGTACAGGAATTCGGATACGGTATTCCCGCGGAAGAAGGTCCTGCGGCAAATGATGCCGAGACATCTGTCCAGATCCAAGTCCGGGAGGAGTATATTTTAGAACGTACGATGGGCAGTGTGCAGGAGCAGAGCGTCGTATACGGGGAGACGGCAGGACTTCCGGCCATCTCCATGCGGATGCGGCTGACGGAAACTTGGCCGAAGGTGACATTTCCCGTCGACGTAGACTGCACCTGGACGGTGGAGGATGAGACAGTCGCGGCGATCGAGAACGGGAAGATCGTCGGGAAGAAGGCAGGCCATACAGCCCTCCGCGTCAATGAGATGCCCGACGTGACCGTCCCGCTGACGGTGACGCCCATCTCAGTCGCGGAGGCGCAGATCCGATTGGCGGAAGCCTCCTGTGCCTACGACGGGACGGCCCAGACGCCGGAAGTCCGGGCGGTGGTCGTAAAGGACAGGGAGCTGATCCCAGACGAGGACTATACGATCGGTTACGAAAACAATACGAGGCCCGGCACGGCGAAAGTGGTGGTCACAGGGATCGGAAACTACCAGGGGACGGCCGAGCAGAGCTTCGAGATCATATGTGAACACCGATTTGACCAGGGGCAGGTGATCCGGGAAGCCACATGCACAGAGGACGGCGAGAGACTCTACACATGCGGACTCTGCCAGTCCACGAAGACAGAACCGATCCCGGCCACCGGCCACACAGAGGTCAAAGACGAGGCGTCCGCGCCCACCTGTACGGAGACGGGAAAGACCGAAGGGAGCCATTGCTCCGTCTGCGGAGAAGTCCTCATTTCCCAGGAGACGATCCCGGCGGCGGGACACAGGTACCAGGGCGCGCCTGTCTTCATCTGGAGAGGATCTGCCGCCTGCGGGGCCGTACAGACATGCACCGTCTGTCAGACAGAGCAGTCCAGGACCTGTACCGTCACGTCAGAGATCATAAAAGAGGCGTCCTGTACAGAGGACGGGAGGGCCGACAGCACAGCCGCGATCCGCATAGACGGCAGGACATACACAGCCACGAAGACATCCGTCATAGAAAAGACGGGCCATGCATTCCAGACTTCCATCACGAAGGCCACGCCCAAGAAGGACGGAAAGATCACGGAAGAATGCAGCCGATGCGGCACGGTCAGGAGTGAGAACGTCCTCCATCGTCCCAAGACGATCAGGCTTTCCGCAAAAGACTATGTCTACAACGGAAAAGAGAAAAGACCGTCCGTGACCGTAACAGACAAGAACGGAAAGACCATCCGTCCCCAGGACTATAAGATCGACTATGCAAAAGGCCGTAAAGCCGTCGGCATCTATAAAGTAACGGTCATCTTCCGGGGCGGCCGGTATACAGGGCAGATGTCCGATACATTTACCATCCGGCCTCAGAAAGTCAGCCTGGGCAGAGTGCAGAATGTGAAGGGCAGGAAGATGAAGATCCAGTGGAAACGGGCCGCGTCTGTCAGCGGATACCAGATCCAGTATGCTGCGTCATCCTCTTTCAAGGGGGCCAGGTCCGTCCAGGCCGACGGCAAAAAAGTCTCCCAGACGATCGGCAGACTGGCCAAAGGAAAGAGATGCTATGTGCGGATCCGCGCCTACAAGACCGTCTCCGGAAAGAAGATCTATTCGGACTGGAGCGCAAAGAAGAACGTGGTCATACGGAAATAGGAGATGGAGGGATACTGCCGCAAAAGATCCGCGCGGCAGTATTTTTTCGTTTTACAGAGAATATCGGCGAGATTTATGGTATAATCATTTTATAATATGTTTGAAGGAGGAAACGCAGATGAGCATAGAAAACAAAGATGTAAAAAAACAGATCATGGACGGCAACACCGCGTTGGGGATCGAGTTTGGCTCCACACGGATCAAAGCGGTGCTGGTGGGGGAGGACAACGTACCCATCGCCTCCGGCGCGCACGACTGGGAGAACCGTCTGGAGAACGGGATCTGGACATACGCGCTGGAGGATGTGTGGAAGGGCTTGCAGGACAGCTACCAGAAGATGGCAAAAGACGTGGAAGAAAGATACGGCGTCTCACTGGAGACGATCGGATCCATCGGTTTCAGCGCCATGATGCACGGCTACATGCCTTTTGACAAAGAGGGAAATCTCCTGGTGCCGTTTCGGACCTGGCGCAACAACATCACCGAGCCTGCCTGTGAAAAGCTCTCGGCCCTCTTCGGACCCCACATCCCCCAGAGGTGGAGCATCGCCCATCTCTACCAGGCGATCTTGAACGGGGAAGAGCACGTAAAAGACATCGACTTCATGACCACGCTGGACGGCTATGTCCACTGGCAGCTCACAGGGCAGAAAGTCTTAGGCGTGGGGCAGGCATCCGGCATGTTCCCCATCGATTCCAATACCAGGACCTATCATGCGACGATGGTGCAGCAGTTCGACGAGCTGGTGGCCGAGCATCATTATCCCTGGAAGATGCTGGATATCTTCCCGAAAGTCCTGGTGGCAGGCGATGACGCGGGGACGCTCACAGAGGAAGGGGCAAAACGCCTGGACGTGAGCGGCAGGCTGAAGGCCGGGATCCCCTTATGCCCGCCGGAGGGCGACGCCGGGACAGGGATGGCCGCCACCAACAGCGTAGCCGTGCGCACCGGCAATGTGTCCGCGGGAACTTCTGTCTTCGCCATGATCGTCCTGGAAAAAGACCTCTCCAAGCATTATCCGGAGATCGATCTGGTGACCACGCCCTCCGGCGACCCGGTGGCCATGGTCCACTGCCAGAACTGCACGTCGGACTTAAATGCCTGGGTGGGACTGTTCAGGGAGTTTGCGGAGACGTTTGACATGAAAGTGGATATGGACAAGCTCTTCGGGACATTATACAGGAAAGCCATGGAGGGAGACGCGGACTGCGGCGGACTGCTGTCCTACTGCTATTTCTCCGGGGAGCATATCACGAACTTTGAGGAAGGACGGCCGCTTTTTGTCCGCTCGCCGGAGAGCAAGTTCAACCTGGCGAATTTCATGCGGGCGCATCTCTTTACCACCTTCGGCGCGCTGAACACAGGCATGAAGATCCTGAACAAAGAGAACGTGAAGATCGACCGGATCACAGGCCACGGCGGCATCTTCAAGACAAAGGGCGTGGCCCAGAAGATCCTGGCCGCGGCCGTGCAGGCGCCGGTGTCCGTCATGGAGACGGCCGGAGAGGGCGGCGCCTGGGGGATCGCGCTGTTGGCTTCCTATATGAAGAACCGTATGGAGGGAGAAACTCTGGAAGAGTATCTGGATAAAAACGTGTTCACCGGGGACGCCGGGATTGAGGAGAAGCCGGATCCGGCGGACGTGGCCGGCTACGAGAAATTCATGGAACGCTACACCGAAGGGCTGGCGATCGAGCGGGCCGCAGTGGATCATCTGCTGCAGTAAGAGAGGGGAAGAGACGATGTTAGAGGCATTGAAACAAAAAGTCTACGAAGCCAATATGGATTTGCCCAAGTACGGCCTGGTGACCTTTACCTGGGGGAATGTGAGCGCCATCGACCGGGAGACGGGGTATTTTGCCATAAAGCCCAGCGGCGTGGCGTATGAAGAACTGCGTCCCGAGGACATGGTGATCATGGATCTGGACATGAACAAGATCGAGGGGGAGATGAACCCCTCCTCCGACACGGCCACCCACTGTGAACTGTACAGGGCATTTCCCTCGATCGGCGGCGTGGTGCATACCCACTCCCCCTGGGCCACCAGCTGGGCGCAGGCGGGGAGAGAGATCCCCTGCTACGGGACGACCCATGCGGATTACATCTATGGGGCGGTCCCCTGTGTGCGCAACCTGACGAAAGAGGAACTGGAGGATTACGAGGCCAATACGGGCCGGCTGATCGTGGAACATTTTAAGAAAGCGGACGTGGAGGCGGTCCCCTGCGTCCTCTGCAAGAACCACGGGCCGTTCGCCTGGGGCAAAGACGCCCATGAGGCGGTCCACAACGCGGTGGTGCTCGAAGAGGTGGCGAAGATGGCGGCGCGCTGTGAGAGCTTAAACCCACAGGTGCGGCCCGCGCCCCAGGAACTGCAGGACAAGCATTATTTCCGTAAGCATGGGGCGAACGCCTATTACGGACAGAAATAAGGGGGCAGGGACATATGCGGGCAGGTATCGGATACGACGTACATCGGCTGGTGAAAGGCCGGGACCTGATCCTGGGCGGCGTGAAGATCCCCTATGAAAAAGGGCTGCTGGGACATTCGGATGCGGATGTCCTGCTCCACGCCGTCATGGACGCCCTCCTGGGAGCGGCGGCCCTAGGGGACATCGGCAGGCATTTCCCGGACACCCAGGAAGAATACAGAGGGATATCCAGTCTGGAACTCTTGCGGCGGGTAGGGGAGCTGCTGGAGCGGGAGTACTATCAGATCGAAAATATCGACGCCACCATCATCGCCCAGCAGCCCAAGATGGCCCCCCACATCCCCCAGATGAAAAAAAACGTGGCGGACGTCCTGCATCTCAGCGAAGATCAGGTAAACATCAAAGCGACCACCGAAGAGGGCCTGGGCTTCACCGGACGGGGAGAAGGCATATCGGCCCAAGCCATCTGCTCCCTGCGTCCCGCGCCGGAGGGACTCGCGCCTCCGTGCAGAGGATGCGGACGGGAAGGAACATGATCGCAGGCATCGGATGATACGGAGATCCCAGATCTTCAATCTTGATTTAATATATATTTTATAGAATACCTACCGTTCAAAAAAGCGTTTTAAGGGGTCCGGGGGAAATGTGATTCCCCGGCGCTTTTGGTACTTTTCTCGCAGAAAAGTACACAGCAAAGATCTGAGTGGCCACAGATCGCACCAAATATCGATAAGATCCGAGCAATCTACAGGATTTAGAGGGCTTTCAGACACCCTCCAGGAGGTAATGAATGACAGGACCTTTCAAAACAGAAGAAATGACAGAAAAAGTGATCCTAGTGGGCGTCAGCCTGCACCAAGGTGACGACACCCAGGATTCTTTGGCAGAACTCGCGGAGCTGGCCGAGACGGCGGGGGCCCAGGTGGTCGGCACGACCGTGCAGGCCCGGGACAGCATCCATCCGGGCACGTATGTGGGCAGCGGCCACCTGCAGAAGATCCGCCAGATGCTCTATGCCCTGCAGGCGACGGGGATCATCTGCGACGACGAGCTGTCGCCCGTCCAGCTTAAGAACATGGAGGACGAGCTGGACTGCAAAGTCATGGACAGGACGCTGATCATCCTGGATATCTTTGCCGCCCGGGCCTCCACCAGCGAGGGGAAGATCCAGGTGGAACTGGCGCAACTGCGCTACCGGCTCAGCCGCCTGACCGGTCTGGGGACAGCCCTCTCCCGGCTGGGCGGCGGGATCGGGACCAGGGGGCCGGGCGAGAAGAAGCTGGAGATGGACCGCCGCCTGATCAAGACCCGTCTGTCCCAGCTCAAGAGGGAGCTGAGGGAAGTCTGCCGGCACCGTGAAGTTACCCGCAGCCAGAGGAGCCGCAGCCATACAAAGACAGCGGCGATCGTGGGCTACACCAATGCCGGGAAATCCACGCTCTTAAACCGGCTGACGGACGCGGATGTCCTGGAGGAAGACAAACTGTTCGCCACCCTGGACCCCACGACGAGGAACCTGAAGCTGGAGAGCGGCCAGGAGATCCTGCTCACGGATACGGTGGGATTTATCCGCAAGCTCCCCCACCATCTGATCGAGGCGTTCCGGAGCACCCTGGAAGAAGCCAAGTACGCGGACCTGATCATCCACGTGGTGGATGCCTCCTCGCCCCAGCGGGAAAAACAGATGGCGATCGTCTACGAGACGCTGCGAGATCTGGGGGTCGTCGGAAAGAAGATCGTCACCCTCTTTAACAAACAGGACAAGCTGCCCCAGGACACGGTCATAAAGGATCTGCAGGCTGACTATACGATCAGGACTTCCCTCCTGGGCGGGATGGGCCTGGATCGGCTCAAGAGCGTTCTGGAGGAGATCCTGCGGGAAGACAAAGAG
>CAJTYN010000034.1 GCA_910584115.1 uncultured Lachnospiraceae bacterium
GAGCACCATCACACCCAGGGCCATCCCGACGACTGTGACTGCGAGGTCTGCAATCCGCATATAGAGTATTGCGATGTATGCGGCGAATCTCTGGCAAAATGCAACTGCGTGATGCCGGATGAGAAGATGGAGAAACGGGTCTACATATTGGAGGGACTGGACTGCGCCAACTGTGCCGCGAAAGTCGAAGCTAAGATCCGCCAGATGCCGGAAGTGGAATACGCTTCCGTGGCATATGCCACGAAACAACTGCGCGTCTCGGCACAGGACCACACGGGTCTGATGGAAAAGATGCAGGCCATGATCGACGCCATCGAAGACGGGATTACAGTGGTCCCGCGGAACAGGAAAGCCAGCGCCACCATTTCCAAGACAAAGGTCTACGTCCTGGAAGGTCTGGATTGCCCGAACTGCGCGGCGAAGATCGAGCGCAAGATCAAGACGATGGACGGCGTGGACGATGTCTCTATCACCTATGCCAACAAGCAGATGCGCCTGTCAGCCAGCCGTCCGGATGTGCTGATCCCCGCGATCCAGAGCGCGATCGACGCGATGGAAGATGGCATCACCGTGGTCCCCAAAGAGGAGATCAAAAAAGAGGCAAAAAAAGAAAAAGAAAAGGAACCGGCGATCCCGGAAAAATACAGGCCGCTGGTCACGATCGGGATCGGAGCCGTCCTGTTTTTAATCGGATTTTCAATGGTCCACATCGGCGGGCTGGAGGAGTCGGACTTAAGGCTTTTGCCCTTATTTATCGTGTCATATCTCATCCTCGGCGGCAAAGTCCTGATGACCGCGGCCAAAAACATCCGGAAAGGCCAGGTCTTCGATGAAAATTTCCTGATGTGCATCGCCACACTGGGCGCTTTTGTCATCCGTGAATTTCCCGAGGCGGTGGGCGTCATGCTGTTCTACCGCATCGGGGAATACTTCGAGGACCGGGCCACGGAGCAGAGCCGCTCCCAGATCATGGACGCGGTGGATCTAAGGCCGGAGGTGGTCAACCTGCTGGTGGGGGACGAAGTGCGCGTCATGGACGCGGAAGAAGCGGTGGTCGGGGATATCCTCCTGGTCCGCCCCGGCGACCGGGTGCCGCTGGACGGCGTTGTGATCGAGGGGGAGACGCGGCTGGACACATCCGCGATCACAGGCGAGCCCGTTCCGGTCAGGGTCGGTGTGGGGGACCTGGTCAGCTCCGGCTGCGTCAATACTTCCGGGCAGATCAAGATCCGCGTGGAAAAAATCCTGGAGGAATCCATGGTCACCCGGATCCTGGACTCTGTTGAAAACGCGGCGGCCAGCAAACCGAACATAGATAAGTTCATCACACGATTTGCAAGAGTGTACACACCCTTTGTCGTCCTGTTCGCGATCCTGGTGGCGGTGGCGCTGCCTTTTATCATCCCAGATTGGCATTTCTTCGTGGATGCGGGTTATACGGGAACGGTCGGGATCCTTTACGGGACTTCGGGGACGGCCTCGGTGCTGACGGCGCTCACGTTCCTGGTCATCAGTTGTCCCTGCGCGCTGGTGCTGTCCGTACCGCTGGCCTTTTTCTCCGGGATCGGGGCTGCCTCGAAAAAGAACATCCTGTTCAAAGGCGGTGTGGCGATCGAGTCGCTGAAAAACGTCAAGGCCGTGGTCATGGATAAGACCGGCACGATCACAAAGGGAAATTTTGTTGTGCAGGACAGCGTATGTGCCGACGGGCGCATGACGTCGGATGAGTTGCTGGCGATCAGTGCCAGTTGTGAGCTCTCATCCACCCATCCGATCGGAAACAGCATCGTAGAAGCGGCAAAAGAGAAAAACCTGCAGATTGAGCGTCCCTCAAAAGTGGAGGAGATCGCGGGTCACGGGATACGGGCCGAGATCAGCCGGGGCACGGTCCTCTGCGGAAACCGCAAACTGATGGAAGTGAATGGCATAGATCTCTCCGGCTATGAGAAAAAACAAGCCAGTACGGAAGTGCTCACGGCGTTGAACGGGGATTTTGCCGGGTACATCACGATCTCCGATACGATCAAGCCGGACGCGGCAGCGGCCATCGCCCGCACGAAAAAATACGGGATCGTCACGGCCATGCTGACAGGCGATGCTGAGGACAGCGCCAGGGCAGTCGCCGCCGAGACAGGGATCGACGAGGTCCACGCCAAGCTGCTCCCAGAAGATAAATTCAGCGAACTCCAGAAAATCCGCGCGAAACACGGCAGTGTCATGTTCGTGGGCGACGGCATCAACGACGCCCCAGTGCTGGCCGGTGCGGATGTGGGCGCGGCTATGGGGAGCGGTGCGGATGCCGCGATCGAGGCGGCAGATGTGGTGTTCATGAAGTCCGAGATGGACGCGATCCCCCAAGCCATCGACATCGCCCGGGCCACCGCACGGATCTCCTGGCAGAATGTGTATTTTGCGCTGGGGGTCAAGGCGATCGTCATGGTCGCGGGATTATTTGGCTACGCGAACATGTGGGTGGCGGTTTTTGCGGATACGGGCGTATCGGTGTTGTGCCTCTTGAACTCGATCCGGATATTGTATCGGAAATGACAGGGATCGTTATATGGATATGAGAAACACGCTCCAGTCGGTCTGCATACAGGCTGGAGCGTGTTCTTTATGGGCAGGGATACGTCAATAGGCGGGTTTCCTTTTATCCCTTATCTCTGCCATTTCATCAAGGGTCAGTCCGCCCAGCTCACTGGGTGTCAGCGGCCTCCGGTGCGTAGGTGTCGATAAATTCTTTTTCAGAGATCACAGGGATGTCAAGTTCCCTGGCTTTTTTATTTTTGGAGGAGTTGGAGGCGGCGTTGTTGTTGATCAGGCAGTCGGTCTTGCCGGTGACGGTCCCGGTCACTTTTCCGCCTTTGGACTCGATCAGCTCCTTTAGTTCTTTCCGGTTGGCGAAACGCTCCAGATTTCCGGTGATCACGAAGGTCTTTCCCTCCAGGGTGTTGTCAGTGGGGCCTTTTTCAGATTGAATGTCGAGCTGTTGGCGCAGGCGCTCCCAGAGTTCTTTATTTTCCGGCCGGGAAAAATAGGCGGTCAGGTTCTGGGCCAGCACGGGTCCGATCCCGTCTATGCTGCTGACCTCTTCTTCATCCGCGCCCATGATCTGCTCCATATCCTGGTCAAAATGCCGGCAGATCAGTCTGGCATTGGCCAGCCCGATCCCCGGGATCCCCAGACTGTAGAGGACGCGGGGCAGGGTGGTGGTCCGGGCTTTCTCAAGGTTTTCCATCAGGTTTTCGTAAGACTTTTCACCGAATCCGTCCATATCGATGATCGCATCTTTGTACTGGCCGATCGCAAAGAGATCCGCGAAATCCTGGAGGAAACCTCTGCCGATGAATTTTTCCAGGGTGGCCTCGGAAAGCCCCTCGATGTTCAGGGCGTCCCGGCTGACGAACAGGGTGAAGGATTTGATCTTCTTGGCGGGGCAGTCCGGGTTGGGGCAGCGCAGCACGCGGACGTCCGTGTCCTGCGCGATCTGAGTCTCGCCCCTGCAGGCGGGGCAGATGCGGGGGATCGTGAGGTTCTTGCTCCGGGTGAGGTTTTCAGCGATCTGGGGGATGATCATGTTGGCTTTGTAGACCTGGATCGTGTCCCCGATCCCCAGTTCCAGCTCCTCTAGGATGCTGATGTTGTGGACGCTGGCCCGGCTGACCGTGGTGCCTTCCAGCTCCACGGGAGAGAAGATCGCCACCGGGTTGATCAGGCCGGTCCGGGAAGGACTCCACTCGATCTCTTCTAAGGTCGTCTCCCGGATCTCGTCGGCCCATTTGAAAGCAAAGGAATTCCGCGGGAATTTGGAGGTGCTCCCCAGTGAGAGGCCGTAGGAGATGCTGTCGTAGAGAGCCACCAGTCCGTCCGAGGGGATATCATGTTCCGTTATCTGTGCGGAAAAATATTCCATGGCCGCATCCAGGGTGTCTCCGGTCACCACGCGGTATTCTACGATCTGGAAACCCTGGTCTGTCAGGAAATCCATTTCTTTTTCATGGGAATCCTCAAATCCTATATCCGGTGCGCTCACCAGGGCAAAAGCGTAGAAATGGACGTTCCGTTTGGCGGTGATCTCGTTGTTGAGCTGGCGTACGGAACCGCTGCAGAGATTCCGCGGGTTTTTGTAGCGGGCATCGGCGTCCCCGATCTGTTCGTTGATCTTTGCAAAATCCTGGTAGGAGATGACGGCTTCGCCGCGCAGCACCAGTCTTCCCGTGTACGGGATCTTTAAGGGGAGGTTGGCGAAGACCCGGGCGTTATTGGTGATCACTTCGCCGACCAGCCCGTTCCCGCGGGTGACGGCTTTGGAGAGGCTTCCGTTTTCGTAGGTGAGGACGATGGTCAGGCCGTCCAGCTTCCAGGAGAGGAGCGTGCGGTGGGGTCCGATGAAGCTGCGCAGAGTCTCGATGTCTTTGGTCTTGTCCAGGGACAGCATGGGAAACTCATGGGCTTCTTTTGGCAATTCTTCCAGGGCCTCGTATCCGACCGTGATGGTGGGGCTGCCTGCCAGGGTGATCCCTGTCTGACGCTCCAGGTCTTCCAGTTCTCTGTAGAGCTGGTCATAGCGCCGGTCATCCATGATCTCCCGGTCTTCCTGGTAGTAGGCCCGGGAAGCCTGGGTCAGTGTTTCCACCAATTCCTTCATACGCGCTGCTGCTGTTGTCATGATATACGCCTTTCTATGATCGTTTATATAATCCTTCTCTTTCTTCCGGGGTGACATCCCGGTATTGTCCGGGCTTCAGACCGCCCAGGTGGATGTTCATGATCCTTACTCTCTTTAGTGATACCACGTTGTAGCCGAGATATGCACACATGCGTCGGATCTGGCGGTTCAGGCCCTGGGTGAGGATGATGCGAAAAGATCTTTTTCCTGTGCGGGTCACCGGGCACGGGCGGGTGACGGTGTCTAAGATAGGCACGCCGGAGCCCATTGCCGTCAGGAAATCCCTGGTGATGGTCCGGTCTACGGTCACCAGATACTCTTTCTCGTGGTGATTCCGGCTACGCAGGATCTGGTCGGAGAGTCCGCCCATGTTCGTTAGCAGCAGAAGACCTTCGGATTCTTTGTCCAGCCGCCCCACGGTGAAGATCCGGCAGGGGTAGTCCAGGTAGTCGATGATGTTGTTTTTCTCACGTTTTTCTTCCGTGCATACGATGCCCCGGGGTTTGTAGAAGGCCAGGAGGATGTCAGGATCTTTTTTTGTGATGATCGTCCGATCGCATCTTACGATCTGCCCGGGCAGGACTCTGGATCCTGTCTGGGCGGTCTGGCCGTCGACTGTGACCCGGCCGGCTTCGATGAGACGGTCGGCGGCACGTCTGGAACAGAGGCCGCAGTCGCTTAAGTATTTATTCAGGCGGATCTCTTTTTCATTCATGGTCATTATCATAGTATAAGATCTTCCGTCCGTCAGAGCGGGCGGATCCAAAAAGGAGCATGGCCGAAAAAACTCTGACCATACTCCTTTTATGTTATATAGATGCTCATATATCGTATTTACTGTAACAGATCTTGGTATACATATCCGATCACACCGCCGTATTCGATCTGTACCCATCCGTTTTCTTCACCGAGCCTGTTTACCTGCTCTCCTGCGGGTACGACTGTGACGATATCGGAACCGGACTGTGCGGATGCCCGTACATTACAGTCATCAATGGCTGTCATCATCCCTTCGGCGGATGTATCCGTATTGTCTACGGCTTGTCCGGCTGTATCATTTTCGGATGGGACGGCATCGGACGCGGTTCCTTCCGGTACGGGTGTCGGCGTACCGGGATCCTCGCCTCCGAGACTCTCTAAGAATGCCCGTAACTGCGGGTCGTTCGCCTGTGCCTGGTCATACGCACTCTGTACGTTGTTGCGGAGCTGTATAACATCTCCCTGCGTCAGCATCGTATTGACATAAGCCTGGATCTCAGGGTCGTTGATCGCTTCACCGGAGATCCACATCTTTCCGGACTCGTCGGTGACCACGTAGAGCTGGCTCAATGCCGGAGCGGGCGTCTCCACATCTGTGCATTTGTATGCAAAACTGGCGAAGACCACATAACTTCCTTCTTCCAGACCCTTTTTGGTGTAGACCTCTACATTTTCATAACTCTCGATATATTTTGTATTGGAGATCTTACTTTCCTCGGCAGGATCCAGACCACTGACCATCGACTTTAACTCTTCGATGTCTTTAGCGCCTAGAGCCTTATAATAATCTTGTACTAATTTATTGACTTCCGGGATGGCGTCTTTTTCCAATACATTGTCAGAGACCTGATCATCCGAGACCTGGTCACCTGAGACCTGTTGGTCAGCAGAGGCTGTATCTGCCTGTCCCTGGGAAACGGCAGCCTTGTCCTTTCCAGGACCGGTCGCGGCACGGACAGCAAAGAAGAGTACCACCGCCACGATCAATATGCCTCCTCCGAGCAGGATATACCGGAGATTGTCAGATACCCATTCTCTGAAATTATCCAAAACGGATCCCTCCTTTTGGTCTTGTAACAGGAGTAAGAAAACACATCCGGAGGGAATCGAACCCCCGACACGTGGCACCGGAAACCACTGCTCTATCCCCTGAGCTACGGATGCATGTGTCATATTTCACATCCAAATGATATTAACACATTTGCATCAATTTGTAAAGCGGCTACAAGAGATATCGGCGATTTTCGTCTATTTGCTTATTTTACGCGTGCTATTTTGGTAAAAATACACATGATCTGAGAGGATTTCCTGTTCTGGGACCTGAGTGGTGTTCACCTCATGGACGATCGCTCCGAGCTCCTCCCTGGTGTACGCAGTCCCCGGCAGGATGATGCACTCGTGGATGCTGCTGGGGAGGATGAAGAAGTCGGAGCGGAGAGCATTTCCTATGGAAGCCAATACTCTGGGGTAAAAGAGGCAGGCGGCGCCTAAGAACATCTTTATATTGGTCAGGACATACATGGGCACCTGTGCGGCGCGCGCCTGGTCCGGATACGTGCCGGGCGGATCTTCGGAACGGAGATCTCGCAGCAGGTCCGCCATGGGATGAAAGGACACGGGGAGCAGCCGGGGCGTGTTCTCCATGGACCATTTTTTCAGTTCCTCTTTCGTCACGCCGGACTGCTGCATCTGTGTGTTGTTGAACAGGAGGACTTTCTTCCGGCCGTTCTCCCAGTCCGTCATGTAAAAGAACACGAAGGCCAGATCCATGCAGAGCTCATGGGGAACGTGTTCTAAGAGTTCCTGGTTCTTTTCAGCGTTCATCAACTGGAACAGTATGTTGTTTTTGATCTCTTCTGTGCGCAAATCATCATCCTTTCTATCAAAGATCGCTGCAGATCGTTTAAGTTGGAACGGGTTGGAACATCGTGCACGAATGTGCAAAGACCGATCGGGAAATGTTCTGGATAGAGCATAGCACGCGGGGAGAGGCTTGTCCATAGATAAACGCAAAAGTTTATAGAGTTTCTAAAATCTTAAGAAAAGGGAGAGGCGCGCGCCCCTCCCGGTCTGTCTTACACGCGGGACAGGTATTCTCCGGTCCTGGTGTCGATCTTGATCTTGTCGCCTCTGTCTACGAACAGCGGTACGTTGACCGTCGCGCCGGTCTCCACGGTGGCCGGTTTGGTCGCGCCCTGGGCGGTGTCGCCTTTGAAGCCCGGTTCCGTCTCGGTGATCTCCAGTTCCACGAACAGCGGCGGTTCCACTGCGAATACGTTGCCGTTGTAGGAACATACTTTGAGCATGTCGTTCTCTTTTACGAATTTCAGGGCGTCGCCGATGGCGTCCTGGTTCAGCCCGATCTGCTCATAGGTGGAATTATCCATGAAATAATATAGTTCACCGTCGTTGTACAGATACTGCATGTCCACGCGCTCGATCCGTGCAGACGGGAATTTCTCTGTGGGACGGAAGGATTTTTCCAGGACGGCGCCTGTGATGATGTTTTTGTATTTTGTGCGCACGAAGGCGGCACCCTTCCCTGGTTTTACATGCTGGAATTCGATGATCTGCACCACGTTCCCGTCGATCTCCAGTGTCACTCCGTTTTTAAAATCTCCTGCTGAAATCATTTGTAGATCCTCCTTTGATTTTATAGAAATGATTTAATCTGTTATCTGATCTTTGTGCTCCATAAAATATTGGTTTTCGAACATCTCACATTTGATGCTGATCTCGCGGATCAGTTTTTTCATAGGCTGTCCCGAGGTGATGACGGTGACATCGGCCAGCTTCTCGTAGACCGGCTCCCGCGTCTTTAGCATCTGGCGGAGCTTCTCCTCCATGTTCGCGCCGGAGAGCAGAGGGCGGCTCTGATCGCCTCCCAGCCTTTTCTGCAGAGTCTCTGGGGAACCCTTTAAGTATACCACAGTCCCCAGCTCTTTTAAATACTTGTGGTTCTGTTCCTGCATGGGCAGGCCGCCGCCTACGGAGATGACCGCCCTTTTTTCCATCTGCCGCAGCTCCTTGATGGTCTTGGTCTCCAGCGCGCGGAAGAAGACTTCGCCAAAACGGCTGAAGATATCGGTCACACTCATTTTCATCTCGCTGGTGATCTTCTTGTCCACATCCACAAATGTAAGTCCAAGCTCCTCGGCCAGCCGCTTGCCCGTCTTTGTCTTCCCGGATCCCATGAATCCGATCAGCACAATGTGTCTCATCTTATGTTTCCCCCTCTTGTTCCTTGTAAAAATGTAACACGATCTTCTCCAGGTATCTCTTTAAAACGATCTGTATCTCTTCTTTTGGATGGATAGGATCGACCAGGATATTGCGGATCTTGGCCCTTTTGGCGCCATAGATATCCGTAAAGAGCTGATCCCCGATGAACAGGGTGTTCTCCCGGTCTGTCCCCATGAGTTCCATGGCTCGGATGTAATTAGCGGTGGACGGTTTGTGAGCATTCTCGATAAAATGTCCGCCCACGGGCCTGTGGAAGGACGCGACCCGCTCCAGTTTGTTGTTGGAGAGCAGACAGCTGGAAAATCCGATCGCATGCAGCCGCTCAAAGAGCTGGACCGCTCGGGCATCCGGCGGCTCCCCGTGGGGCACCAGTGTATTGTCGATGTCGAAGATCAGGCCGCGGTACCCTTCCCGGTAGAGGCTCTCGTAGTCGATCTTGTACGCGGAGTCCATGCGGCTGTCCGGAAAAAATCTCTCAAAGACCTTTCCTAAGAAGGAGAGTTTTGTCTCGGACAGCAGCACGGCCAGAAATAAGAGTCCGCATCCGGCAAGCATCCGGGGCGTCATCTGTTCGCCCAGCAGCAGCACAGAGAACAGCACCCCGAAGACGGCTTCGGTGGACAGCAGCAGGGAGGCCGTTGCGGGCGACGTATATTTCTGGCATACGTTCTGCAGCAAAAAGCCCACCATCGTGCTGAAGACACCTAAGTAGAGCATGGATCCGATCGCGGCCGGGCGGAAGATGCCTGCCGGGAATCCTCCGTCCAGGATGGGCGCGAGCAGACAGGAGAACAGCGCGGCAAAGGCCAGTTGGAGGGCCGTCAGGGCCACCGGGTCGTCGCATTCTGTATAGCGGTCGATGTAGATCATATGCATGGCAAATCCCACCGCACAGACCAGTGTCAGGATATCTCCCCGGTTCACGGACATGTCGCCCTGCAGGGATAAGAGCCCGATCCCCACGATGGCCAGAAACGCCGCCATGACGCAGAAAGCGTCGGGCCTTTTTTTGAACAGCAGCCAGCACAGAAAGGGGACGATCACCACATAGGCGGATGTGAGGAACGCGTTCTTGCCCGCTGTCGTGTACTGGCAGCCGATGGTCTGGACCAGGTAGCTGAAGAACAGCCAAAAGCCCAGGATCGCCCCGGCCCTGACGGTGGAGGCTTTAAGTCCCCGCAGTTTTTTGAAACAGATCGCGGCCAGCAGGACGGCGGCGATCGTAAAGCGGAAAGCCAGCATATAGGTGGGCGGGATGGTATCCAGGGAATTCTTTACGACGACGAACGCGATCCCCCAGATGGCGGCGGCCAGCAGCATCCCGGCCCCCGCCAGGAATCTTATCTTATTTTCGTTCATTTTTCCAGATATCCCAACAGTCTTTCATAGTTTTCCTTCATCAAGTCGTAGCCGTGCTGATAAAAGCGCTCCAGGGCTTTTGGATCCTGCTCTGTCCGGGAGACGGGCTTTGACGCCGGGCGGATGACGAAGATCCGTCCCTCGGCCTCCCATTTTTCTATATAGGACAGGGTCTTATTATAGATGTAGGCCCTCCGGAAGGCAGCCCGCACCAGCCCCGGATACTTTTTGTATCTGGCGATATAGAGGGGCCGGCTCTTGCGGACGGGCGTCTTGCGGTAGCCGGCGTTCCTGGTGAGCACGACCAGGTTCTTGCGGTACCCCAGTTTCAGGGAACGGATGATAGGGATGGAGTCGGCGATCCCTCCGTCCAGGTAAGGCGTCCCGTCCACGGTCACCATGGGGCTGGCCAGGGGAACGCTGCAGGAGGCCCTGCATATATCCATCAGCCGTTTCTTGTCGGAACGCTCGTCCAGATATTCCGCCCGCCCTGTCAGGCAGTCCGTCACCACGATCTCGCAGCGCAGGGGAGAATGGAAATACGTTTCGTAATCGAACGGGAAGATCTCATTGGGATACCGGTCAAAGACCATATCCATGTCAAACAGGCTGCGCGTTTCCAATGTGTGCCGCAGGCTCAGATAGTTGTGTTCTTTGTGAGGGAGCATGCAGTCTTTTGTGCGCCCGATCTGACGGGACACATAATCCACCGCATTGCAGGCCCCGGCGGAGGTGCCCACCACATAGGGCAGGTACAGTTCCCTTTCCATCAGATAGTCCAGGACACCGGAGGTGAAGACACCCCGGACCGCCCCGCCTTCCAGCACCAGCCCGGTGCCATGTACATCCACATCTGCCATTTTCTCTCATTCCCCGCTTTCTCTAACGTTCTGACAATGAATGGTAGTCCAGTGCATCCTGTACGTTCATGTATGCCGGACGGATGATCTTGTCGGTGTTGATCAGCTCTTCCATGCGGTGCGCGCTCCAGCCCACGATACGGGCGATGGCGAACATCGGCGTATACAGTTCGATGGGAAGATCCAGCATACTGTATACGAACCCGCTGTAAAAGTCCACGTTGGCGCTGACGCCTTTGTAGATATGGCGTTCCTCCCCGATGATCTTTGGCGCCAGGCGTTCGACCATGCTGTACAGTTCGTATTCCTCGTGCCGTCCCTTTTCCCGGGCGAGTTTCTCCACGAACCCTTTGAAGATCTGGGCACGAGGGTCGGAGATGGAATAGATGGCGTGTCCGATCCCGTAGATCAGCCCGCGTTTGTCGAAAGCCTCCTTGTGCAGCAGTTTCCGCAGATAGTCGGATACCTGATCCTCATCTCTGAAATCGGTCACGTGCCGCTCCATATCCTGGAACATCTTGACGACTTTGATGTTCGCGCCGCCGTGTTTCGGGCCTTTTAAGGAGCCGAGGGCCGCGGCGATCGCCGAGTAAGTATCCGTGCCGGAAGAGGAGACGACGTGGATGGTGAACGTGGAGTTATTACCGCCGCCGTGCTCCATATGCAAGATCAGGGCAAGGTCGAGGATGGTCGCTTCCAGCGCCGTGTATTTCTTATCCGGACGCAAGAGGCGCAGTATATTCTCAGCCGTAGACAATTCACGGGAAGGTTGATGAATGTATAGGCTCTTTCCCCTCATATAATGATTATACGCATGATAACCGTACACAGACAGCATGGGGAAAACGCTGATCAGATTCAGGCATTGGCGCAAGACGTTCGGAAGAGAGATATCTTCCGGGTTGCTGTCATAAGAATATAGTGTCAGAACGCCCCGCGAGAGGGTATTCATCATATCCCGGCTGGGCGCTTTCATGATCACATCGCGGACAAAGTTGCGGGGAAGGGAACGCTGGGTCGCCAAGAGCTGCTTGAAACCCTCCAATTCCTCCGCGTCCGGCAGTTTTCCGAATAAGAGCAGGTAGGTGACTTCCTCGAAGCCGAGCCGTCCGTCCTGGATGAAGCCGCGGGTGAGGTCTTCCACGTTGTAGCCGCGGTAGGAGAGCTCGCCCTCGCAGGGGATCTTTTTCCCGTTTTCCATACGGTACGCCTGCACATTGGAGATCTTCGTGAGGCCCGTGAGGACGCCTTGGCCGTTTAAGTCCCTCAGTCCCCGTTTTACATCGTGTTTTCCATACAGTTCCACGGGGATCCGGCTGTTCTCATAGCAGATATCCGTCAAACGTGTGATCTCTGGTGTTACCTTCATGTTGAATCCTGACATTCAAAACTCCTTTCCATGATCGTTAGCCCCGAGACGTGTCCGAGAGATCATGCGCACCGCAGGGCGGGCATGATACAGTCAGACGGACACGCTATGTCATCAGAAGCTGGATGCCCCGATAGTAGACATGCTGGCAGCCAATGCAGCGCCGAATACGGCATATAAGATCACCATCAGCACCACGCAGATGACCCACCAGATCAGGTAGGCACGGCAGTAATTGGCGCGTGTCTGGTTCCCGCTCCCAAAACCCCATACGAAGAGCATGATGATATTGACGCAGGGGATGGACATGACCAGCAGAGTGATCAGCCATTGGCCGATCCCCATGACCGGTTCCATCTCGGGGCCATAGTTGTTAAAGTCCTGTTCGTTCATTGATTACCCTCCTCAAAAATGTTCATAGAAACAATGCCATTTTATCACATCTGGCCCGGCTATGCAACTATCTGGTGAGAAGCCGCAGGAGATTGTCAGGAAAATAGACCATCGGCGCCCGATCCGGAAAAAAACGTATCATCCTGTACAGATAGAAGAAGATGGCGGCGGCTACGAGCAAGAGGAGGACCGCGGCCGTCCAGGCAGGTCTGGCGGTATGCCCCAGTATGTACCGGGAGACGGCGAAGGCCGCGGCCAGCACCAGCAGCACATAGAAAAAAGGATGCATCACAAAAGCCTGCCGCCAGTGGCCGGATAAAAAGAGCAGGGCAGCCCGGGTCATGCCGCAGCCAGGGCAGGGCAGCCCTGTCATGAGCACCAGGGGACAGACGGGGATGCGCAAGAGTCCCGCAGCCGCCAGATAGGCCGCGGCCAGCAAAAGGCCCTTGTGATACATCCGGATGTCCGTCCCGACCCGTTTTAGGATCTCTCTCATTTCTGGCGGTATGTGGAGAGGAATTCACGCAGCTTGCGCGCGGCCTTCTCCAGATCCTCCAGGCAGGGCAGGTAGACGATGCGGAAATGATCCGGTTCCTTCCAGTTGAAGCCGCTCCCGCTCACGATGAGGACCCGCTTCTTCTGCAGGAAGTCCAGGGCGAACTGTTCGTCGTTGGTGATGTTGAACCGCTCCACATCGATCTTGGGGAAGATATAGAATGCGGCCTGGGGTTTGACCACCGAGATCCCCGGGATGTCTTTGAGCGCCTTGTAGATGAATTCCCGCTGCTCGTAGATCCGTCCGCCCGGTTTTACGTATTCCCGCACACTCTGGTAGCCGCCCAGGCAGGTCTGGATGATGGCCTGTGCGGGCACGTTGGAACAGAGCCGCATATTGGAGAGCATCCGGATCCCTTCCATATATCCTCTCGCATGCTCCTTCGGCCCGCTCATCACCATCCAGCCCGCCCGGAAACCCGCCACCATATGGGATTTTGACAGGCCGTTGAAGGTGACGCAGAACCGGTCCGGAGCCAGGGAGGCGATGGATATGTGTTCCTGGCCGTCGAAGACCAGCCGGTCGTAGATCTCATCCGAAAAAAGGAGCAGGTCGTACTCCCGGGCCAGGTCCACGATCTGTTCCAGGATCTCCCGGGGATACAGGGCGCCCGTGGGATTGTTGGGGTTGATGATCACGATGGCTTTTGTCCGGTCGGTGATCTTCGAGCGCATGTCCTCGATGTCCGGATACCAGCAGGACTGCTCGTCGCAGATGTAATGGACGGCCTTGCCCCCGGCCAGCGTGGCGGTGGCTGTCCACAGAGGATAGTCCGGCGCGGGGATCAAGATCTCGTCCCCGTCATTTAAGAGTGTCTGCATAGACAGGCTGATCAGCTCGCTGACCCCGTTCCCCGTGTAGATATCATTCATGGTCACATTGGGGATCTCCTTGAGCTGGCAGTACTGCATGACCGCCTTTCGGGCGGAAAAGATACCGCGGGAATCCGAGTAGCCCTGGCTTGAGCGGATGGAGCTCATCATGTCCAGGATCACTTCCTCGGGGGCGGAAAAACCAAATGGGGCCGGGTTTCCGATGTTCAGTTTCATGATCTCCATGCCGTTTTCTTCCATCCGGCTGGCCTCCTCCACCACCGGACCGCGCACGTCGTATAAGACGTGGTCCAGCTTGGATGATCTTTCAAAATTCCTCATGATCATGTCCCTCCTCGATGTTCATAGATCCGTTGGTTAAATTGAATAGTTACTAGCATACAGCAAAAATATCCGCTTTTCAAGTTTTTTTGTTATCTGTGCAAAATATTTGAAAAAACTACGTGCCTATGGTAAAATGGGAAAAATCTTTATGTTTGGATAAGATAGTATAGAAGGAGTAGAGAGCGTCTTATGGAGAATTATAAACAGGAGTTCATCGAGTTTATGATCGACTGCGAGGTCCTAAAGTTTGGGGACTTCGTGACGAAGAGCGGACGGAAGACCCCGTTTTTTGTCAACACGGGCTTTTACCGGACGGGGGCACAGCTGCGCAGGCTCGGCCAGTATTATGCCCGGGCGATCGAAGAGGCTTTCGGGCTGGACTTCGACGTATTATTTGGCCCGGCTTATAAAGGGATCCCGCTGTCCGTGGCGGCTTCGATGGCCATCAGTGAGCTTTATGACAGAGAGATCCGCTATTGTTCCAACCGGAAAGAGGTCAAGGACCACGGCGATAAAGGGATCCTGCTGGGGAGTCCGTTAAATGACGGCGACCGGGTGGTGATCATCGAGGACGTGACCACGGCTGGGACCTCGATCGCGGAGACGATGCCCATCATAAGAGCCCAGGGCCAGATACAGCCGGTGGGGCTGGTGGTCTCCGTGGACAGGATGGAGCGGGGAGGGGGCACGAAGAGCGCCTTGAGTGAGATCGAGGAGAAGTACGGCCTGAAGACCGCCGCGATCGTGACCATGAAGGAAGTGGTGGAGCATCTGTATGACCGGCCGTACAAGGGACGGGTGATCATCGACGATGCCCTGAAGGCGTCGATCGACGCGTATTATGAGCAGTACGGAGTCTGAAGAAGGAGGAAGGGAAAATGAATGAGAAGATCTATAAGACCATTTCCCAGACAGGGATCTTGAACCTTACGCTGGGGATCGCCGTGTCGATCGTGGGGCTGGCCAGCGGCGTGCTGATGATCGTCAGCGGCGCCCGCCTGTTGAAGAGGAAATATGAGATCACCATATAGGGCGTTGAGGGTAAGAGAGTGAGGAAAAGGACAAAAAAGCTGATCCGCTGCGCAGGGCTCTTCCTGTTCGTGGTGTACATGGGACTGCTGGTGTATTTTTTGTTTTTTGCGGAGTCTTATGGGAGGGCGGCGGAGCTGACGCGGGAATACAGGTATAACCTGATCCCGTTCGTGGAGATCCGTAGGTTCTGGACGTACCGGGAACAGGTGGGGACGATGGCCATGATGCTGAATATCTTTGGGAATGTGGCGGGGTTCGTGCCCTTCGGGTACATCCTCCCGGTGCTCAGTGACCGGTTCAGGAACGCTCTGCTGATCGTGGTCAGCGGTCTTTCCCTGAGTCTGTGCGTGGAGACGGCGCAGCTGTTCTTCCGGGTGGGGAGCTTTGATGTGGATGACCTGATGCTCAATACATTGGGGGCATTTCTGGGGTATGTCCTTTTTTGCATCTGCAATGAGATCAGGAGGCGTTTGTGAGATGGCGAAGAGATATAGATATGCATTTGCACAGCAGGAGCAGGCAGAAGGCGGGATCTATTCGGTGATCCTGGCCGCAGTCTCTTTTGCGTTGTTTTTGGCGGATGTGGCCGTGTCTTTCTTTCTGCAGGAATATGTGATCAGCCAGGCCCTGATCGGCGGGATCAGCATCTGTGCGGCATTGCTGGCCGTGTACGGTTTCTTTATGGGGATGATCAGCTTTTCGGCTGAGAACAGGACGCACACCATGTGCGCCGCCGGCGCGATCGCCAACGGCCTGCTCATGGTGGGCTGGCTGGGGCTGTATCTGATCGGCGTCTCGTAAAGGACTGTGGGAGGGGTTGGAAGATGACACAGAGATCAGAAAGACAGATGGAGTTCCTGCGCAGGATCGACGGGTTAAAGAAGATCGGGCGGCAGACCTACCTGGCGGACGGGAGCCGCAAGGAAAACGACGCGGAGCATTCCTGGCATCTGGCCATGTGCGCCCTGGTGCTGCGGGAATATATGCCGGAGCCGGTGGACGTGGCCAGGACGGTGGAGATGGTCCTGATCCACGACCTGGTGGAGATCCTGGCGGGGGACGCCTATGCCTATGACGCGAAAGCCCAGGCGGATCAGCATGAGAAGGAGAGGGCGGCGGCCGAGGAGATCTTCGGGATCCTGCCGCCGGACCAGGGAGGATACTTCAAGAGCCTCTGGGAGGAGTTCGAGGCCTGCGAGAGCGGGGAGGCCAGATTTGCCCGCGTTGTGGACAATTGCCAGCCGCTCCTCCTAAATGATGCGTCCGGCGGAAAGAGCTGGCGGGAGCACGGCGTCAAGAGCGCGCAGGTCTATAAACGCAATGAAAAAGTCAGAGAGTGGGCGCCCGAGATCTGGGAATATATGGAGGCGCTGATCGAGAAACATGTGGAACTCGGAGATCTGGAAGGTGGATGATCGGTTTGGATAGTATATTGGAAGAACGGCGGGGCCTGGCCTTTCGGCGGGTCAGAGAGATCGCGGCGGAGCTGGAAGGCGAGGCCGGCTGGCGGGGATATTTTCATAAAACGGCGGCATTCATGCAGTCGGCGATCGAGGCGGGGGAGCGTTGGCCGCGGCTGTCCCCAGAGGAAAAACAGGCGTACAACGCACATTTATATGAGGATATCCTGCCCGCGGGATACGGGCAGTCTTATGGAAACCCGGCCTACGCGGCAAAAGAGCTGGGGGAATGCGGCCGGTATCTGAGTTTTATGTATGATGAGCTGCGGGGCATGATCGTCTATGCCCTGGAAGGCCGGGTGTGGGATATGACCGTGTGCTGTGAGCTTTTTCTGGAAGCGTACGGTGTCTTTGCCCGGGAGGAGGGCAGCGGCGTGGACCCCGGATGGATCCGGGATATCTTATACTGGTACGTGAGCGATCACTGCGAGGAGATGGTCGAGCGGCGTATCCGGGAACAGCTGGACCCGTCCTGCGCGTTTGCGACGAGGATCATCATGGAGGCGGATCTGACTTCGCCGGACTACCTGTATGATCTCGGGGAATGGGTGACAGAGAGCGAACGGCAGGTGGCCGGTTTTCTGAATGGCCTGAGTCCGGAGGAGATCGGCCGGATGGCCCGTACGTATACCGAGGGCTACAGGATGGGCTTCATCAACTCCAATAAGGACCTGTCGAAAAAAAAGACCGTGAACATCCGGTACTGCCTTGGGTTTGAGCGGGTGGTCCGCGCTGCTGTCGGGCAGTTTAGGGAGATGGGGCTGGAACCGGTGATCTACCGGGCGGCGACACATATCATCAACAAGAAACAGAACCATCGGATCGGTTATCACGGTCATGTCCCCAACCCGCAGTCTGACTACGACCACAGGAACGACGCGGCGCTCTTCCTGGATGAGGACCTGATCCAGCGGAAGCTGCGCGCCACCCAGAGGGCGTATGAGAGATATAAGGATCTGGCGGAAGGACATGCGGGTCCGGCGGTGATGGAGATCTTCGGGGAGGCGCCTTTTAGCCCCGCGCCCTGTCCGGAGGCGTTTACCCTCTCAGAGAGCCAGCAGAGGCTCCAGGTATTTTGCGACAACCAGCTCGCCCAGATCACGGATCGCTATATCAAGGGCGAGGAGCGCAGTTTTACGATCATCGCCTGGCCGGTGCCGGAGATCGGGGAAGATTTTTCGGAGATCTTCCGGGAAGTGGTGAAGATCAACACGCTGGATGCAGGACTATATGAAAAGATCCAGCAGACCATCATCCAGGCCCTGGATAAAGGCGGATCGGTACACATCCAGGGAAGGGGCGGCAACCGGACGGATCTGACGGTGGCCCTCCATCCGCTCACGGACGTGTCGCGGCAGACGGCCTTTGAAAACTGCGTGGCAGATGTCAATATCCCTGTGGGCGAGGTCTTCACGTCCCCGCAGCTAAAAGGCACCAGCGGCGTGCTCCACGTGAGCCGGGTGTATTTAAACGAGCTGCTCTATCAGGACCTGGAGCTGACCTTTGAGGATGGCATGATCACAGGATATACCTGCGGGAATTTTGACAGGGAAGAGGAGAACAGGGCCTATATCCGGGAAAACCTCCTCCGTCACCATGAGACGCTGCCCATGGGGGAATTTGCCATCGGCACCAACACCACAGCCTATGTGGTGGCCAGGAGATATCATATAGAAGATAAGCTGCCCATATTGATCGCGGAGAAGATGGGCCCGCATTTTGCGGTGGGCGACACCTGCTATAGCTGGTCGGAGGACATCGCCGTCTACAACCCGGACGGCCGGGAAGTGATCGCCCGGGACAACGAAGTGTCCATACTGCGCAGAGAGGATAAAGAGAAAGCGTATATGGGATGCCACACGGACATCACGATCCCCTACGATGAACTGGGGCATATACAGGTCCGCACCCCGCAGGGGCCGGTGCCGATCATAGAGAACGGCCGGTTCGTGCTGCCGGGGACGGAGGAGCTGAACGCGCCCTTCGGGGATGGATGATGGGAGAGGAGTATGCGGATGAAAAAGAAGGGAAAAGAAAGAGTGAGACGCTGGGCGGCAGGATTTCTGGCGGCATTGACGATGCTGGCGGCCCTGCCCGCGCAGCCGATACAGGCGGCCAGCCAGTCCGACGGGATAGCCGTACAGCAGGTCAGCACGGGAGAAGAGCACACGGCAGTGGTGAAAGCCGACGGGAGCCTGTGGATCTGGGGCAACAACACCTATGGGCAGCTGGGGACCGGAAACAAGGAGCGGCAGTTCAGTCCGCGCAAGATCATGGACGATGTCAAGAGCGTCAGCCTGGGCGAGGGGAACAGCAGCGCGGCCCTGAAAAAAGACGGGAGTCTGTGGATGTGGGGATTTAACTACTACGGCCAGCTGGGCACCGGCGATAAGACCGACCGTTTAAGCCCCGTGAAGGTCCTGACCGGCGTAAAGAGCGTCACGCTGGGTCATTCCTGCGGCAGCGCGGCGATCCGGACGGACGGGAGCCTGTGGATGTGGGGCTGGAACAACGGCGGCCGCTTAGGGACCGGCGACGATGTGGATGTCGCCACCCCGAAGAAGGTCATGGAAAACGTGGCCAGCGTGGCCCTGGGCCAAAACCATGCCGCCGTCGTCAAGACGGACGGGAGTCTGTGGACCTGGGGGAGCAACGTGAACGGCCAGCTGGGAAATGGCGAGAACGGGAGCGGTCCCTACTATGAACCACAGAAGATCATGGACGGTGTCAGGAGTGTCAGCGCGAGCC
The DNA here is from genome assembly GCA_910584115.1 of uncultured Lachnospiraceae bacterium. Lineage (GTDB taxonomy): Bacteria > Bacillota > Clostridia > Lachnospirales > Lachnospiraceae > MGBC164599. Next base: position 19,606 of record CAJTYN010000034.1, read on the forward strand.
GGGGATACAGCGCGGCGGTCAAGACGGACGGGAGTCTGTGGACCTGGGGCGGCAATAACAATGGCCGGCTGGGACTGGGAGAGCAGGTGGAAGTCAGCCGCATTCCGCGCAAGATCATGGAGAATGTCAAGAGCGTCAGTCTGGCGGACGCCAGCGCGGCGGCGGTAAAAGAGGACGGGAGCCTGTGGACCTGGGGCCTCAACTACCGCGCCCAGCTGGGCACGGGCGACGCGGCGAACCGTTTCGGGCCGGAGAGGACCCTGACCGGCGTGGCACAGGTCAGCATGGCGCGGCTGCGGGGCGGCGCGGTGAAAAAAGACGGGACATTATGGATGTGGGGGACAGGCGGCGCTCCCCTGGGGATCAGCGGTGCTCACGACCTGTCCGCGCATCCCACGCCGTTTAAAGTCCCGGTCCCGGGAAACGCCGATCCGGGCACGAGCGATAAGCCAGGCATGCCCCAGATGAAGAGCGTATCCAACACGGCGTCGGGGATCACCGTCAGATGGGCCAGAGTATCGAAAGCCACCGGCTACTGCGTATACCGCAGGACGGGCAGCGGAAAATGGGCACAGATCGCAAAGGTCAGAGGGATCGACACCCTGAGTTACAGCGACAAGTCCGTAAAGACTAAGAACGGCACAGTCTACACGTACAGCGTATGCGCTTACAACAACAAAGCCACAGGCACTTACAGCAAGACCGGAAAGACCATCATGCGCCTCACCGCGCCCACTCTTTCCGGCGCGGCCAACAATGCGGCCAAGAAAGTGAGAGTGACCTGGAAGAAGAACGCCAGAGCGGCCGGTTACCAGATCCAATACGCCGCATCCGGCAGCTTCACAGGGGCGAAGACGGTGAAGGTCACGCCGGCTAAGACCACGGCGGCGACCCTGACCAAGATGGTCAAAGGAAAAACATATCATATCCGCATCCGCAGCTACAAGAAGAGCGGCGGCGTGACTTCCTACAGCGCGTGGAGCGGATCCAAAAAAGTCAGGATAAAGAGATGACCGCGGGAGCGCCTATTGACAAAGGCAGACCGCGCATACTAAAATAAACCTGCATGCCGCCTATCCGGCGGCAGATCTTCAAAGAAAGCCTGCATGCGCCCAGTGGCGGGCGCATTGGGCATCCCTGAATACATGCCGCCTATCCGGCGGCAGATCTTCAAAGAAAGCCTGCATGCGTCCGGTGGCGGACGCATTGGGCATCCCTGAATACATGCCGCCTACTCGGCGGCAGATCTTCAAAGAAAAGACAGGAGGTACGACAGATGGCGAAAGTAGGGATCGTAATGGGCAGTGATTCGGATATGCCCGTGATGAGCAAGGCGGCAGCTATATTGGATCAGTTGGGGGTAGAGTATGAGATGCGCATCATCTCCGCCCACCGGGAGCCGGATGTATTTTTCGAGTACGCGAAGTCGGCGGAAGAGAAAGGGTGGAAGGTGATCATCGCAGGCGCCGGGATGGCGGCCCATCTGCCCGGGATGTGCGCGGCGATCTTCCCGCTGCCCGTGATCGGGATCCCGATGCACACTACATCCCTCGGGGGCCGGGATTCCCTGTATTCGATCGTGCAGATGCCGTCGGGGATCCCTGTGGCGACGGTGGCCATAAACGGCGGCGCCAACGCGGGACTCTTGGCGGCGAAGATCTTAGCGACCTCCGATACGGCGCTCCTTGGGCGGCTGAAAGACTACGCACAACAGTTAAAAGAGCAGGTAGAGGCAAAGGATGCCAGGCTGCAGCAGGTGGGATACGAGGACTATTAGGAGGAGACAGGATTTATGGACTATAAGAAAGCGGGAGTAGATATAGAAGCGGGCTACCGTTCTGTAGAGCTGATGAAAAAACATGTGGCCAGGACGATGCGCCCAGAGGTACTGACAGATATCGGCGGATTTTCCGGTGCGTTTTCCCTGGCGGGCTTTTCACAGATGGAAAAGCCGACCCTAGTCTCCGGGACGGACGGCGTGGGGACGAAACTGAAATTGGCGTTCCTGCTGGACAAGCACGATACGGTGGGCATCGACTGTGTGGCCATGTGCGTCAATGATATCGCATGCGGCGGGGCGCAGCCGCTGTTCTTCCTGGATTACATTGCCTGCGGCAAGAATTTCCCGGAGAAGATCGCGCAGATCGTAAGCGGCGTCGCAGAAGGGTGTCTCCAGGCGGGAGCGGCCCTGGTGGGCGGAGAGACGGCGGAGATGCCGGGCTTTTACCCGGAGGACGAGTACGACCTGGCCGGGTTTGCCGTGGGGATCGCGGATGAAAAAGACCTGATCACCGGAAAAGAGATCAAGGCCGGGGACGTGCTGATCGGCATGGCGTCCTCGGGCGTACACAGCAACGGCTTTTCCCTGGTGCGC
>CAJTYN010000035.1 GCA_910584115.1 uncultured Lachnospiraceae bacterium
GTCGCCTTCTTCCGCCGCCGCCAAGCCTCTTTCAAAATTGTCCACCACCGGGAGGATCTTCTCGATCACTTCTTTTGCCCCGATCACGTACATGCTGGCTTTTTCCTTTTCTGTCCGCTTGCGGTAATTATCAAATTCCGCCATGGTCCTCTGCAGCCGGTCGGTCAGCTCCTCGATCTGTCCGCTCTTCTTATCTTTCTTTTGCTCCTTCTCTTCCCCGAAGTCTCCAGCCTCCTCGGACTCTTCGGATCCTTGTGTATCCGCCGCCTCTTCTCCAGCCTCGTCCGGTGCCTGTGCGTCCCCGTCGGATCCGCCGTCTGCGCTCTCCTCAGTCTTATCTTCCTCCGGAACCTCCTGGCAGGCTTCTTCTTCCTGCATCTCTTCCGGTCTACTGCTCTCTTCTGACAATGCCTCATCCCGCCTTTCTTAAAAAATCCATAAAAAGATCTATGTCTTCCTGAACATGGTGTCCAACTGTGCCCGCAGCACCTTCAGACTGTCGACCACGTTCTCATAATCCATCCTCTTCGGCCCCACGATCCCGATCGTCCCGCGGATGCCCTCACCCAGTTCATATGTGGCCGTTACCACGCTGCAGTCCTTCATCGTCTTGATGGGGGCTTCGTCCCCGATGTATACCTGGATGCCGGTACTCTCCTCGTCCGCCATCGTCTCTTTCACCAAGTCGGCCAGCTGCTGTTTTTCCTCGAATGTGGATATGAACTCGCTCGCTTTGGAGCTGTCGCTCAATTCCGGGTATTTAAAGATGTTCGTTGCACCCGATGTGTAGATCTCCAGATCCTCATCCACCTGTATCACATTCGCTACCGCATCCAGCACGCTCCCCACCACTGCGCCGTATTCACCCGCCTGCTCCTTCAACTGGGCGATCATCCCCAGATTGATCTCTGCAGCCGGTATCCCGTTCAAGCTGTTGTTCAGCAGAAAATTCAGCTTGAATATGGTGTCATCGCTCATCCGCTCTTCCAGCTCGATGATCTCATTGCGTATCCGGTTCCCGGCCGTGACCACGACCACCACCAGCTGACGGTGGTTCAGCCTGGACAGCTGGATGAATTTTAACCGATCGTTGGAAAAAGACGGCGCCGATATCAGAGTCGCGTAATTCGTGTTCTGGGCCAATGTCTTTACGACCTGCTTGAGCACTTTCTCCATCTTGTCGGTCTTTTCGATCATCAATCCTTTGATCTCGGCGATCTCTTCATCCTTCTCAGCCATCAGCGCATCCACATACAGGCGATACCCTTTGTCCGAGGGGATCCTCCCTGCCGACGTATGCGGCTGCTGGATATATCCCATATCTTCCAGATCCGACATCTCATTGCGTATCGTGGCGGAGCTCAGGTTCAGATCCGTAAATTTTGAGATAGTCCGAGAACCCACCGGCTCCCCTGTCTCCAGATATGTCTTGATGATCGCTTTCAGGATCTTTTTCTTGCGTCCATCCAGTTCTTCCATCCCTCGCTCCCTTTCTCTCTTAAGGTTGTTAGCACTCGTGCTTTTGGAGTGCTAACATCTTGATAACAATATACACCTCCCCTCTTTTTTTGTCAAGAGGTGGAGGTGAATTTTTTTGATATCCGATCTTGGCCGTACATCACATAGTATCCACCAGTCTGGCCGCCCCGTATATCCCCGCATCATTTCCCAGGCGCGCCAGCCTGATGGGTGTCTCTTTGCAGGGTGCGAAGGCCGCTTTCTCATATTCACGCTGTACGGCCTTGAGCAGCGGCTCTCCTGCCCTGGCGACCCCGCCGCCGATGAGGATCACTTCCGGATCCACCACACACGCAGTGATCGCCAGCCCGCGTCCCAGATAACTGGCGAACGCATCCACGACCCTCCCAGCGAGGCTGTCGCCCTGTCCATACGCATCAAAGACCGCTTTTGCTGTCACTTCCACTGTCCGCAGGATGCTGTCCTCTCCGCTTTCGATCAGTTCTTTTTTCGCCAGCCGTACGATCCCGGTGGCTGAGGCCATCTGTTCCAGGCAGCCATGATTCCCGCAATTACAAGACTCCGGCTCGTCCGGCTCCATGTTCGCATGTCCGATCTCACCTGCGGCCCCATGCGCGCCGGGGAGGATCTTCCCGTCTATGATGATCCCGCCTCCCACACCGGTGCCCAGTGTAGCCATGACCACCTGGGAGGCGCCTTCCGCTCCCCCCTTCCAGGCCTCGCCTAATGCGGCCACATTGGCATCGTTGCCCGCTTTCGCGGGCAGCCCGGTAAGGGACTCCATCTCCTCGACTATATGTTTACGGCCCCAGCCTAAGTTCACCGCCTGGGGGACCTCTCCATCTGCGCTGACCGGCCCTGGTACGCCGATGCCCACGCCGGCCACCTGCTCCCTGCGGATCCCTTTTTCCTTCATCTTCGCCTGGATGGAAGCTGCGATATCCGGCAGGATGGCCTCACCGTGGCCTTCCGTGCGGGTCGGGATCTCCCACCTGTCTTCCAACGTCCCGTCCATACGAAAAAGACCGCATTTTATGCTGGTCCCGCCCACATCGATCCCAAAACGATATTCCTTCATGATCTTCAGCCCTTTCTGGTGATATTATCCTGCACTCTCTTATACAATTCCTCCGCCGCATTGTATCCCATCTTTTTCTGGCGATGGTTCACCGCCGCGGCCTCCACGATCACCGCCAGATTCCGGCCCGGACGGATCGGAAGAGAATGGCAGACGACTTTATTTCCCAGATATTCAATGTATTCTTCATTGAGTCCCATCCTGTCGTACTCTTTATCCCGGTCCCATTCCTCCAGTTTGATCACCAGATCCACCGACTGGGTATCTTTCACACATTCCACACCGAACAATGTCTTCACATTGATGATCCCAATCCCACGCAGCTCGATAAAATGGCGTGTGATATCCGGCGCGGATCCCACCAGGGTCGCATCGCTGACTTTGCGCAGCTGCACCACATCATCGCTGACCAGACGATGCCCCCGGCGGATCAGTTCCAGGGCAGCCTCGCTCTTTCCGATCCCGCTCTCCCCGGTGATCAAGATCCCCTCCCCGTATACATCCACCAATACGCCATGGATAGAGATGCAGGGAGCCAGCTCCACGCCCAGCCACCGGACAGCCTCGGCTATGAGATTCGACGTGGTCCTGTCCGTGATGAAGGTGGGTACATCATATTTATACGCAAGCTCCAACATTTTTTCCGAAGGTTTCGTCTTCGTGCTGAAGATCACGCAGGGGATCTTGCTGGAGATAAAACGCTCATAAGCGAAATTCCGCTCTTCTTCCGTCAGATGCTCCAGATACGTATACTCCACATAACCGATGATCTGTACCCTTTGCGCCGAAAAATGCTCCAGGTATCCCGTCAGCTGTAATGCAGGACGATTGATATCCGGCAATGTCACATATTTCCCCGCCAGATCCATATCCGGCGTCATGTTCTTCAGATCCAGGGCCTGCGCCATCTTCGTGATCGCTACACCTTTCATTTCCTATCCTCCTTTTGATCGCTCATCCTCTTTTGATCCCCGCCATGGAAAAAATCATACACCTGGGCAGCCGACCTTTCATTCATCGACGGTATCTGCCGCAGCTCTTCCTTTGTAGCCTGCTGGATCCCTTCCAAAGACCTGTAATGTTTCATCAGCGCCTTGCGCCTCGCCGGCCCTATGCCGGGGATATCGTCCAGGATGGAATGCACCTGACCTTTGCTCCGCAGGCTCCTGTGGTACTCTATGGCAAACCGATGGGCTTCATCCTGGATCCGTGTGATCAGCCGGAATCCCTCTGAGGACGTGTCTATCGGGATCTCTTCGTTATCAAAATACAGACCTCTCGTCCGATGATGGTCGTCTTTGACCATCCCGCAGACCGGGATCTGGATATGCAGTTTTTCCAGGACGTCCAGTGCCACATTCACCTGGCCGCGCCCGCCATCCATCAAGATCAGGTCCGGATAACAGGCAAAACTGTCAAATTCCTTCCCCGAGTCGTGCGTGAACCGCCTGGTCAGGACTTCCTCCATGCTGGCGTAGTCATCAGGCCCCTGCACAGAACGGATCTTGAATTTACGATAATCGCTCTTCTTCGGCTTTCCCCGCTCATAGACCACCATGGAACCCACCGCCTGAAATCCGCTGATATTGGAGATATCGTAAGCCTCCATCCGTATGATCTGGCCTAAATGCAGCCAGTCGGCGATCTCTTTCACCGCTCCGATGGTCCGCCCCTCTTCCCGTTTGATCTTCTCCCGGTCCTGACTGAGGAGCAGGGCCGCATTCTGGACCGCCATCTCCACCATCTTTTCCTTTGTCCCCTTTTTTGGCACACGGATCGTCACTTTCTGGCCTCTCCGACTGGTCAGCCAACTGGCGATCACCTCTTTATCCTCGATCTCTTCCTGGAGGATCAGCTCGCGGGGGATGAACGGCGTACCGGCATAAAATTGTTTCAGGAAACTGGTCAGCACCTGCCCGCGGGTATCGCCCCGGGCCACCCGCAGATAAAAATGATCCCGTCCGATCAGACGCCCGTCCCGTATGAAAAAGACCTGGACGATGGCATCTTCCTCATCCATGGCCATGGCCACCACATCGTTGTCCTCTCCGCCGTGGCTGGTGATCTTCTGCCGTTCCCCGATCCGCTCGATGCTCTGGATCAGATCCCGATACTCCATCGCATCCTCAAATCGCAGCTCATCAGAAGCCTGCTGCATCTTTTCCTGCAGTTCCTGTATCATCTCCTGATAATGCCCGCCCAAAAACTCCAGCGCGCCCTTGACCCTCTCCTGATACTCTTCCGCACGCACATAGCCCTGGCAGGGGGCATCACACTGGTGGATGTGGTGATACAGGCAGGGCCTTTCCTTGCCGATATCCTGGGGGAGTTTCCGGCTGCAGGCCCGCAGACGGTAGACCCTGCGGATCAGCTCGATCGCGTCTTTTACGGCTCCGGCGCTGGTGTAGGGACCAAAATATCTGGATCTGTCTTTTTTCATCCGCCTGGCGAATAAGACGCGTGGGAAATCCTCTTCCATGGTCACCCGGATAAAAGGGTAACTCTTATCGTCCTTCAGCATCGTGTTGTATTTCGGGCGGTGCTCCTTGATCAGATTGCATTCCAGGACCAGCGCTTCCAATTCCGAATCCGTGACGATGTACTCAAAGCGGGCGATATGGGTCACCATCTGCTCGATCTTCACGCCCTTATTCCTGCTGGACTGGAAATACTGGCGCACCCGGTTTTTCAGGCTGACCGCCTTCCCCACATAGATGATCTCGTCCTTCGCATCATGCATGAGGTATACCCCCGGCTTAGCAGGGAGCTTTTTCAGTTCTTCTTCAAACGCCATATGATGATCCTCTAGACCGATGCCTTTTCAGCAATGCGCGGGACTGCCTTTTTCTCCGTCTCATCCGGTTCCGGCAGACCTTTCACTTTTCGGAAGATCTTCATGAATTCTTTTCCGGTGATCGTCTCTTTTTCGATCAAAAATTCCGCGATCTTATCCATCACGTCCCGATTCTCCGTGAGCAGCCTCTTCGCCTCCTCATAAGATCTATGGAGCAGCTCCATGACTTCATGATCCACTTCCGTAGCCGTATCGTCGCCGCACTCCAGGACTGTCCTGCCGTCCAGATACTTGCTCTGCTGCGTCGCCAGCCCCATCAGGCCGAATTTCTCTGACATCCCATACTGGGTGATCATGGCACGGGCCATCTTTGTCGCTTTTTCGATATCGTTCGCCGCTCCGGTGGTGACTGTGTCAAAGACGATCTCCTCGGCGGCGCGCCCGCCCAGATAACCCACCAGCATCGCTTCCAATTCTTTCTTGGTATTCAGATATTTCTCTTCCTCCGGCACCTGCATCACATAGCCCAGCGCCCCCATGGTACGGGGCACGATCGTGATCTTCTGCACCGGCTCCGCGTCTTTCTGCAGCGCGCTCACCAGGGCATGGCCCACCTCATGATAAGACACGATCCGCCGTTCCTCGGCGCTGAGTATCCGGTCTTTCTTTTCTTTACCTACCAAGACCACTTCCACCGCCTCGAACAGATCTTTCTGGCTCACCGCTCTGCGTCCGTTCTTCACCGCCAGGATCGCAGCCTCGTTGATCATATTGGCCAGGTCGGACCCCACCGCCCCAGACGTGGACAGTGCGATCTCCTCAAAATCCACCGTCTCATCCAAGGACACGTTCTTCGCATGGACTTTCAGGATATCCACACGTCCCTTCAGATCCGGGCGGTCCACGATCACCCGCCGGTCAAAACGTCCTGGGCGCAGCAGCGCTGGATCCAGGACCTCCGGCCGGTTGGTCGCCGCCAGGATCAACAGCCCTTTCGATGCCTCGAATCCATCCATCTCTGCCAGGAGCTGATTCAGCGTCTGTTCCCGTTCATCGTTCCCGCCTCCATAATGACCGTCCCTGCTCTTTCCGATCGCATCCACCTCATCGATAAAGATGATGCAGGGCGCATTCTTCTTCGCCTCCTCGAACAGATCCCGGACACGGGAGGCGCCCACGCCCACGAACATCTCCACAAAATCCGACCCCGACAAGGAGAAGAACGGCACATGCGCTTCCCCGGCCACTGCTTTTGCCAGGAGCGTCTTGCCCGTCCCGGGAGGGCCTACCAGCAGCGCCCCTTTCGGGAGCTTCGCGCCGATGGCCGTATATTTCCCCGGATCATGGAGAAACTCCACCACTTCCTGGAGGGATTCCTTCGCCTCATCCTGCCCGGCCACATCCTGAAATGTCACGCCTGTCTCTTTCTGCACGTAGGCTTTGGCTTTGCTCTTGCCTACGCCCATCATCCCTCCTTTGCCCATCTTGCGCATAAAGAGCATCAGAAGACCAAAGAGCACCAGCGTGGGCAGCATGAGCGTGACCAGGTTTGAAAGGAGTTCCGTTGCAGGATCCGGCACCTTCAGCTCATATTTCAGATCTTCATGCTCTTCCAGCCGCTCCACCAGCGCATCACCGCTCTCCAGCGCATGCGTATAATATTTGACTTCCCTGTATCTGTCTTTTTGCTTTTTCGGCGTTACAGTTATCGTACCGCTTTGGACGACCACTTCTTTTATCTCGTCGTCCTCAAGCATAGCCAAAAATTCACTGTATGTGATCTCTTCCGTATCGCCTTTGAACATATTTGTAAAAAGGCTGACACCCACCAATGTCACCATCAGGCACAACAAGAACACCAGGATCGACTGCCTGTTCTTATGCCCGTTTCCCATCGGCCTGTTATTATTTCCCCGCTGATCATTACTCGGTTTATCGCCCATGTTCTTCCTCCTCTTGTTATCCTTCTATTATAAGTACAGGCCTAAAATAAATCAATATGAAGATCCCGAAATAAATCACGATAATCCTTAAAGTTTTATAAAAAGGCATATGGAAAATCCCTAAAATGTAGTATACTTATTCTATATGATTTCATGCCTATGAAAATGTAAACATAAAGAACGGAGGAAAATATGGCTGTTAAATATGTATTCGTGACCGGAGGCGTCGTTTCCGGACTTGGAAAAGGGATCACCGCAGCGTCTTTAGGCCGCCTGCTCAAAGCAAGAGGCTACAAGGTCACCATGCAGAAATTCGACCCCTACATCAACATCGACCCCGGCACCATGAACCCGGTACAGCACGGAGAAGTCTTTGTCACGGACGACGGCGCCGAGACCGATCTGGACCTGGGCCATTACGAACGCTTTATCGATGAGAGCCTGGATAAAAACTCCAACGTGACCACGGGCAAGGTCTACTGGTCCGTGCTGGCTAAAGAACGGCGGGGTGATTTCGGCGGCGGGACCGTACAGGTCATCCCCCACATCACAAATGAGATCAAAAACCGTTTTTACAGGAATTTTACCAGCGACGACACCCGCATCGCCATCATCGAGGTGGGCGGGACCGTAGGCGATATCGAAAGCCAGCCTTTCCTGGAAGCGATCCGCCAGTTCCAGCACGAGATCGGCCATGAAAACGCGATCTTGATCCACGTGACCCTGATCCCATACCTGCGCGCCTCCCAGGAGATGAAGACCAAGCCCACCCAGGCCAGCGTAAAGGAACTGCAGGGCATGGGGATCCGGCCGGACATCATCGTCTGCCGCTCCGAACTGCCGCTGGATAAAAAGATCAAAGACAAGATCGCGCTGTTCTGCAACGTGCCCAGCAGCCACGTACTCCAGAACCTGGATGTGGAATATCTCTACGAAGCGCCGCTGGCCATGGAAAAAGAACACCTGGCCCAGGTAGCCTGCGAATGTCTCAAGCTGGACTGCCCGGAACCAGACCTGGCCGACTGGAAAGCCATGGTGGAAGCCCTGCGCCATCCCAGCACAGAAGTCACCATCGCCCTCGTGGGAAAATACATCCAGCTGCATGATGCGTACATCAGCGTGGTCGAAGCCCTGAAGCATGGCGGGATCGCCAGCAAGGCCACCGTAAATATCCTCTGGACCGACTCCGAACAGGTGACTGAAGAGAACGTCGCTGAAAAACTGGCCGGGGCAGACGGGATCTTAGTGCCCGGCGGTTTCGGCGACCGGGGGATCGAGGGCAAGATCCAGGCGATCCGTTACGCCCGGGAAAGGCGCATCCCGTACCTGGGCCTCTGTCTCGGCATGCAACTGGCGATCGTTGAATTTGCCCGGGATGTGGTCGGCTTTTCCGATGCGCACAGCATCGAGCTGAACCCACGGACCGTACACCCGGTCATCGACCTGATGCCCGATCAGGCTGATATCGAGGACATCGGCGGCACTCTGCGCCTCGGCGCCTATCCCTGTGTGCTGAAAAAAGACACGCTGGCATATGGACTCTACCAGGAGGAGACTATCCAGGAACGGCACAGACACAGATATGAGGTCAACAATGACTACCGCAATGTCCTGGAAGAAAACGGCATGACCCTCTCCGGCCTCTCCCCTGACGGCAGGATCATCGAGATGATCGAGTTAAAGGATCATCCGTTCTTCATCGCGACCCAGGCCCACCCGGAACTGAAGTCACGGCCCAACCGCCCGCACCCGCTGTTCAAGGGCCTGATACGCGCGGCTCTGGACCGCAGGGAAAACGACTGATGATGGATACATTCATGGATACTCTGATCCATCTGGACGGAAGCTGCCTTTTGTGGATACAAGAAAACCTCCGACAGGGATCCTGGGATGCCCTCTGGACCAGGATCACCTCCCTGGGCGATAAAGGCTGGTTCTGGCTGGCGCTGGCCCTGCTCCTGATCCTCTTTCCCCGGACCCGGAAAGCAGGGATCCTGGCCTTGGCCGCCATGGTGCTCTGCGCCCTTGTCACGAACGTATGCCTGAAAAACCTGGTCGCACGGCCCAGGCCCTATACACAGGTCCCTGGCCTGACCTCCCTCCTGCCGCCCCAGTCCGACTGGTCGTTCCCCTCCGGGCACACGACAGCTTCTTTTGCCTCCGCAGGCGTCTACCTGCGGACACTGCCCCAGAGATACGGGACGGCCGCCCTCATCCTGGCCGCCCTCATCGCATTTTCCCGTCTATATGTGGGCGTCCATTATCCGACGGATGTCCTGGCGGGACTTGCCATCGGACTGCTGGGGAGCTGGATCGTCTGCTCGGCGGCGCGCCGAAATACTTTTTAAATGTATCTTTCTGCGAGAAAAGTACCAAAGCGCCGGGGGACCAGCGGATCTCCCCCGGCCCCCTTAAAACGCTTGTCATCTGCTCTATTTTTATATATTTCTGTCGACGTCTGTCCCGTATCTTTATCCTCTTACTCTGGAGTATTACAATAGCAATATACCCATCATCCTGAGAAAGGGGGATCTTCTCATGGAAGCCCGGTCACTTTTATTATCTTTGGGGATCCGTACCACGCTCAAAGGTTTTCATTACCTGCACTACGCGCTGAAACTCTGTCTGGAGGATGAAACATATCTCCTCCTGGTCTACAAATGGCTCTGTTCTGATGTAGCCAGATATTTCCACACAACGCAGGATAACGTAGAACACTGTATACGCACCGCCATCAGATACTGTTGGAAGAGAGGGAACCGCAGGTTTCTGGTACAACTGGCTGGTCATGAAATGGATAGAGCACCGTCCAACAGTGAATTTATCAACATTTTATACGGCCATATCAAAACCCCGGAAAAGAGATCTTGAGCTTAGAATGTATTTGACAGAGAAACAGGCAGGGGAATGCCTGCCTGTCACTTGGATCAGACGTTTTTCTCGGCTTCAGCCATCTTCATGGCGCGCACTTTCAAGGGCAGCCCGAACAGGGTGATGAACCCGTCCGCGTCGTGGTGGTCATACATATCGCCCGTTGTAAATGAAGCCAGGCTCTCGCTGTACAGGCTGTACGGGGAAGTCGTTCCGGCTTTGATGATGTTCCCTTTGTACAGCTTGAACTTCACCTCTCCGGTCACATACTCCTGGGTCACTTCAACAAAAGCCTGCACAGCTTCCCGGAGCGGTGTGAACCATTTCCCCTCGTAAACGATCTGCGCCATCTTGTTGCCCATATCCTTCTTCACTTCCATCGTCGCCCGGTCTAACACCAATTCTTCCAGCTGATCATGGGCTTCCATCAAGATCGTTCCGCCCGGCGTTTCATAGACGCCCCTGGATTTCATGCCGACGACCCGGTTCTCTACGATATCCACAATCCCGATCCCATGTTTTCCGCCGAGAGCGTTCAATTCCGTGATGATCTCCGAGACTTTCATCGCCTTCCCGTTCAGACTGACCGGCGTACCTTTTTCAAAAGTCATCGTCACATATTCCGGCTCATCGGGCGCTTTCTCCGGTGATACACCCAGGACGAGCAGATGGTCGTAATCTGGTTCATTTGACGGGTCTTCCAGTTCCAGACCTTCATGGCTGATGTGCCACAGATTGCGATCCCGGCTGTAGCTGGAATCCGCTGAAAACGGCAGGTCGATCCCATGTTTTTTGCAGTATGCGATCTCATCTTCCCTGGACTGCATCGTCCACACATCCGTCATACGCCAAGGCGCGATGATCTTCAGGTCCGGTGCCAGAGCCTTGATGCCCAGCTCAAAACGGATCTGGTCATTTCCCTTCCCGGTGGCCCCGTGGCAGATGGCGGCCGCCCCTTCTTTGCGCGCGATCTCCACCAGACGTTTCGCGATGACCGGGCGGGCCATAGAGGTCCCCAGAAGATATTTGTTCTCATAAACAGCGCCCGCTTTCACACAGGGCATGATATAATCGTCACAAAATTCATCTATGATATCCTCGATATACAGCTTTGATGCACCGGAGAGTTTCGCCCGTTCCTCAAGCCCGTCCAGCTCTTCACCCTGACCGCAGTCGATACAGCAGCAGATCACTTCATAATCAAAATTCTCTTTCAGCCAAGGGATGATCGCCGTCGTATCGAGGCCGCCTGAATACGCCAGCACAACTTTTTCTTTTGCCATCTTATTTCCTCCTTTGAAAACGTTCATGCCATTTGGATCCCTAAAAGTATAACCCAAATCTTCCGATCATGCAATCCTCATTCTAAAGACAGCCGTTTTATGTCGATATCCGTCGATCTTCCTCGGATATACGGGAATAAAAATGAATATTTGGGATTGCCATTTTTATGTACAAATGTTACCATTATCAATACAGAAAACAGTGGATACCATTCATTTTACGACAAAAAAGGACAGGTCAGACCATGTTAGAGAACAAAACTCCAGAACAGCTCAAGCAAGAATTTCAATTTACATTATCCAAAGTCTCCCACGAGATCCGCAACCCCGTCACCCTCATCAACAGCTATCTGCAGTTCATCGAGAAAGCCCACCCTGAAGTAGAAGAGTTTGAATACTGGGACGATATCATGGATCAGATGGATTTCCTGAAAAAACTATTGGAAGACTTATCGTTTTACAATAATTCCGCGAAACTCCGCCGGGAACCCGTACATATCTCCCCTTTCCTGGCAAAACTGACGGACAGGCTCAAGCCCGCTTACGCATATCTGGGCATCCGCCTCATTTACGAAGACTGCATCCGGGACGCAGATGTCGTCCTTTCCCTCGACACCGTCAAGATCCAGCAGGCACTCCTCAACCTGATGCGCAATGCCTGCGAAGCCATCGAGGATGCAGGCGAGATCCATCTCCTTTTGAAAGAAGACGGCCCAGCCCTCTGCATACAGATCACCGACACTGGCTGCGGCATCGACCCCGAACATCTTCCCACTCTCTTCGACCCGTTCATCACACATAAAGAATATGGCTCCGGACTGGGCCTTGCCATCGTCCGGCAGGTGATCCGCGCCCACGGCGGCGACATCACCGTATCTTCATGCCCTGGCAAAGGGAGCACATTCACTCTGACACTCCCCCGTACATAGTCTTTCTGCGGTAAAGGATCAATGCCAGGACAAAGCCGCAGAAAAATCCGCCCAGATGTGCAGCGTTGTCCACGCCTGTACTGGTAAATCCATAATACAATGATAATGCGGCCATAAAGACCATCTGGCGCATCGTCAGGCCTTCCAGCTGTCCCCGCTCCAAGAGCAGGACGCCGATCATCGCCCCGACCGCCGCAAAGACGGCCCCCGAAGCGCCCGCCGAAACATGCGCGGATCCTTCCTGCACAGCCCTGTGATAAGACAGGAAGCTGGCGCCGATCCCGCCCGCCAGATAGATCAGCAGGAACTTGACTTTACCGATCGCCCGCTCCAGATGCCCGCCTACAAAATACAGCATGAGCATGTTATTGACCAGATGCTCCATCCCGAAATGGAGGAACATGCAGGAGAACAGACGGTAATATTCATGTTCCTGCCGGATCAGCGGCATATACGCCGCCCCCCAAGCGACCATATGGTCCAGGTCATTGCTCCCCCCGGTGACCTCCACCGCAAAAAAAACCAGTACATTTAAACATATGATCATGATGCTTACAGATATTTTTTTATCCATGACCCAGCCCCTACCTTTTAGAGCGTATTTCTTAACATTAAATCATACCCGCGGATAAATGTAAAGGCCGGATCTAAATATCAAAGCGATAACTGATATCGGCAAAGGTCACCTGGTCTTCCGACTGGAGCAGATGCTCTTCCTCTTTCTCCAATCTCCTCCCGTTTACAAAAGTCCCGTTCCTGGAGTTCAGATCCGCGATCCAATAACCTTCCTCTCTCTTCTGTATCCTGGCCTGGACACGACTGATGGCCGGCCGGTCCAGCAGCACGTCGGACACTCCATCCATCTTCCCCACCACGATCATCTCCCGGTTTAATATGATCGGCGGTGCCTGCCCGTTCTCCTCACATACCAGCATCGGATGCTCAGATCCCGGGAGCCTGCATAAAATGACACTCTCCTCCCCTTTTGACAGCTCTCCCTCATCTTCCTGCCGCTCATCATCTTCCCGGTACTCATCATTTTCCCACGCTCCTCTATCTTCTTTCTCCCGTTCATGCCCTTTCCTTTTTCCATTCCAGACCACCAACGCCGCCAAAAGGATCCCGCAAAAGAGAAAGATCAGCAGGATCGGCAGGGATATATCCCCTAAGTAGCCCAGTCGCCGGACGACCACAAACCCTCCGATGAGAAGGAGGCCCGCCAGCAGCAAGACCAGATCCTTCCTGATCTCCCGATATCTGCCGTGCCCTCTTTCAGGCGCTTCCCGCGCCTCTTTATGCATCTTCTCTCCTCCCTGGCCGTCTTCCGATGGCCTGACGTCCTCTTCTTTTTCTTCCTCCTCCGACTTGCGGATGAGCGCGCCCATGGCATCCATCTGAAGATCTTCTTCCATCAGAAGACGGTAGAGTCCGTACCCCAGCCTGACACCTCTTGGATCCTGATGTTCGATGCGCGGGAGCAGATATTCCGTAAAACTCCGCAGCTGTTCCCGTATGGGCCTCCCGGGCCCAGGCAGATAACACAGACAAATCCTGCCCTCCCCCTTATCCAGATAGATATACTCCGGTTCCAGGAGGAGATGCCCCGCATCCAGCAGATACGCGTCCATCTGCTCGAAAACCTTCAACAATCCCAGGTAGATACTCTTCAATTCCTCGTAAGACAGTTTTTCATACACGTCAAAGACCTTCTGCAGAGCCGTGATCTCATAATACAAAAGGACGTTCCCGTCCGCTTTCTGCAGCCTGCAGGGCAGCAGGCCGGGGATCTGATTGCCCAGGACCATCCGGAGCGGATAGGCCCTCGTATCCACCTCGCCGTCCGGCCTGATCACTAAAGACCCGTGTGTCACATCGTATTTATAAGTAACTTCCATCTTCAACCCCCTCTGATCTGTCCCGCCCCTCTCACCCTTCGTATAAAAGCGACCGGACGGTACGCTCTTCTCCTTCCCGTAACGCAAAACCGCCAATGGAGTCCCCCATAAGCGCGATGCCCGCCTTCTATGACAACGGAAAGGGTATCTCCCCTCTGTTCGACCACTGTATGGATATCCTCCGATCCATACCAGGGATCTCTTAAAAGGACCTGCAGTTTCTCCTGCGCCCGCTTTTGTGCATCCCCCTCTCTGCGGATGGCATCCCAGCTTCCCGTGACAGCCGCTTCATGAGCCGCTGCCGTCAGACATGCCCGGTTATGTACAAACAGACATATCGACACCGTTCCCATCCATGCCAGGAGTATGATGGGCATCAACAGAGCGATCTCGACTGTCAGACTCCCTTTTTTCCACATATACATGACTATCCTCCCATCACCTTGATCGATGCTCGCAGGATATAAGCCGCCAGCAGAAACGGTACAAAGGGAAAACTCTCTTTCCACCCTTTCTTTTTTACGACCAGCAGAAATCCCGCCCACGCGGCCGCCAAAAGCAGCGCGGACATGATCCACTCCACTGTTCTCCATATCCCCATATACAGGCCGGACACCAGGATCACCAGACCGTCTCCCTGGCCCAGGGCGCCCCCGCTGGCTTTCCCGATGCACAGCATGAGGACACCTGGCAGCGCTCCCGCCAGGAACAGCACGCTCTTCTGCCTGTACCATATCAGATACGGGACACTTAAGATCACATATAACACCACAAGGACTAATGAGATCTGCTTTCTGCGCAGGTCGAGACAACTGTTCAGCCCCAAAAAACTCAATATACAGATCTGCTCCATCTTTTTATCCCTCCTCATCTCTGCGCTCTCCTGCATCTGGAACATAACGAGCGGCCCGCCGCTTCTGATAGGGGGACCATACGCACGGTCCGTTTCAGACGGCTGCAGCTCATCTGGTTGTGGTAGCGGGTCCCCTTTCCTGTGATATAGACGACCTGGGCAGGCTCTTCCCCCTCTGAACAAGACCCGCAGGGTGCATACAACGCTCCATAGTCATTGCGCAGATCCTCCACCTGGGTGCCCGCCGCCTGCCTGACCGACAGATCCACATAGCTGCAATGCGGGTCCGTGTGGTATACATGCCCGGATGCCGCCACATAGACCATTTCCTCGGCTGTGCCTGCGGTCCCCTCCCTGTCCGCCCCGATCCAACTGTGTACCCGTCCCCGGCTCGTGATCACAAACGCCGGGAGCGGCACGATCGATACGGGCAGCCGATATGTGCGGACTTCCGGGATATCGACGACCGGGCGCTCCTCTCCCGTCAGATATACATACATCCCCTCTTCCATAGCTTTCTCGCATAAAGAACTGACCCGCTCTGTCTGTATCCTCAGAATATCCATAAAACAGACCAGCGTCAGCACGCCTGATAAGAACAGAGGCAGGACAAACGCCAGCTCCACCGTCAGGACGCCCTTTTGCAAGGCCTCAAAACATGTTTTCTGTCCCTGAAGAGAGTGTTCTATCTTTGTCCGATCATTTCTTATCTTTTTGGCAAAAAACATCTCCTGATGCCTCCCGTCTCCTACTGATCATACCCATACTGGCGCCGGACAGTATAGACTTTCCGCTGTTCAGCTTCCACATCCACTTCCACCTCCATCGACGCCAGACAGCAGTCCATACGGAAACCTCCCCTGCCCTGCTGCCCCCGGATAGCCGCCTCGACCATATCCATACAACCTGTCACTGCATCGTCCGCCTCTCCCATGAACAAAAACGCCCGCAGATAATCCGCATAATCCATAGCATCCATTCCCTGAACGCCTCCCTGGGGACGTTCCACGGCGCATTCTGCGCGCAGACCCGAAAGCCTTTCCAAAGACAGATCCCAGTCTGCCGGACTTTTCGTCAATGGGACCGCACCGCCATCGAACAGAGCTTTTACATCCAGGACACTCTCTCCGAAAGACCAGCACAGGAGCAATGCATCCTCGATCACCTCCACCGCCGGCGGCACCGAAAACGCGCTGGCTATAGCGTCTGCCATGGCTGCACTCTGCGCCCTTTTGTCCGGATCCGCATACAAAAAAGCGAGATTTACGCCTTCCCGTATGGCCAGCAGCCGTTCCGCGATCATCCTCAGGTTCTCTCTGTCGCTGCCGGATCTTCCGATGACATATTCCACCTGGTATCTCAGACCGCCCTCCACAGATGCGGCATACGTCCCGCAGTTCTGCATCATATATTCCTGAAACAGCACTTTTTCCATCGCCGGATCTTGGGCCGGCAGAGGCTGGAGTACACCCATTCCTTCCTGGAGTGTACGATGTGAGACTGACTGCCCCGTATCAACCGCCTGATCTGAGATCGATGCCTGATCTGGGATCACCAACTCCAGGATATCCAGGTTTCGGAGTTCTCGCACGGCATCGATCGGGTTCTGTACAGGGATCATCTGCTCCTGCTGCTCCGTTTCCGCCTGTGCGCTCGCATTTCCCGCCCAGGCCATCTCCTCGTCATAAACTGCCATGATATCCCGCCCCATGACATACTGTCTGTATCCCTGGAATTTTCCTATCTTTTCGCACTCCTCCCGGAGTGTCTCCACAAGGTATTGTATCCCCTGACTGCCAGGCATGTCTCTCATATACGCCACCACCTGATCCCGAAAGGGCTGCCCTTTATGATCTGTAGCCAGCACATAGCTGGTGATGCCGCCGGATGCGATCGTAAGGTCCAGATGACCCTGATCCAAGATCGGGTCCATATACTCTTCCACCGTCCGGTACGCCCGCCCCAACTGCAGGCCATCGGCCCCATAGGACGCGTCCAGATAAAACAGACCATACCGCTCCAACAGATATCGATCATACTGAGCGAACAGTGAATACATGCCCACATCCGCACTGTTGGCGATCTGCGTCCGGGCACACATCATCTTGACTGACTCTATGCTGGTACAGACTAAAACAATGATCATGGATAGGCTCAGGGCAAAAAATACGGTTATGCTTCCTTTCTTTATCAGGGGGTACACCTCCTTGCATTTTCTTGGAGATAAGGTTTTTCGACTGTTCCAGATGTCAGATCGTGTTGCTCTGGGTCGTGATCTTTCTGAGGATATTTTCCACCAGGCTGACAAGCTGTTCTTTGAAGATCATGACCAGACCGATCAAAACGACCAGGATCAAAATGATCTCCACCACACCGATGGCTTCCTCCTCTGCGAAAAATGCATAAACCTCATCCATAGGCCTTCACCTCCTTTCTGGCTCTCTGTCTACATCTGATAAAAAGACATGCACGCAGGCACGAGCAGGATCACCAGTACGATCAGCAGCATCAGCACCATGGGTATGAGAAGTTTTGTGGCGGCCGCTTCTCCCTGTACGCGTGCATACCGCTTCCGCTCTTCAAACGCCTCTGCCGCTTCTCTCTCCAGCGTATCCAGCAGCCGCTGATCTCCTTTTTTCAGATTCTGTATCAATAATGTGGCCAGCGTCCTGTATTTTGGATGGCCGCACCTTCTGCCGAGATCTTCATATGCCTGCTCTTCCATGACGCCGCTCTCCATCTCATAATAGGATGTCAGCATCTCTTCGTAGGCATAGCGCATTTCCCCGTCTGCCTTTTTTCGTTTGTGATCCAATGCAATCTTTCCAAAAGCTCTGCGCACCGTCATCCCTGCTCCGAGCAGCAGCGCCAGCCGGGTGACCAGCCCGGGATAGTCGAGCAGCATCTGCCGGAGCCTTTTCTGGCGTTCCTGTTCCCGTGCTCTCTGTTTTTGTACGGGGATGCAGCAGGCCGCCACCACACAGAGCGCCGCCAGGATGTTTCCCGAGGTATCCCAGGGACGGCTCCATCTGATCGGATCCCCGTCCAGGTCCGCAGGCAGATAATAACGGTCTTTCTCCCTGCTTTGCCGATCATATCCTTCCATAGCCTGACAGATCCGCTCATCCAGCCCTGGTGTCGGCGTTGCTCCCTTGGCAGCCTGCTCTTCCTCTTCTTCGGGTCCCTCTTCCGCGGCTTGTTCGGGGATCCGCACGGATACAGATGTCTCTTCGCCCCGGACCTGTACTTCCATCTCCTCTTCATAGCTGCCTTCCCCTGCCGCCCGCCTTTCAAAATACATGCCCTCTTCCCATTGGCGGTCTTTATTCTGTGAATAGCTCATCCAGGTGCCCAGACAATTTCCCGCCGCCAGCAATAACAGCAGCAGCTTCCATTCCCGCACCGTGAGTACTTCCTGATGAGGTATCCTGCCCCTGCCGGCCAGGACAGCCAGGACGACCGTCCCCGCCAGGAGGCAGACATGCAGCCACATGGCCTACACCTCGATGTCCACGATACGGCACCCCATCCAATAGGCCAGAAAATAAATGCCCAGACATATGCTCATCGTGACGGCCCCAAAGACATTTCCATACAGGATCTGGAGAAATCCCGGGGATGTCAGCTGCATATATAAGATGATCCCGAAGGGCATCACGCTCATGACCACCTGTTCCATCTTTTTTGCCGCGACTGTGGCCTCGATCTCCTTTTTCACCTCAATCTTATCTGTGAGCATCCGAGCGGTCTTCTGCACGATCTTTGAAAAGTCTCCGCCGGAGCGTTTCGCCGTGGCAAAGACAGCGGCAAAGTTCTCTATATCCTCCAGGCCGCTCCGTTCTGCCAGATCCACGAACAGAGTCTCCAGCGGCACACTCAGATGCATCTGTGTTTCCATATAGATCAATTCCTGTAAGATATCTGCGTCTTTTGGGTAGAGTTTTTCCAGATCACGGATACAGCAGATAACGGCCGTCTCCATGGAAGAACCCGCCTGCAGCGCAACGTCCAGCGTATACAGCGCATCTTTGAACTGATAATCCAACTGCTTTTTCCGCTCCCGGATCCGTTCACGTTTCTTCCATCTATAGAATAAGAACGGTACCGGGAGCATGAGCACGATCGCCCACAGGCTCTTGTAAAACAGATAGTCGATGCCCGCGCAGATCACCGCACATTCCAGCGCCAGCTTCAGCCATTCTTTCCATTGAAAATGATATGTATCGTAATATGTTTTCATAAAATGATCCCTGCCCTTTCTGCTCTTTCCTGCTCTTTCAATGTCCCGACCTGCACCAGCCCTCTGTCTTTCTGGTAAAGGAACAACGGCTGCAGCAGGATCTGTCCGTCCTCTATGCCTATGACTTCCGTCACTTCCAGCACTTTCCGGCTTTTATCTCTCATGCGCCCCAGATGCACCAGTATATCGATCCCGGAAACGATCTGCCTCTGCACGGCTCCCAGGGGCAGGTCCATCCCCATCAGCACCATGGTCTCCAGACGGCTCCCTGTATCTTGGCTGCTGTTTGAATGGATCGTGGAAAGGCTCCCGTCGTGCCCCGTGTTCAATGCCTGCAGAAGATCGACCGCTTCCGAACCCCGCACTTCTCCGATCACCAAGCGATCCGGCCGCATCCGCAGAGCTGCTCTTATCAGATCGCGGATCGTGATCTCATCTCCTCCCCGCGCGTTCGCAGCCTTTGCCTCCAGCCGTACCAGGTTGGGGACACCCTGTATCTGAAGTTCCGCGTTATCTTCGATCGTAACGATCCTCTCGTCCTCAGGGATATATGCCGAGAGCGCATTGAGAAACGTCGTCTTCCCGCTCCCCGTCCCGCCTCCGATCAGGATCGAATACCTGGCCTGGACCAGCTTCACCAGGAACTCCACACATTCCCTGGTCACACTCCCCAGACCGATCAGTCTCTCCATAGTGATCGGATCGTCCGGAAAACGCCGGATGGTCAGGATCGGGCCGTCCAGCGCCACCGGGGACACCACCGCATGGACCCGGGCGCCGTTTTCCAGCCTGGCATCCACGATGGGCATCGCCTCATTGATGACGCGGTTGCATTTCCCCACGATCTGCTGGATCACATCCTCCAATTTTTCCCGTGAGGTAAATCTCTTTTCCCACCGCTGTATGTGCCCCTGGCGTTCGATGAATATATGGTCCGGCCCATTCACCATGATCTCCGTCACCGTATCGTCCTCAAGCAGCTCCTGGAGCACGTCCAGCCTGCGGACGGAATAGAATAGTTCCTGCCTGAGCGCGATCTTCTCCTGGAGGGTCCTGTACTGGGATCCCTGGCTGCCCAGGAGCAGACCATCGATGTGTTCCAGTACTTCCCCGTCCTCCACTTCCCTGGACATATCCAGCTCTTCCAGCAGCCTCCGGCGCAGATCAGCAAATGATATCTGGCTCATCCCCTCTCCTTTTGTAGGATAGATCTCACATAATCCCCCAGCTGACTCCAGGGCAGCTGTCCCACATAATCCATGCCGTCCCCAAAACTCCCGTAAAACGGCGGCTTGATCTTCCGGATCTTATCCAACAGCTCCTGTTGTTTCCACATCCGCAGAAGTCTCTCAAACTGCTCGATCTTCCCCTGAGAGATAAGGTCGCTGCGCACAGGCATATAGATCTTCACGCACCTGTCCAGGATCTTATACCACCCGTCCACCCCCTGCCCCACGTCCAGGATGACCACCTCGTAGGTGCTGTGCAGGAGCAGTTCGTCCAGCATCTGCTCCCACTGCTCAAAAGATGTCTCCCAGATATCCAGGGGCGTCCCCACCGGAGGCAGAAAGTCCAGATTGTTGACCGTCTCGACCATCGACGGGAGACGATAAGCCGCATGGCTGTTCTCCTGGCGGATATAATAGAGAAGGTCGCTCAAGGTATGGGCAAACTCCCGCTGAAACAACTTCTCAAAGCCGGAGAACTCCTCCATATTCACGTAGAGCACCGCCCTCCCCCTGGCCAGTATCTGCCCCAGCGTCAGGGCAAAAGATGTCTTCAGAACTCTCCCCAGAGGCGAGTAGACTCCTATGAGTTCCGCCTGCCTGCTGCTCAGGGAATGGTCCTGGGCTCCCATCACCTCCTCCCCATAACAGGCCAGCACCTCCCGGATCACCTGGGCAGAGGACTGGTATTTATAGACACTCGGGTATTGATCCAGGCCGGGATCGTGTACACCCTCTGATAAGATGATGATGTTCTCCACTCCCAGCTCTTTTACCCGGTCGCACATGGCCTTGTCCGAGATCAGTAAGATGTCGATATCCTCTTTAGAACCGGATCCCAGCAGAGTGTCCGTATTCGTAAATGCCTGTATCTCGAAGGGGACGCTCCTCTTCTGGTTGATATACTCCATAAAATTATAGGCATACGATCTTTCCACATCACAGATCGCTAATATGCTCTTTTTCAACAGATCCCTCCCACATAGAGGAACACCCCCAGCGCGATGGGCAGAGTAAAATGGATATTTTCCACACGGTCCCCTGTCCGGTAATACGGCCTGGGTCTCCTCTCTTTTACATACGTTTTGAAATGATCGGTAAAATACCTGAAACGGAACAGCAGCGTCCCGCTGGCGATGAGCAGCCCCAGAGAAAGGACTCCTCCTAAGAAAAAAGAAATAAAGATCAGATAGATCGCTGCCGGACGGCCCAGCAGGCCCCCCAAGACGGACAAGAGCTTGATATCCCCCGGCCCCAGCATCCGGAACCGGAACAGCGGAAA
>CAJTYN010000036.1:0-20218 GCA_910584115.1 uncultured Lachnospiraceae bacterium
TGCCCGACGGGAAGCTGTATCTGCGATATCCGTATCATGAGTGGTCCCTCCCTCTTCTCTTTTTGCAGACCGCCCGCGCCGCCACGGCCCCGGAGGACCAGGCCCATTGAAGGTTATAGCCGCCGCAGGCGCCGTCCACGTCCAGGATCTCCCCGGCGAAATAGAGTCCTTCGTGAAGTCTCGACTCCAGGGTCCGGGGATCCACCTGCCGAAGATCCACGCCGCCCATGCATACCTGGGCGTAGATATAGTCCTGCGACCCTTTGATCGGGACACTCCAGTGCTTCAGCTCCCGGGCCAGACGCCGGGGGATGCTCTTCTCTGTCCCTTTTACGCGTTTGGCTGCGATCTTGCAGAATTTTTCCGGGAAGATCCCCAGCAGGACTTCCATCCAGTCTTTATAAGGCGACTGTTTTTTCCTGTTTCGCAAAAGATCCTCAAGCTTCTGCGCACCGACATCCGGAAAAAGATCCAGGACGACCTGTGCCTTCTTCCCCTCATGGATGCCCTCCACCGCGTAACGGCTCAGCTGAAAAACGGGGATGCCCGATACGCCGTAGTCCGTCAGCTGGACTTCCCCCCGCTCCTGCCCGACCTTCTTTCCATCCAGATACACGGATACATCCGCCTCCATGCGCAGTCCTGCCCACTGCCTGAAATAGTCCCCCTCCCCGATCAGCGGGACCAGCGCCGGAAGGACGGGATGGATCTTATGGCCCAGGCTCCTGGCCAGGTCGTAACCGCTGCCGTCGGCCCCCGGAAGGTTTGATGCCTTCGATCCCGCGGCGATGATCACCGCATCCGCCTCAAAAGTCCGGGCGGATGACGCAAGCGCCCACCTGCCCGTCCCTGTCCTTCGGATATCCTGGATGACCGTCTGTGTCTCGATCTTCACGCCCAGATGCGCGGCCTCTGTAAGGAGCAGATGTAGGACTGTCCGCGCCTGCAGGCTGTAGGGATAGATCCAGCCGTTCTTATCCCGGAGATAGAGTCCCAGGCTTGAAAAAAAGTCCAGGGTATCCTTCACCGTAAAGCGCCGCAGCACTTCCGCCACCGCCTCGGGGGCATGGCTGTGGTAGGCGTCCGCTCTGATCTGTGTGTTGGTCAGATTGCACCGGCCGTTCCCTGTGGCCAGGAGTTTTTTTCCGCAGGCGCTCTGGTGTTCTATGATCGTGACCTTAGCCCCGGCACGCGCCGCCTGGATCGCCGCCATCAGACCAGCCGCGCCGCCGCCTAGGACGATCAGCTCCCTCACAGCGTCACCAGCCCGGCCTGGATGAGTTTTTCCAGGGACATCAAGATCCCAATCTTCGCGTGCTCCCAGGTCAGCCCGCCCTGGAAATAGACCGCGTATGGGGGACGGATCGGTCCGTCGGCGCTCAGTTCGATGGACGATCCGGATACGAACGCCCCCGCCGCCATGATCACAGGGCTGTCATATCCGGGCATCTCCCAAGGTTCCGGATCCACATAGCTGTCCACCGGTGCGGCCGCCTGGATGCCCTTGCAGAAGGCGATCACTTTCTCCGGACTCCCCAGGGTGATGGACTGGATGATATCCTGCCTGGCCTCCCGGCTGTCGGGGAGGACCGGATAACCCAATGACTCATAGATCGCCGCGGCGAAGATCGCGCCTCTGAGCGCTCCTCTGACCACCATGGGCGCCAGGAAGAATCCCTGGTAAAACGCCTGTTTTACGCCCAGGCTGGCCCCCACTTCTTTCCCCAGGCCCGGGGAGGTCATGCGGTAGGATGCCTGTTCCACCAGATCTCTTTTCCCCACGATGTAGCCGCCGATCGGGGCCAGGCCGCCGCCGGGGTTTTTGATCAGGGAGCCTACCATCAGATCCGCCCCCACGTCCGAGGGCTCGATGATGTCCACAAATTCCCCGTAGCAGTTGTCCACCATGCAGATGATATCCGGACGCCTTTTTTTGATGAATGCGATCAGATCTCCGATCTGCGCCACGGAAAAAGAGGGCCGGGTCTGGTATCCTTTGGAGCGCTGGATCGTGACCAGCCGGGTCTTTGGCGTGAGCGCCTGTGCGATGGCCGGATAGTCAAATGTCCCGTCCGGCAGCAGATCCACCTGGCGGTAGGTGATGCCGTACTCTGCCAGGGATCCCTTCTGGGGGCGGATGCCGATGACCTCTTCCAGCGTGTCATAGGGCCTGCCCACCGGGGAAAGGAGTTCGTCGCCCGGGCGCAGGTTCCCGAAGAGCGCCACCGCCAGGGCGTGGGTGCCGCATGCGATCTGCGGCCGGACCAGGGCGGCTTCCGTATGGAAGGTATCTGCGTAGACCTGTTCCAGCACATCCCGCCCCTGATCGTTATAACCGTAACCGGTGGTCGGATAAAAACAGGCTTCGCTGACCCGGTTCTTCTGCATAGCGTGGAGCACTTTGAGCTGGTTATACTCGGCCACTTGATCCAGCGCCTGAAACCGCTCTCTTAACTTGTCTTCTATTTTCCGCCCAAGATCATAGACCTGCGGGCGGATGCCCATCTTTTGATAGAGTTCTCTTATCGCCTGGTCACCATTCATCGGATGATCCCCCTTTCCCGGCATTCTCTCAGCATGTCTTCCAGTATCCGCGTCTCGTCCCGCCCTTTTTTGTCCATCCAGATGGCCTCCCGCTCCCGTTTGAACCAGGTCAGCTGCCGTTTGGCAAAATGCCGGGTGTCCCGTTTGATCAGCCGCACCGCCTCCTCCAGGGGATACGCCCCCTCCAGATAGGCCAGCAGTTCCTGATAGCCCAGCCCCTGCATGGACACCATATCCCGGGTGCAGCCCCGCGCTTTTAACGCCCGGACCTCCTCCAGGAGTCCGTCCGCCATCATCTGATCCACCCGCCGGTCGATCTTCTCGTACAGCGTCTCCCGATCGTCGGTCAGCACGAAATATGCGCAGGCATAGGGCGATACCTTTTGCTGCTGCTCCTGGTTGTGGACGGATATGGGCAACCCTGTCTCATGGTAAAATTCCAGCGCCCGCAGCACACGCTTCTGATTATTGGGGTGGATCTGACGGGCGGCTTGGGCATCTACCGCCGCCAGCTGCCCATGGAGCCATTGCGCGCCCTTTTCCCGGGCGAGGCGCTCCATCTCTTGTCTGTAGCCGTCTGCTTTTGGCCGTTCTTCGCCGAAAGCGATATCCCGGACGACTGCCTGGATGTAAAATCCCGTCCCGCCCACTAAAAGGGGGATGCGCCCGCGGGCACAGATCTCCCTCAACGCCTGTTTTGCCATCTGCTGGAACCGCACCACGTGAAGATCGTCCTCCGGTTCCAGCACGTCGATCAGGTGATGGGGGACGCCTTCCATCTCCTCTGGTGTGATCTTGGCCGAACCGATGTCCATATGGCGGTAGACCTGCATGGAATCTGCGCTGATCACCTCCGCGTCCAGGGCTTTGGCCAACCGGATGGAGAGATGGGTCTTCCCCACGGCTGTGGGTCCGGCCAGGACGACCAGGGGAGTTTTTTGTCTGCGGTCTGCTCTTTTTTCATCCATTTTCTATATGATCCTCTTGAACTTTTTTTCCAGCTCTGTCTTACTCATAGATACGATGGTGGGCCGGCCGTGGGGGCAATGGTAGGGATTTTCCAGGGTCAGCAGCTCGTCGATCAGTTGGTCGGCTTCCTGGGGGGACATCCTGTGGTTCCCTTTGACCGCCGCCTTGCAGGCCATGGTCGCCAGCCGGTCGGTGAAGACTTCCAGGTCCTGGCCGGTCTTCTCCTTCTCCAGGCTGTCCAGAAGCTCCCTGAACATATCCTCCCCCGTCATCCCGTACAGATCTGCGGGAACTGCATGGACGCTGTATTCCCGGGAGCCGAAGGGTTCGATCTCAAATCCCATCTTCTGGAACATCCGCATATGTTCCAATAACAGGAGTTCTTCCCTGATATCCACGGTGATGATCAGCGGCGGGCTCAGATACTGGGAGTCGGCCTTTTTCTCCCGGAAATTCCTGCAGAGCCTCTCGTAGAGGACTTTCTCATGGGCAGCGTGCTGATCGATGATGAAAAAGCGGTCCTCGTACTCGACCAGCCAGTAGGTCTTGAAGACTTGGCCGATGAGGATGTGACGGCTCCGCGCGCCTTTACTCAGCAATCCTTCTGTAAAAAGGCCGGCCTGCTCCCCCTGGGCTGGTATCTCCGGATGTGTCTCTGACTGCATTTCTGACTGAAATGATTCCTGCGGCGTTGTTTCCGGGTGAGGATCCTGGACAGATATTCCTGGGGGATCGGACTCCCGGGCTGGCTGTCCTCCGGCCGGCACTCCCGGATCTTTTGGCCCGTCCCCCGCGAGATCCCCAAGACCGACTGGTGGCTGGATCGGCTGCAGCGGCTGGATCTTCGCTGCCTCCCGGATCAGCTCCTGCCCTGTCTCCCGGCCCGTGCCCTGACCTTGGATCTGGCCGTAGGATACCGGCCGGGCGCGTCTCTTCGCCTCGAAAGGCTCCGGGATGTCCGGCAGGTCCTTTTTCTTATCTTTGTCTTTTGCCTTTTTCTCCTTCGCCTTTTCTTCCAGGCTGATCTCCAAGATCAGCTCTTTCTGACCGAGAGTCTCTCTGACCGCGGCGGTGACTGCCTTGTAAACTTCTTCCCCTTTGGAAAAACGCACTTCTAATTTAGATGGGTGGACGTTCACGTCCAGCCCGCCGCCGTCCATCTGGATCTGGAGCACGGCAAAGGGATAGCGGTGCTGCATCATATAGCCATGGAACCCGTCCTCCAGACCCCGGGTGATGATCTTATCTTTTACGTAACGGCCGTTGATGAAATAATTCTCAAAGCTCCTGTTCCCCCTGGACACGGCCGGTTTCCCCAGATAGCCGTCGATCTTGAGGATGTCATTTTCCCATGTGATGGGCAAGAGCTGCCGGGTAACGTCCCGTCCGTAGATCTTGTAGATCACATCCTTCATCTGACCGTTGCCGGAAGTATGCAGCTTTAGCTGACCGTTAGCCATATATTTTATCGCGACTTCCGGGTGGGATAAGGCCATCTGTTCCATCAGGCTGCTGATATATCCGGCTTCTGTGGCGGCCGTCTTCAGGAATTTCTTTCGGGCCGGGACGTTATAGAACAGGTCGCGCACCAGGATCGTGGTCCCCTCCGGCGCGCCCACGTCCTCGATGGACTGCTCCTCGCCGCCCTCGATGATGTAACGGGTCCCGGTCATGGAATAGGGCGTTTTCGAGATCAGCTCCACCCGGGAGACTGCGGCGATCGAAGAGAGGGCCTCACCCCGAAAGCCCAGGGAGGCGATCTCTTCTAAGTCCTCCGCCTTTTCGATCTTGCTGGTGGCGTGGCGCAGAAAAGCCACCGGGATCTCTTCCCGCCCGATCCCTCTGCCGTTGTCCGTGATGCGCAGAAAGGCGACGCCCCCCTCTTTGATCTCCACCGTGACCGCGGACGCGCCCGCGTCGATGGCGTTCTCCACCAGCTCTTTGACCACGGAGGAGGGGCGCTCCACCACTTCCCCGGCCGCGATCTTGTCGATGGTCTCTTTGCTCAGTACGGCGATCTTCCGTGTATTCTCTCTATTCATCAGCATTCCACCGGTTCTTGATCTGATTCTGGAATCTATACAACAGGTTCAAGGCGGCCATGGGGGTCAGGTTGGAGACGTCCAGCTCGCGCAGCTCTTTGATGATGTCGTCGTCCTGCACGGCGTCCAGAAGAGACATCTGCTGCATGTCCACCTGATCGAACTTCACAGAGGTCTTCCGCGGCCCGCTCAGGTCCTTGACCGCCGCGGTGATGTCCGCGTCGCTCAGCTCTTCCACCAGCTCCTTGGCCCGCCGGATCACGGGATCCGGGATACCCGCCAGCTTCGCCACCTGGATCCCGTAGCTCTTGTCCGCGCCTCCTTTTACGATCTTTCGCAGGAACACGATGTCGTCCCCCTGCTCTTTTACGGCGATGCAGTAATTATTGACCCCCGGCAGCTTTCCCTCCAGCTCTGTCAGTTCGTGGTAATGGGTGGCGAACAGGGTCTTCGCGCCCAGAAAACGGGGATTGCTGATATGCTCGATCACGGCCCAGGCGATGCTCAGCCCGTCAAAGGTGCTGGTCCCCCGCCCGATCTCGTCTAAGATCAGCAGGCTCTTCGACGTGGCGTTCTTCAGGATATTGGCTACCTCCGTCATCTCCACCATGAACGTGCTCTGTCCGCTGGCCAGGTCGTCGGAGGCTCCCACCCGGGTGAAGATCCGGTCCACGATCCCTATGTCCGCCTTCTGGGCCGGGACGAAGCTCCCGATCTGTGCCATCAGCACGATCAGCGCCGTCTGCCGCATATAGGTGGACTTCCCGGCCATGTTGGGGCCGGTGATGATGGAGATACGGTCCTTTTGATCGTCCAGGCAGGTATCGTTGGCGATAAAACTCCCATGCGCCGTCATATTTTCCACGACAGGATGGCGGCCGTTCTTTATACGGATCTTGCCTTTTTCATTGATATGGGGGCGTACGTATTGGTTCTGTTCCGCCACCAGGGCAAAAGAGGCGAACACGTCGATGGCCGCCAGGGCTTTTGCCGTCTTCTGGATGCGCTGCACTTCCCGCCCGACCTGGCCGCGCACCTGTGTAAAGAGTTCATATTCCAGCGCGCAGAGCTTATCCTCCGCGCCTAAGATCAGATCCTCCAGCTCCTTGAGCTTGGGCGTGATGTAGCGCTCGGCGTTGGCCAGGGTCTGCTTGCGGATGTAGTCTTCCGGGACCATATCTTTAAAAGAATTGGTCACTTCCAAGTAGTAGCCGAACACCCGGTTGTATTTAATCTTCAGGTTGCGGATCCCGGTCCGCTCCCGCTCAGAGGCTTCCAGATCTGCCAGCCACTTGGTCCCCTCGGACTTGGAATTGCGGTACTGATCCACCTGCTCGCTGTAGCCGTCCCGGATGATCCCGCCCTCTTTCACGGCCAGAGGCGGATCCTCCATGATCGCGGCGGATAAAAGGCTGCATAAGTCCTCCAGCCCGTCCATATCCTGACAGATCCGTTTCAGGGCGGGCTGCTCAAAACCCTTTAACAGTTCCCGGATTGGCGGGATCTTCTCCAGAGAAGACCGAAAGGCGGTCAGGTCCCTGGGCGTGGCCGTCTGGTAACTGATCCGGCTGATCAGCCGCTCCAGGTCGTAGACCGGGCCTAGATATTCCCGGATCTCATCCCGGATCATGGGGGCATCAACGAGCGCCTCCACGGCGTCCGACCGCTCGTTGATCAGCGCCCCGTCGATCAGCGGCTGTTCCACATAACTGCGCAGAGTGCGGGCACCCATGGCGGTGCGGGTCTTATCCAGCACCCACAGAAGGGATCCCACTTTCTTCTTTTCCCGCAGCGTCTCCACCAGCTCCAGGTTGCGCCGGGTGGAGCTGTCCAGCACCATGAACGTCTCCGCCGCGTAAGGGACGATCCTGGTCATGTGCTCCATGGAAGTCTTCTGTGTCTCCCGCAGATATGTAAAGAGCGCACCCGCCGCGATGGCTCCCGTGTCGTAGGAACCTACATGCAGCTCATCCATGCTCTTGGCATGGAAATGCTCCATGAGCGTGCGCCCGCACAGGTCGTCATCAAAATACCATGCGTCCAGCGTATACACACAGACCCCCAGCCTCTGCCGCAGGTCCTCCAGATCCAGACCGCTGACCAGTAATGATTCATTGCAGATGATCTCCGCCGGAACGTATTTGTTGATCTCGTCCAGCAGCTTCCCGTTGGAGTCCACCTCCGTCAGAAAACAATCCCCTGTGGTCACATCGGCGATGGCGCACCCGAAGCGCTCCTGGATGTAGACGATGCACATCAGGTAATTGTTCTTCGTCTCGTCCAGCGCCTGAGCCGAGAAGGTCGTGCCGGGAGTGACCACACGGACCACTTCCCTCTTTACCAGGCCCTTGCTGGCCTTCGGGTCCCCGATCTGCTCGCAGATGGCCACCTTATGGCCCCGCTCCACCAAACGCTGGAGATAAGTTTCCGCAGCGTGGAAAGGAACGCCGCACATGGGTGCGCGTTCCTCTAGGCCACAGTCTTTCCCGGTGAGCGTCAGCTCCAGTTCCTTGGAGACTAAGATGGCGTCGTCGAAGAACATCTCGTAAAAGTCCCCCAGCCGATAAAATAAGACACAGTCCTTGTATTCTTCTTTCGTCTGCAGATATTGCCGCATCATTGGTGATATAGCCATCAGATCATTTCCCCCATGTAATAAAACCCTCTGCACGCAGTCAGATGCACGTCCACGATCCGTCCGATCAGGCTGAGATCGCCTGGGAAATGCACCAGCAGGTTATTCCCCAGCCTTCCGGTCAGCAGACGGTCATCCTGCCGGTCCACCTGCTCCACCAGCACCTGCCCGGTCGTCCCCTCCCAGCGGGCGCATTCCTGCCTGGCGATCGCCTGGACTGTCTCCAGCAGACGGTCGAACCGGTCCTGGACCACATCCGCCGGGACCTGATCTGCCATGGCCGCCGCCGGTGTCCCGCTGCGTTTGGAATATTGAAAGGTAAACGCGCTGG
Source organism: uncultured Lachnospiraceae bacterium (assembly GCA_910584115.1). GTDB lineage: Bacteria > Bacillota > Clostridia > Lachnospirales > Lachnospiraceae > MGBC164599. Next base: position 8,522 of record CAJTYN010000036.1, read on the forward strand.
AATACCGCACCTGCCGGACCACATCCAGCGTATGCTGGAAATCTTCCTCCGTCTCCCCCGGGAATCCCACGATGATGTCCGTGGTCAGGGCGATGTCCGGGATCGCGGCCTTGATCTTCTCGGTCAGGGACAGATAACTCTCCTTGGTGTATCTGCGGTGCATCTTCTCTAAGATCCGCGTGCTGCCGGACTGGACGGGGAGATGCAGGTGGCGGCAGATCTTATCGGAAGAGGCCATCACAGCGATCAGCTCGTCCGAGAGATCCTTCGGATGGGACGTCATGAAACGGATGCGCCGAAGGCCGGGGATCTTCTCGATCCTGGCCAGGAGCTGTGCAAAAGAAACAGACTGCGCCAGTGTCTTTCCATACGAATTGACATTCTGGCCCAGCAGCATCACTTCCACCACCCCGTCGTCCACCAGCCGCCGGATCTCCTCGATGATGGCCTCCGGGCTGCGGCTGCGCTCCCGTCCCCGCACATAGGGCACGATGCAGTAGCTGCAGAAATTATCACAGCCGAACATGATATTGACGCCGGATCTGAAGGGATATTTCCGCTGGGCGGGCAGATCCTCCACGATCTGATCCGTCCCCTCCCAGACTTCCACCACCTGGTCGTCCGCTTCCAGCATCTGACAGACCAACTGGGCAAAGCGGAAGATATTGTGGGTGCCGAAGATGAGATCCACGAAACGGTAACTCTTCTCTAACCGCTCCACCACCTGGGGTTCCTGGGTCATGCAGCCGCACAGCGCGATCCTCATATGCGGATTTTCCTTTTTCAGCCGCTTGAGCTTCCCCAGACGGCCATACACCCTCTTGTTGGCATTTTCCCGCACCGTGCAGGTGTTGTAGACCACGAAGTCGGCCTTTTCTGTCTCCCCCTGGACATACCCCATGGCCAGCAGGATCCCCCTTAATTTTTCCGAATCCCTGGCGTTCATCTGGCAGCCAAAAGTCTCCACGTAAAATGTCATGGGCCGCCCGGCCGCCTCGCCCATCGCCTGGACGAGCTTCCTCGCCTTTTCTATATAATGATACTGACGGGCCGTCTCCTCCTCTGGAAGATCCGCTGCCAGATCCTTCTCGTTAAGCTCCATTTCCTCATACATCAGCCTCAGACCACGCTTCCTTTCATTTTGTGTATCCACATTATACTAGAAAAACCGGCGCATTTCAAGCGGCTGGACTGCTGACCCCCGCAATAAAAAATATATGCCAAAAAACAGCCTTGGATTTGACACAGATCTGTTACTTATGATATACTTGCAAGGATTTTTCTATATAAAAAGGAGGCACGATAATGGGACTACTCAATCTGTTCAGGAAGAAAAACAGGCAGGAGGATCTGGAAGAAGACGTACTGGATGAAGAGATACCAAAACCACAGATCTACTCCGGCATGCGGGTAGAAGTGACGACCTTGAGCGGATATATGCTCTTTATCGCAAAATTGGTGGCGCCCCACGGCGATCGGGCAGAACTATACCAGTATTCCGAGACGACAGTTTCCCGTGAGACGGACTCTTTCCGGGTCCAGATCCGTGGATACAATGATCGTGAAAAGAAAGCGGTCCACATGGAAGGGACGATCTCTCCCGGATCCGAGAGCACCTGGCATGTCACGGACCTGACGATCTTAAAGCTGGTCAATGAGCGCGCATTCTTCCGTCTGGATATCGACATCGAGGCGAGCATCACCACCTTCAGCGGATCCGCGGACAGGGATCAGCCCTGCAGGCTGGTGAACATCAGCGTAGGCGGCGTCTGCATCAGCTCGGAATATGAGCATTTTGTAGACGATAATTTCATATTAAAAGTAAAGCTCCTCGAAGACCGTCCGCCCTCGGCCATGTACTGCCGGATCCTGCGCGTCACCGAAAAAGAAGATTCTACATATGAATACGGATGCCAGTTCGTAAAATTATCCGAGACCGACCAGGACCAGATCGCGGAGAGCATCTTCACCGTCCAGCGCCGCAAACGCAGCGGCACATCCTGAGCATCCGCCATGACCCAACAACCCTTCCCGTGCAGCATGACCGATCGTATACTGCACGAAAAGGGCTGTCTGTGTCTTACAGCTCGTTGATCACATCCGTCACCGCCATCTCCCGGATCCGTTTGGCCGGGGCATGGATCGCGGCCACCGCCGCCGTAAAGACGAACACCAGCACGATGAGGATCTGCCCCATAGGCACCTCCCATGTAAAATAATAGAAATGGGCCGTGATCAGATGATCATACAGGTATTTACTGAGCAGCAGACCGACCGTACAGCCCACCACACAGCCGGAGACGGCGTAGGTAAGCGCCTCCGCGGCGATCATCCTCGTCAGCTGCCCCGCGCTCATGCCCACCGCACGCATCGCCCCATACTGTCCGATCCGCGCCGACACGCTCATGGAGACGCTGTTCATGATGTTCAGAAGAGCGATCAGCGCGATGATCACGATAAAGCCATATCCAAATACGATGATCGCATAAAATTCTCTCGCCGCGTCCGCCTCCTGGCGCCTATCCCGGAACTCATACGCACCGGCCAGCGCGCGGATCTGCTCTGCGGCCGCATCGCTCACCTCTGCCGCCCCTTTTTCCATCTGCACGTCGATGATCGCATAGTCCGCGATCCCGGTCAGACGGATGAACGTCTCGTTTGAACCGATGATCGTGATCTTCCCGCCGGAGCTCCCATCGTTGCTGAATGGACTGTATCTGAGCAGCCCGGCGATCGTAAGCTCCTGACCGCCGATCCGGATCCGGTCCCCGATCGTAAGAGGCATATCCTTATCCCAGATCGCGAGCACATAGGGACTGTCGCCGTGGACCTTGGTGATGTCGCTGCCCTCTCTCAAGTCGTCGTCCTTGACCAGCAGATCCAGCTGATACGGATCATAGGACATCAGATCCACCTGCCCCTGTGAAAACGCCGCAGCCTCCCCGCCCGCCGGGATCTCAGCCGGGACATCGAAGCAGACCCTCCGTCCCATCACATGGGCGACGCCCGGGATCTGCCCGATGGTCTGTGCGAGGGACGCGTCGATCCCGTTTACGGCCTTATCCGCATCATCCACACTGGTGATGTCCAGATCCGGCGAGGACGCCTTCTGGGGCATCAGACAGTCCACAAATTGGATCAGCACAGAAAAGCTGAAGAACAGGATGATGCTGAACGCAAAAGAGCCGGTCATGAGGAACAGGTTCTTCTTCGCCGCTGTGGCATGGTGGATGCCGAGGGATATCTCGATCTTGCCAAAACGCGCGCTGGCCGCGCGCTTCACATTCCTGATCTCCCCGGTGCTGCCCGCTACCGCCGCCACAGGCGATGCCTTCGCCGCACGTTTCGCCGGCGACTGGGCCGCCAGGAAGACGGTGACCACGCCGACGAGGGCGCCGCAGCAGATCCCCAAAGGGCTGACTTTGAACACGGACATAGAAGAAAATTCGCCGGCCACGATGTACTTCAGCCCCGCGATCAGGAGCCATGTGGCCGCCGTTCCTGACAGAGCGCCGATCGGGACCGCCGTCCTGCACCAGTTCAGGGCCTCCAGCCGCACGAACCGGATGATCTGCCGCCTGCTGGCGCCGAGACAGCGGAGCATCCCGAAGAACTGCATCCTCTGGGCCACATTGCTGTTCATGCTGCTCCCGATCATCATGACGCCCGCCACTAGGATCACCAGGAAGAGCACCCCCGCAAGGGGATAGATGTTCTTGATATACGTGCTGTTGCTGATCCCTTTTGACGCCATGAGGATCGTGTTCAGTTTGATGTTCCTTTCTGTGTACCCATACTGCTCTTTGATCTCTTCGATCGCCTTTTTTAAGCGCACGCGTTTGCCGAACTGGATATAATACTGGAGGCTGCAGGTCTCATCATTCGCGGCGCAGATGGCGCGGAAGGTGTTGATGTGCAGAAATGCCCCCACCTGGTCTTCCTTGACCAGCAGAGCGCTGGTGGTCCCGCCATTGACCCCCGCGTACTTTCCGCCTCCTTCGATCCGAAAGCCGGATACCACAAGATCGTAACTGCCGCAGGGCGTGTTCAGCGTGACCGTATCACCCAGCTTGACTCCTAGGAGCTTCCGGGCATTTTCCGTGAGGATCACATCATCTTCACCGGTCACATGGGCGCCTTCTGAAAAATAATGCATGATGTCCGTGATGAACGGCTGCTCGATCCCGCACAGGGCCGTCTGCGCGCCCCCGATGTAATATTCTTTATCCATCTTCAGATCCTCGTCCAGGTTCAATACGCTGTACCAGGATGTGACAGCCACGTCCGGGCGCTCCGCGATCTGCCGGGCGGCGCTCTCCTGCGCGTCCTGCAGACAGATGTGCCAGTATCCCGCTTTGTCCACGGAATTGGCTGTCTCTATATCGAGCCCCGCCTCCGCGATGGAGAAGATCGCGGTCACGAGAAAGACCGCCAGGGTGATGCAGATCAAGATCATCTTGCTCTGTTTCCTGCGGACGCGGGCGGAGATCGGGATCAGGCTCAGATAACTCTTCATCAAAAACACCTCCCCAGATCTGTCAGGACACCGTCCGAGACCTGCAGCACGCGGTCCGCAGCCTGGGCGATCCCCCGGTTGTGGGTGATCATGATGATCGTCTGGGCATATTTTCTGGAGGTTTCTCTTAAGAGCGCGATCACTTCGCTGCTGTTCTGGGAATCCAGATTTCCCGTGGGCTCGTCTGCCAGGATCAGGGACGGGCGGGTAAAAAGGGCGCGCCCGATGGCCACCCTCTGCTGCTGCCCGCCGGATAACTGGCTGGGCAGATGGCCGCGCCGCTCTCTTAAATTGAGCACCGCCAGCAGTTCTTCCAGATATCTCCTGTCCGGCTTCTGGTGATCCAGCAGCATGGGAAAGATGATGTTCTGTTCCACCGTAAGCTCCGGGATCAGGTTGAAGGCCTGGAAGATGAAACCGATGTTCCGGCGGCGGAAGATCGTAAGCCGGGCCTCCGGCATCTGAAAGATATCCTTGCCGTCGATCAGTACCTTGCCGGAGGTGGGCACGTCCAGCGCCCCCAGCATATTGAGCAGCGTACTCTTTCCGGAGCCGGACTCGCCCACCACTGCCACAAATTCTCCCTTGGGGACGGTGAAGCTCACGTCCTGCAATGCTCTTACGGCGGCCTCACCGCTGCCGTAGGTCTTGCAGATCGATCTTACTTGTAATAGATCCATTGTCTGTCATACCTCTTTTCTTGAGTCATCCGTATTTATCTGTACGACAAAGAGGATAGCCCGCCGACCTTACAGCAAGATGAAACGAATCCTACGATCTTGTAGGGATCTCCATGAAAGTCATCGTAAAGACCGTGCCGCCGCCCCACTCACTGTCCACTTCCACGTTCCCGCCATGCATCTCGACGACCGATCTGGCCAGGGGCAGTCCCAGGCCGATGCCCTGGGTATCCTTGGAAAAACGGCTCCGGTAGAAGCGCTTGAAGATATGATACAGATCCTCCGGGTGGATGCCGCTGCCGTTATCTCGGATGAGGATCTGCAGCACCCCCGCCCGCCGCCGCGCGCCGATCCAGATGGCGTCCCCTGCCTTTGTGTGGTCGAGAGCATTTTTTACGATATTATCCAGACCTTCTGTGAGCCAGAGGCGGTCGCAGGAAAAATAAAGCTCCCCGTCGCTCTCCAGGTGGATCTCCTTGCCTTCCCGGGCGGCTCTGAATGCGAAATGCTCTTTCACTTTTTCCAGGATATCCCGGATGTCCTCCGGCTGTTTATTGAGGATCACCGTGCCCGCGTCCAGTCTTGCCATCTTCAGAAGGCTCTGGATCAATGTCTCGATCCGGTCCAGCTCCTGTTCCGAAAGCTCTGTAAATTCCCGGATGGCGGGCAGATCCCGTGCTTCCTCCTGGAGGATCCCGTTGTAGATGTTGAGGGCCGCCAGGGGCGTCTTGAGCTGATGGGAGATGTCTTCGATGGTCTTTTTCAGAGATTCTCTCGAACTGGCCTCTCTTTGTGCCTGGGCATCCAGGACGGCGGCCAGGAAGTTGATCTGGTGGAACAGGCGGCAGAGTTCGCCCTCCTCATCACAGGCGATGCGGGCGCTGGGATCCCCGGCGATGTAGTCCGAGAGGACCGCCACGGCCCCCTCCAGGATCTTATCCTGCCCCCGGAGATATCTGATGCAGAGCAGCCAGACCGCCAGGATCAGGGCCAGCGCACTCAAGAAAACCCAGACGGCTCCGTTTTCCAGGCCGAGGATGAGGATCGCCGCGGAGAGGAGGATATACACACCCACACAGATCCCCATACTGAACAAAAGAGCGCGGATCCGCCGGTCCGCCAAGATCCTCATCGCCCGCTCCCGCCGGATGTGTCCCATTTATAGCCCATCCCACGGACGGTCACCACTTTTTTGGGATGGCTGGGATCCTCCTCGATCTTCGTGCGCAGCCTGCGGATGTATACGGTCAGCGTGTTGTTGTCCACATACCGTTCGTCGCAGTCCCACAATCTCCCCAGGAGCTGCTCCGCGGATAAGATCTGATCCGGGTTTTCCATGAACATGCATAGGAGTCTGTACTCGCTGGCCGTCAGATCGATCCTCTCCCCGTCCCTGGAGACCGTTCCCGCCAGACGCCGCACTTCGATCCCGTTGGAGGCCAGCTCCCCGTCCGGCTGGGAAAACTGGCCGCTCCGGCGCAGGATCGCGTTGACCCTGGAGAGGAAGATGGCCAGTTTGAAAGGTTTTGTGATATAATCGTCGCCGCCCATGTCCAGTCCCATGATCACATCCGTCTCCTCGTCCGCGGCGGTCAAAAAGATGATCGGCACTTTTGAACTCTGGCGGATCTTCTGGCATATGTCAAAGCCGGAGCCGTCCGGGAGGGCCACGTCCAAGATCACCAGATTGTATGCGTTCTTGGGCCATAGAGCGTCCGCCTCCAGGCTCGTGCGGGCGATATCCAGCCCGTATCCTTGCTTTTTCAGGGCGAAGGAAAGCCCGCTGACCAGGCTTAGGTCGTCCTCGATCAATAATATCTTTTTGTCGGACATGATCTCGTACCCCCTTCCTCACATCTTACGTCCATTATATATGGATCTTCCGAAAATGTATAGTCGGAATGCCCGCGGCTTTTCCCTATAAACCCCTTGTAATTTCATATCTTGTATGCTATCATATGAGCATTGTTATTTTTACAGCATTTCCCAAAATATCACCAGAAAGGATGCATGCCCTATGTTGACGAATGTTCTGGATCATCTTAGTCTCAGTGTGGAAAGATATGGTGGGAGGACTGCCTTTTCTGACAGTACCGGATCCGTGACCTACAGTGAACTGGACAGGCTTTCCGACGCCCTCGGCTCTTGTGTGCTCAGATATGTGGAGAACAGAAATTCCCCTGTCGTGGTATTTATCGACAGAGATATCAAGAGCCTGATAGCATTCCTAGGCATCGTAAAGAGCGGCAATTTTTATGTTCCCATCGACAGACAGCTGCCCGTGGGACGGATCAGTCTCATATTCGAGACACTGCGCCCCAGAGCGGCCATCGTCTCTGAAAAGGATCTGAAGATACTCGACCAGATAGATCTTAAATGCGCTGCCATATCCTACGAGGACGGTATCGCCGCGGATCCCGACCGGGGAGCATTGGCATCCAGACGCGCCATGGCCATCGATACCGATCCCCTCTACGCGATCTTCACATCCGGTTCCACCGGCGTGCCGAAGGGCGTCCTGGTCTCCCACCGCTCTGTGATAGACCTCATAGAAAATTTCGCGGAAGTCTTTGGATTCGATGAGTCCTGCGTCTTCGGGAACCAGGCTCCTTTTGACTTTGATGTGTCCGTAAAAGATATCTACTCTACTCTGAAATGCGGCGGACGCATGCACGTCATCCCGAAGATGTTCTTCTCGTTTCCCGCGAAGCTCATCACCTGCCTCAATGAACAGAACATCAACACGATCATATGGGCCACATCCGCTCTGCGCATCATAGAGAATCTGAACGCCTTCGAAAAGGCCCTTCCTGAGAGCCTTCGGACTGTCATGTTCTCCGGCGAGGTCATGCCCAATAAAGTGCTCAACTACTGGCGGGGAAAACTCCCCAAGGTCACCTACGTCAATCTGTACGGTCCGACGGAGATCACCTGCAACTGCCTCTATTACAGAGTGGACAGGCCCTATCTCGACACGGACGCCCTTCCCATAGGCATCCCTTTCAGGAACACGGATATCCTGCTCCTGGACGGGGATCGGCTGGTGACGGAGCCCGAGACGATCGGGGAGATCTGTGTCCGGGGCACGTCCCTGGCGCTGGGCTATTACCGCAACCCTGAGAAGACAGCCGCGGCCTTTTGCCAGAATCCCTGCAACGACTGCTATCCGGAGCTGATCTACCGGACGGGCGACCTGGGCAAACGGGACGAGGACGGCCTGTATTACTTTCTTTCCCGCAGGGATCATCAGATCAAGCATATGGGCCATCGCATCGAGCTGGGGGAGATCGAGGTCATCATCAATGCCCTGGACTTTATAGATGCCGGCTGCTGCATCTACGACGAAAAGAAAGAAAAGATCGTCCTGTTCTACCAGTCCGCGGCGGCCTGTGAACGGGAGATCATGAAAGGGGCGGGAAAAAGCCTGCCCAAATATATGCTGCCCAACCGTTTTGTACACATGGAAAAGCTGCCCATGACAAAGAACGGGAAGATCGACAGGGTCGCCTTAAAAGAGGAGCATCTCTAAAATGAAAAAGATCCAGAGCATACAGGAACTGAACGAGATCGTCACGGCTTTTCAGAAACAACATAAAAAGGTCAGCACCAACTGTTATCTGATGCGCGACGAGCTCACCAGGCTCATCGCGCAGGGGAGACTCCATCTTCTCCAGGCGCCCGGCCTGCTCATCATCTTATGCGGCAGACCGGACTATGAGAACCTATACTATCACGCCGCCGAGGGGGCATCCCTCCCGGATCTCTCCTCTCTGGCCGCAGGGGCTGGAAAAAAGGGGGATGAGAGAAAGATCTTGCTGGACGTCATCTCCTCCCGGAACAGACCGGCAAAGGCCGATCCTTTTATCTCTTCTATGCTCTCAGATGACAGGATCGCTCGATTTAAGCGCTATCAGCGCATGGCCTTCGACCTTGCCGGAGAGGTTCCTCTGGAGCTTTCTCATGGTTTTCCGGAAGGGTATCGTCTGATGACAGGATCCATACCCTATGCCGAGGTCATCTCACTGTGGAAGACAGCCCTGGACGAAAAGAGCACGCCCCTTCCTGATGCCGTCCAGCTGGAAAGATCGCAGGCGGAAGGTACTTTAAGCTGCGTGGAAGACATCCGGGATGGCAGGCTCTGCGCTGTCATCACACTGGATATCCAGGGGAATGCGGGGCTTTTGCAGCATCTTGCCGTCCTGCCCCAGTACCGGAGGCAGGGACTGGCCAGCGCCCTGTTTAAAAGAGGCGTCTCACAAGCCCTGGAAGCCGGACTGAAGACACTGCGGCTGTGGGTGGATGTGGAAAATACGAACGCGATCACATTATACCGGCGGGAAGGTTTTTCCCCGGACGGTATCTTATGCGATCAATATTACTTAAAGTGAAAGGAGAAACTAAAAATGAAAGAACAGCTTATGGAGATCTTAAAGGAACTGCGGCCGGATGTGGACTTTGAAAATGAAAAGGCTCTGGTCACGGACGGGATCTTGGATTCCTTTGATATCGTCTCCCTCGTAGGGGAACTGAACGCGGAGTTTTCCATCTCTATCGGCGTGGACGATCTGGAACCGGAGAATTTCGATACTGTTGAAGCGATGGAGGCCCTCATCAATGATCTGTCCGACTGATCGGAAGATCTTAAGATGAGTGCAGGCTCGATAAGGGAAAAAAATGACTTTATTATCTATTGGATCTGCTGTCCTCTTTATGATGACAGCAGTATTATATTTTCTGATACCATTGCGGTCCCGCTGGATCGTATTGCTGACATCCAGCATCGTTTTTTATTTTTACGGGGGGATCGGCACAGGCTTTTTCATGGTCCTGACCATCCTGTGCATCTATGTGACCGCCCTCTGGCTGGACCGGTATAACCAGACACAAAGAGAATATCTGAAAGATCATCCCGATCTGTCAAGAACGGAAAAGAAAGCCTATCGGGGAAAGATACAGCATAAAAAGCGGCTCGTCCTGGCTCTCGGCCTGGTCATCTGCTTCGGTTTCCTGGTCTATCTGAAGTATTTTAATTTCCTTTCGGCTCAGACTTTTTCACTGCTGGGGCTCTTGGGGATCTCCTCCGCCGCCCCTCAGATCGACCTGGCCCTGCCCCTGGGGATCTCTTTTTACACCCTCCAGGCCACAGGCTATATCGTCGATGTATACAGGGAAAAAGTGCCTGCTGAAAGAAATCTCGCCAAGATAGCCCTCTTTGTCTCCTTTTTCCCCCAGATCATACAGGGGCCGATCGGGCGTTATCATCACCTGGCTCCTCAGCTCTATGAAGGCCACAGATTCGACTTTATGGAGTGCAAGCACGGCCTTGAGCTCGCCCTCTGGGGACTGATCAAGAAACTGACCCTGGCGGAATACGTGGGAGTCGTCGCGGATACCATATTTAATGACTATACCGAGTATGAAGGCTTTATGATACTGATCGGATCTGTCGCCTACGGTCTTCAGGTATACGCGGACTTTTCCGGCGGCATGGATATCGTCCGGGGGATCGCGCAGATCTTTGGGATCGATATGGCGGTGAACTTTGAGCGGCCCTATTTTGCCCGGTCCATCGCCGAATTTTGGCGGAGATGGCATATAACCCTGGGGGCCTGGATGCGGGATTATGTGTTCTATCCCCTCTCCCTCTCTAAAGCCTTCGCGGACATGGGAAAGAGGACCCGTAAGATCTTCGGCAGCCACATGGGGAAGATGCTGCCCACCTTTCTCGCCTCTTTCATCACTTTCATGCTGGTAGGCGTCTGGCACGGCTCCAGCTGGAAATATGTGGCTTACGGTCTGTGGAACAGCGTGATCATCACATCCAGCATCATCCTGGATCCCGTATACAAAAAGGTGGAAGAGCGGCTCGGGATCAATACCGGATGCTTCAGCTGGAGATTCTTTCAGATCATGCGCACGTTCTTCCTCGTCAGTATCGGGAGGATATTCTCCCGGGCATCATCTTTTATGGACTCCCTCCGGATGCTCAAGAGGATGTTCTCAGACTATAACCCCTGGATATTCACAGATGGGAGCCTGGAGAAACTGGGATTATCTGAAAATGAGATCAGCCTCGTCCTCTTTATGCTCATAGTGCTCTTCGTCGTCAGCCTTTTACAGGAAAACGGCATGCGCATCCGCAAGAAGCTGGAGGAACAGAATATACTGTTCCGGTGGCTGGTGATCGTGGGGGCCATCGTATTTTTGCTCATCTACGGAGCCTATGGCGCGGGATTTGTAGCATCTGACTTTGTCTATCAGCAATTTTAACGTGGGGGCATATGATGAAAAAGATAAAATGTATAAAGATATTGTGTTTCCTGGCGATCCTCTCGCTGGCTGTGGGATATACTTTCTATTGCTATTCCTGCCCCAAAAGAGACGTGGTCAAAAGCTATGAAGCCTTTTATGATGAACCGAAGGATACCATAGACGGTGTGATATTCGGCACCAGCGTTGTCGTTTATGGCTGGACACCTCCCGTCGCCTGGCAGGAGTATG
>CAJTYN010000036.1:20318-21710 GCA_910584115.1 uncultured Lachnospiraceae bacterium
ATTATAAAGACCATCGGGGCGACCCTTTGTATGAGAGCTGGGACAAGGCCACGATTGATTACAATGCTCATGTGGAGAAAGGCTGGGCGAAAAAAGGCCGGGAATTCTCCATCATCCGGAAGGATCAGTAGGTTGGCAACGACCAAAAAGGAAAGAGCGCTATGTCAGCGATACGACCGTATCTCCTCATCAACAGTTTAGAAGAGTGCGGGAGTCTGTGAGTATTGGATCGCTGGATGCCTGACAGACCGGGGAAATCTACGGCAGTTCTTCCGCCGTCGCGATGATCTGCGCCAGGATCCCCAGCGGGATGTGGCGGATCTCTTCGTACGTTTCTTTTTGGTATCTCGCATGGAGCGGGAAGGAGGCCGACTCTTCTACTGTCTCCACCGTCAGGGCGGGCATCTTCAGGACTTCCGAATAGTAATTGACGGAATTTCCCCCACTATAAGGCGTATGGGCCTCTTCCTCGGGACCCCCGAGCTCGTATCCGGACAGCTCCTGCAGATACCGGGCCAGACGGTGGCTGTACCGGTTATGGTCCGCGGGCATGGCGTTGCGGTAGTAATAGATGATCTTCCCTCTGGAGTGGAAGTCCACGTAGCCGACGCTGTCACAGGAATGGAACAGATGGATCAGGGCTTTCGTCTCGTTCTCGCTGGCCGGACAGTCCCCGGAATGCTGCGGGCGGTAGGAACGGCAGGGAAAATTCCGGTTGATGTCCACCCCGCGGGCGTTGTATTTCCACTCTTTTGACGGGATATCCCGGATCCGCAGGCTCTGGCGGAGCTTCGGATCGCGCACCTGCCGAAAGCCCCGGGAGGCGATCTCATATCCGTCCGGATTGACAAGGGGCACGAAGCAGATCCCGCATTCCCGCAGGAGTTCGCACACCGTATAGGGCTGTCCCGGCACAGCCTGTCTCCCCTGATAGGCCCAGGCATACTCTTCCATGATATGTACCAGGATGACCGGATTGATGCTCTCCCGCCCGTGCACCCCGGCTGTGCAGAACAGGACCTTTCTCGGATTGCCGATGGTCAGGGACCGGATCTCTCTCCTGTCATGGCTGATCCCGATCCTTTCCAGATGGACGTACTGGGGATACTGTCGGGCCAGCTTTTTCATCTTTGCATAGATCTCTTGGCATGTATGGATCTTTTCCACTGTCTATACACCCCTCTCTGGCGTCTATTTAAAAGACCCTCCATGACTATCATATGCAGCCGGATCTTTTTATAGAAGTTCTCTATACATTTCCCCTGCTATACGAATTTGTTTTGTGCGTCCTCCTACTATATAATGATCGCAGAAGCCTTAAAATATCACGATCATGAAGGAGTGAGCATCCATGAAGACAGATCATCAGCACATCTTTTCCCCTCTCACAGT
>CAJTYN010000037.1:0-10490 GCA_910584115.1 uncultured Lachnospiraceae bacterium
AAAGGGACTGCGACCATCACAGCCACGGCTAAAAACAGGAGCGGCGCCATCCTCAGAGCCACCTGCAGAGTCACCGTAGGCACGACAGTGACGCCGACTAAGACTCCGACACCTGCCCCGTCCGTCTGCCGCCACAGCAGATCCAACAAAAAGATCGTATCGGTCACAAAACAAGCCAGCTATCTGGAAGACGGCAAACGCGTCCTCCAGTGCAAGATCTGTGGGAAGAAGACCACCGAGACAGTCCCCGGCTACGACAGGGTGGAGATGTATTGCGACGGGAAGTATTACGATGAGGCGGACGACGACTACATCTGCGACTATGAGTACACCGGAAAAGTGATCCGGCCGACCATCCGGGTCCTGGACAGGAAGGGGAAAACCCTGAAACAGGGCACGGACTACAGCCTGACCTACCCGAAGAACGCCAAGACGCCCGGATATTACACCGTGACGGTCACCTTCAAGGGCAGCTATTGCCTGACTTACAAGCCCCATTTCTGGATCAGCCCGAAGGAACCGCAGATCACCAGCCTAAAGGCGAAAAAAGGCGGCTTCACCCTGAAATGGAAGAAGCCAGCGTACGCCACGGGCTATGAGATCCGCTATTCCACCAGCCCCAAGTTTACGAAAAAGACGACCCGCACGGTCCGCGTAAACGGCAGCAGCACCAAGAGCCGGACGGTCCTGAGACTGGCCCGGAACAAAAAATACTACATCGATATCCGCTGTTACCGGAAGATCAAGGGCTACACGGTATATTCTTACTATACGGCTACACAGACAGTCCGGACAAAATGATCCATACAGACGGCTAGAGCCCTCCCCGCAGGGTCCTTTACACCCGCCGCCCGATATGCTATGATAATGCCAGACAGGGAGGTGATGAGAATGTCTGAAAAAGAAATGATCAAGATATCTGTCGAGGAATTTGAACGCCTGCAAGATTACATGTCCTCTACAGAAAAAGATTCGGAAACTTACAAGAAGATGAAAAGACGCTACATCGCATTAAAGGTCATTCTGACAGCCTCCGGTGTAAACCTCACCGAACTGGACTATATCAAAGAGTGAACAAGGCAGACCAGATCCTCTCACTCTGAGCCAAGACCGCCGGGAAGAACATCCTCCCGGCGGCTTTTCCTCATGATCAAAAAGGATCAGATCCCAAATTCAGACAGGACCAGCCCTTCGTTCCGATCCAGGGTCATCCCCACGCTCCAGGCGTTGACGAACAAGAGCAGCGGGTTCCCCTTCAAGTCCGTGACCCGCTTCATGTCGGACGTCCCAACGATCTTCTTCACATCCACCTCATCTGGATTCCCGATCCAGCGCAGATGCTCATAGGGCAGATTTTCCAGGATGATCTCCACGTTGTATTCATTTTTCAGGCGGTATCTGAGCACATCGAACTGCAGCACGCCCACCACGCCCACGATGATCTCCTCCATGCCGGAGTCCAGCTCCTGGAAGATCTGGATGGCGCCCTCTTGGGCGATCTGGTTCACTCCTTTTGTAAACTGTTTCCTCTTCATCGTATCCACCTGCCGCACCCGGGCGAAATGCTCCGGGGCAAAGGTCGGGATCCCCTCATAGGCAAATCTCTCCCCCGGACTGCATACCGTATCGCCGATGGAGAAGATCCCCGGATCGAAGACGCCGATGATGTCCCCCGCGTACGCCTCGTCCACCACATGGCGGGACTGGGCCATCATCTGCTGGGGCTGGGACAGGCGCATCTTCCGGCCTCCCTGCACATGGTAGACTTCCTCGCTGGAGTCAAACCGCCCCGAACAGATCCGCATGAACGCCAGCCTGTCCCGGTGGGCCTTGTTCATATTGGCCTGGATCTTGAAGACGAAGGCCGAGAACACGTCCCCCATGGGATCGATCTCGCCCTGATCCGAAACACGGGGCAGCGGCGGCGCCGTCATGGCCAGGAAATGTCTTAAAAACGTCTCCACGCCAAAATTCGTCAGCGCGGATCCAAAGAAGACCGGGGTCAGTTCTCCCTTGTCCACCAGTCCCTGGTCAAATTCGGCGCTGGCGCCGTCCAGCAGTTCGATCTCTTCCAGCAGCGTATCTTTCTGCTCCGGATCCAGGATATCCAGCAGATGGGGATCGTCCAGCGCGATCTCCTCCTCCCTGCCCTCCTGGGTCCCTTTCTGGGTATCGGAGAACGTGCGCACCCGTCCTGTCTGGCGGTCGTAGACGCCCCGGAAGGCTTTTCCGGAGCCGATCGGCCAGTTCACCGGACAGGTGGCGATCCCCAGCTCCTTTTCGATCTCGTCTAAGAGGTCGAACGTATCGTTGGCATCTCTGTCCATCTTATTGATAAATGTGAAAATGGGGATATGGCGCATGACGCAGACCTTGAAGAGCTTGCGCGTCTGCGCCTCCACCCCCTTGGATCCGTCGATGACCATCACCGCAGAATCGGCCGCCATCAGGGTCCTGTATGTGTCCTCGGAAAAATCCTGATGTCCCGGGGTATCTAATATGTTGATGCAGTAATCATCGTAATGAAACTGAAGGACGGAAGAGGTCACAGAGATCCCCCTCTCTTTCTCGATCTCCATCCAGTCCGACACCGCATGTCTCGCTGTCGCTTTTCCCTTCACGGACCCGGCCAGGTTGATCGCGCCGCCGTAGAGCAGGAACTTCTCTGTCAGCGTGGTCTTTCCGGCATCCGGATGGGATATGATCGCGAACGTGCGCCTTTTTTTGATCTCTTTGGTATATTCTGGCACCGTAAACCTCCTGTACTGTTTACTGTCTTTTCCTTCTCTATACAACGTTTCCATTCTATTACACAGGAAACGGGCTGTCAAGGCACAGATCTTATTCGGATGCCTGGCTCAAAGGCGTGATGACGATATTTTCCGGCGCCACCTCTGTCTTGCGTTTTACGATGTCCTCGATCTGGGCCCGGGAGGCATCGTCCAGCTGATCATCCGGCACCACCACGTCCGCGCTGTTCCCGGTCAGGTTCACGACCACGTCCGGAAAACCTTTTGATTCCAAGAGCACTTCCGCCGCCGATTCCCGCTCCGCCGTCTCTGACAGGGTCACCATGCTGGATACGGCCTCCGCCTTCTGCTCCTCTGACACCTCCGGGTTGTCTATGATCTGCATCAGGTTCTCCTTATTCTGGGAGCGCACCTGTTCCCGGCTGATCTTCGCCTGGGCCGCAAATCCCGTAGATCCTGTGAGGACGGCTTCACCCGGAGTGTCCGTGCTCACGTCTTCGGGATCCGTCCCGGATCCTGCGGTCTCCTCCGGCGTGGCTGTGCCTTCTCCTGTGGCCTCTCCGCTCTCTGTCGTTCCCGTCTCTCCTCCCGGCGACGCTGTGGGGGATGCCTGCGCCGTGGTGCCGAGGCTGTTTTCCTCGATCAGTGCTGTCTCGTCGCTGACGTCATAGTCCAGGCTCTCGATATCTTTTAAGATATCGTCCTCCAGGATGTTGCTGTCCGCAGTCTCTGTGCTGGCTTCTCTCATCCCGAAATCTGTATCGGAAAAACTCAGATAGCCTGCCACGGCGATCATGATCGCCAGAGCCGTAATGATCACTTGATTTTTCTTGAAGATTTTTTTCACTTTCCTCTCCTTTTTTATTTCATTTTCATTACTTTAATCTTATGGGCTTCCACCTGAAATAATGCCATAACTGCCTCCTGAATATTTCGTACCACTACAGGATCGTCCCCGCCCTGGGCCACGATCAGCACGCCTTTGACCTTGATGTCCTCCTCCTGTGCTGAAAAAGACGCGATGCCGTCGGAAGCATCCCCGGACATCAGCATCACCTGCACCTGCCCGATCCCCTCCACTTGCTTGAGAAGCCCTTCCAGCTGCCGCTCAAGAGCCGCCCTCTCGGTCAGGGCCTGCCCTGTCTCGTCATAAGGATCTTCATAAGGACTTTTATGAGAGCTTCCATAGGCCGTCCCGGATGCCGTGCTCTTTTCGGACTTTTCCTTTACAGGGATCGCCATCACCAGCAAGATGGCGCCCAGAAGGAGCAGGATGAGCCATTGCTGTTTATCCCATTTCTTCAAAGAAAAGCTCCACTTTCTCTCCTGTGATCTCGTAGGATCCTGCCAACTCATGTTCCACCCTCTCCCTCATCTGGCTATTTTCCGCGCCGGAGAGCCAGATCTGTATAAAAGCCACATAAAGCTCCCCCAGCTCTTCATCCATCTCCATATGTACCCGCACGTCCAGGACTTTGCAGCTCCCCGCCAGGATCTCCTCCAGAGAGCCGCGGATCTGCCCCGCCGCCTCCTGTTCGTAAGCCTGCAGGTAATATCCCCGTGCCTCCTCCTGCCCCTCTCCCCAGGGAGGATCCGCGAACGCCTCTTCCAGCATCTTCTTATGGAACAGACCATCCATCCGCTCCTCCAGATGTAAAAGGTCCAGGAGCGGGGACGCCACGATCAAGATCAGCAAGATCCCCATAAAAGAACGGATATATCTGCCATACTGGGAATTCGGCATGATGTGCATCAGGGCCGTCAGTACGATATAATAGACCGCCAGGTTCCGCGCCCATTGATAGACCTCCTGGGCCATCTTCAGCCACCTCCAAAAGACACCGCCAGGACTGCCACCGTGATCATACAGAGCAGTTCCGTGGTAAATAAGATCTTCAGCAGCAGGCCGCACCCCTCGCCCATCACGCTCAGGCAGCCCACCAGCCGCTTGTCCGATATGGGCTGGGCGAGCGCCGCCGCCAATCTGTACAAAAGGGCGCAGACGCTGTACTGGATCAGCGGGGCCAGGCCCCAGATCAAAAGGATCAGCACGAACGCCACGCCCAGGCAGTTGCGCACCAGCACCGCGCTGGCCAGCACGATCTCCGTCACCGCGTTCAGCGCATTTCCCACACCCGGGATGGCGCTGGCCGTCTTTCCAAGGGCTGTCCGCTTCCAGGCATCGATCACAGGCGCCACCAGTCCTCTGATCACCTGCATGCCCACCACACCCCCCATGATCGTCTTCAAGGCCCACTCCACCAGCGTGCGGAAAAGATCCGCCAGCTTGCTGACCACCTCCTCTTTTGACAAGCCGTTCACCATCTCCAGGAGCACATACAGGCCCGTACAGGGCAGCACGAAAGCGAGGATCGCCCACTGGGCCACGCCGACCAAGAGCAGGACCATCTGATAGAACATGGCAGCGCTGGTCACGCCGGAAGACGCCGCCACGGCCAGATAATACGCCGGAGCCAGCCCCTTCATCAGACCCAGCAGGCCCGCGATCCGCTCCTCCAACTGGCGGCTCAGGCTGTAAAACCCATTCAGCAGCAGGGTAAACAGCAGCAAGTACACGATATAAAACCCGATCTCGCCCACCTGCCCCCTGTCAAAGATCTGAGAAAAGTTTGTGAACAGGGCCGCCAGGAGCACCAGGAGCAGCGCCTGTAAGACCAGGTCTTTCTGCCGGACAAACTGTGAAAAGAAGACTTTCCAGACCATCTCCAGCACCCGCTCCCGATCCAGCGCCTCTCTCCCGGACATCAGATCCTGCACGGCCTGTACCAGGGAAAATGTATCTTCTCCCAGCATCTGATCGATCATCTGCTGGATCTCCTCCAACTGCATGTCCTCCAAAAGCCCCTGCGCCGCCTCCCCTCCGTTTTTCGCCGGATCCTGAACACTCCCATATACGGGAAGAGCTGCCAGGACAGACAGAAGGACGGACAGACAGACCGCACATCCCAGCCCCCTCATGATAAGAAACCGTAGATCGTTTCCAGAAGGGCCAGCAGGATCGGCATGCTCACGGCCATGATCGCCAGTTTGGCAAACATCTCGATCTGGCTGCCGATCGCGCCATACCCGGCATCCCTGCAGATCCCGGAGGAAAATTCGCCGATGTACGTGATCCCCACCATCTTGAGCAGCGTCTCCACGTAGCTGCTGTCCATGGGCAGGTACGTCTTTAGCTTTAGGATCGAATCAAAGAGATAGCGGATCTTACTCACCGCCAGAAAGAGGATCGCGAGGCCCACACCAAAAGACACGTAGAAGCTGTACTCAGGCTTGTTCTCTTTTAACAGAAAGCCCAGGACCACGCCCCCGATCCCCAGCAGAGAGATCTTGACAATATCCATACGCTCCTCCCGTCACAACAGGAACAGATCTTTGATAGTTTCAAATAATTCATAGATGTAAGGCAAGAGCCAGAACAACACGATCAAAAGTCCGGCCAGGCTGATCAGATAAGCCTGCTCGTCCCTCCCGCTGTGCTTCAATACCTGGCTCAGCATAGACACTAGGATCCCCACCGCGGCGATCTTAAATATGATATTTACTTCCATGGATCTCCTCCATCCTCATGCGCCGCGAAAGTTTCCGTCATATCAGCAGGAGCACCAGGAACAGCCCGCCCATGATGCCCAGGCTCTTACTGAGCTTCTGCCTGCCCGGCGTGCTCTCCCCTGCGTCCTTGATCTCCCTGTCCAGTTCCTGCAGATACAGATCGACTGTCCGAAGCTGCATATCTTTATCCAGATAACCCAAAAAAGCACCCATCTGCATAAGTGCTCCTTTATCCTTCGCTGTTAAAGCCGACTGGGCAAGATCTTCCTCCACTTCTTCCTGGAAGATCTGCTGAAAGCTTTTATCCGGATAGTCTTTTAAGCGGGATGCCACCTGCCCCAGAAAATGCGCAAACGGCTCCGGCATTTTTTTTCCGATGGATGAGAGTGCTTCTGGAAGCGAAACACACCCGTAAGAGATCTCCCCCTTGAGGAGCAGCGCCATCCTCTCCAGCTGCTTGAGCTGTTCCAGACGCTTCCCCAGGCGGAAACTGTAAGAAAAACCGATCCCTGCGCTGGCGGCCACCACCAGGACGGCCCCCAGGATGCGGATCAGCCGCCCCTCCCTTCCCGGTAGAGGCACGTCCCTCTCTGATCGAAGACGGCCTGCACCTCACCGGCCCTGCGGCGGCCCTGCAGCAGGATATAACGCTCAAAGACATGTTCCTCCATCAGGCGCTCGAAGAGGGGTTTCTGCTGCAGGTCTTTGATGGAATCCCCGTGGACCGTGGCCATCAGCTTGCAGCCGCAGTTGACCACCGCCTCGATGGCATGGATATCCCGGTAGTCCCCCAGCTCATCCACCGCCACCACAGCCGGGGACATGGAGCGGATCAGCATCATCATCCCCTCCGCCTTCGGACAGCAGTCCAGCACATCTGTGCGGATCCCCAGGTCGTTCTGTGCCACACCCTGGTAGCTGCCCCCGATCTCCGAGCGCTCATCCACCACACCCACCGTCATCCCCGGATGACGGCCGTCCCCGTTGGAGATCTGCCGGATCATGTCCCGGAGCATGGTCGTCTTCCCGCAGCGGGGCGGAGAGATGATCAGCGTATGGCAGATACTCTCGTCCATCCGGATATAAGGCATGAGGAAGGAGGCGCACCCTTTGACCTGATGGGAGATACGCACGTTGATATAGGAGATATATTTCATACTTCGGATGTGTTCCCCATCCATGACCGCTTTCCCGGCGACACCCACCCGGTGGCCGCCCTGTACGGTCAGATATCCCTGGCGGATCTCATCCTCGTACGCGTACAGGGAATAGCCCGCGATGTGCTCCATCGTCTCCCGGATATCCTCCTCCGTCACACCGTAGGCCCTCCCCGCCTCCCTGGTCAGGATCCCGTCCTGCCCGAGGAAATATTCTTCCCCCTTGTATAAGATGATACAGGGGTTGTGTACCCGCAGCCGGATCTCATAGACCTGCCCGTGATCGAGGCGGCATTTCTCCAGCCGCCTGCGGATGTTGCCTGAAAACAGACGGACGATCTGACTCTCATCCATTGTCCCCACCTGCCTTTCGCATGTACTACTAACATGTATATGAGGACGACCCTGTTTTCATGACTCTCAGCCTTGATATCTATTTCAGTTTTATGTAGATACCAACAAAGCAGGTATATGGTCTGATGATCCTTTCAAAATACTGTCTGTCACCGCGGGCAAATTCATTATCTGTTGCGAGCCACTCACTCCATGCTTCTTCAAAACGATCCATTTCCCACGTTTCCACCATTTCGATCCTGTCGTGACTGCCGATAAGCTCTTTCCAACGTGTCGGGCTCTTGAACATATGCGCGTCATCACCGAGCCACTCAGAAAGGAGTTCTCCGGCACGGCCCGTATACTCATCTTTCAGACCGGGGATACCGATCAAGACCACTCCGCGGTCTTTCATGAACGGCAGGATCTTCTCCTGAAAGAATCCTTCATAGCCTGCAAAATAATGATAAGAGTCGATACTGAATAAAGCATTGAATCGCTTTTTTTGAAAGTGAAGATCGCCTGCGTCTTCGCAGACTGGCGTCACCTGCCCACTGATCCCCCATTGGGCAAAACGCTTCTCATTCTCTTCTGCACTTACCCACAGATCGTTCGCATAAACCTTCGCTCCTGTTTCTTTAGCGATCACAAAGCTTGTCGATCCCATCCCACATCCCAGATCGAGGATCAGGTCATCAGCAGAAGACTGCAGAGGATATCTGTCGATCAACTCCGCTAAGATCGTGATACTGTCTGGCCCCATCATCGTTTCTTTCGAAATATATCTTTTATATCTGCTGATATCCATATCTCTTACCTCCGCTGGAGGGTGTCGTAAGACCTTTTAAAAGATCTTTTTTCAGATTCTCTGCACGCGCCCGGGCATCTTTTAGAGAATCTCCTTTTACCCCCAGATAATACTTGATCTTCGGCTCCGTGCCAGAGGGGCGGATGCAGCACCAGGCATCTTCTTCCAACTCATAATAGAGCACATCCGATGCCGGGAGTCCCGTCTCTTTTACCGCGCCTGTCCGCAGATCCTCTCTGCTGCCCGTCTGGTAGTCGCGGACGGCCAGCACCTGATAGCCGCCCAGTCTCTGCGGCGGGCATTTCCTTAAGTCCCGCATCCGCGCCCGGATCTTCTCAGCCCCGTCGATCCCTTTTAAGGTGACCGTGGACAGGTCTTCCTGGTAAAAGCCATATTCCCCGTACAGTTCCAGCATGGCGTCCCACAAGGTCTTGCCCTGTTTCTTGCAGTACGCCGCCACTTCGCAGAGCAGCATCACCGCCACGCAGGCATCTTTGTCCCGGGCATATGTCCCGGCCAGGCAGCCGTAGCTCTCCTCCATGCCGAAGATATAGCTATATGTGCCCCTCTCTTCGGCCAGGCGGATCTGCTCCCCGATGTATTTAAAACCTGTCAGCACCTCGACGACCGCCACGCCGTAGGCTTCTGCGACGGCTTTGAGCATGTCTGTGGTCACGATCGTCTCCACAAGGAGCGCGTCTTTGGGCAGCGTGCCCATCTCTTTTTTCTGCCGCAGGATGTAGGAGGCTATGAGCACGCCGGACATATTTCCGGTCAGGCTCACATAGTCCCCGCTCTTTTTATCTTTCACATAGACGCCCAGACGATCCGCGTCCGGATCCGTGGCCAGCACAAGATCCGCGTCCACTTCTCTTGCCAGATCGAGCGCCAGCATCCAGGCTCCGGCGTCTTCCGGGTTGGGAGAGTCCACCGTGGGAAAGTCCCCGTCGGGTCCCTCCTGCTCCGGCACCACGTAGACTTGGGTAAAGCCCAGTTCCGAGAGGACCCGGCGCACCGGGATATTCCCGGAGCCGTGCAGGGGCGTGTAGACGATCTTCATATCCCCGGCCATCTCCCGGATGATCTCCGGGTGGATGCTCTGTTTTTTCAACGCGGCCATATACTGGTCATCGATCTCGCCGCCTACCACATGGTAGAGGCCTCTCTCGACGGCCGTCTCCGGATCCATGGTCTTTACCTGGGACAGATCCGTCACCTTCGCCACTTCTTCCATGATGCCCCGGTCGTGGGGCGGCAGGATCTGCCCGCCGTCCTCCCAGTATACTTTGTAGCCATTGTATTCCCTGGGATTGTGGCTGGCCGTGATGACGATCCCGGCGATGCAGCCCAGATGCCGGACGGCAAAGGACAGCTCCGGCGTGGGCCGCAGGCTCTCAAAGCGATACGTCCGGATCCCGTTAGCGTTCAGGCACAGGGCCGCCTCCTGGGCAAACTCCGGGGACATATGCCTGGAGTCATAGGCGACCGCCACGCCCCGCTCCTGCCCGCCCATCCGCAGGATATACGCGGCCAGCCCCTGGGTGGCCTGGCGGACCGTATAGATGTTCATCCTGTTCGTCCCCGCGCCGAGCACACCCCGCAGACCACCGGTCCCAAAAGCCAGCGTCTTATGGAAACGGTCCCGGATCTCTGCCTCATCATCCTTGATGGCCCGCAGCTCCCGCTTTGTTTCTTCTGCGATATGGGGATCCGTACACCATCTTTCGTATGTTCTGCGATAGTCCATCTCATCCTCCTTTTTTTGAGTATGTCTGAAGATCTTGTAAATTTTGTATATAGATCGGATCTTGCTGATATTTTGTACGATCTATGACCGCTCAGATCTTTTCCGTCCGCAGATACCCCGCTCTT
>CAJTYN010000037.1:10590-21450 GCA_910584115.1 uncultured Lachnospiraceae bacterium
GGACTATTCCTTTAATAGCGCAGCGGGATCTTCGACTCCCGCACCGGGATCACGATCTTCTCATTTCGCAGGAAATACTGCATCCCTTTCACCGCCAGGTCGCTGTCGTTCTTTGGCCCTGCGGTGATCGAACAGATCGGGCTGTGCTTCTCCTCTTCTTTATAATCGATCACGATATAGGGGAGCAGCGCCTGGTCTTTTTCCCGGAAATGCATGGGGATGACCTGGGCCTCTCTGCTGCCGGGGACCTGCTCGTGGAACGCCCAGAAGATGAAGCGGTACTCTTTCTCATCCCGGAAGCAGTCTTTTTTGAAGAACATGGAATACACGAAGCAGCAGGCCGCCAATTCTTTCATGAAGCCATCCAGTTCTTTTGCGCTGACTGTCTTCTCCTCTGAAAAGAGTTTTTCTCTTAATTTTTTCCGGCCCTCGTCTTTTTCCTCCAGGATCTGGCACAGGGTATTTTCCACCAGCTCGTGCTGTTTCTTTTTGTCGTAGATCACGTAGCCGTCCAGATGTGTCCCCTCGGGCAGCTCCCTGACCAGCCGTTTGTAGTCAAATTCCAGACAGTATCCCTGGGACTGGGAAAATTCCGTCCACAACAGCAGACTGTCCTTGGCCTTTGAAAAAGACAGGATATACCAGCCCGCCAGCACCTGGTCGGCCGCGCTCCCGTGGAAAAATTCCATCCGCTCTTTCAGCACATGCATGAAGATCTTCCTGTTCTGGGCGTTGGGGATCATCTTGGCGCAGACTTTGCGGATGATCTTAAAGGCATAATAAAATTCGTATTTATCATTCAGGAAATCACTCTTCGTCACCCAGAACGCATGATCCATCACGATCCCTTTCAGCGCCTTTAAGTCCGTATAGTGATAGATCCGCTCCCCGAAGCGGCACTTGGGTATGGGAAGCCAAGCCTTCCTGTTCTTCATAAAAGCATCTATCATCAACTGTTCCATAGCATGCCTCCCTCCTCTCTTTTGGAGCGCCGCCCTCATCCGAGGCGGTCCTCCCGCAGTTCTCTATCTCCTCTTCCTGTATCTCTTCTCGATCACGAGTATATAGACGGCCATGGCAGCGATGACCTCGGCCATGACCCCGACCAAGGAAACGACGATCCATGGACCGCCCCACAGGATCGGGACCCCTCCTAAGATCATCACGATGCCGAATGCGCAGAACAGCTTGGCGCATGCGCAGTTGTATTTCCTTATATCCGTCACTTCAACAGTCTTGACATTCGCCCAGAATCCCGCCGGGGTCTTGGAGAAAACGCTGCATACGCCGAGGATGATGAACATGCTCCCCACCAGGCTCCAAATGATAAATCCCATCCATTGCTCTGTCATGTCAGACCTCCTTTAGGATCTCATGATGACGGTAATAGAAAAATACGGCCGCTTCATACAGCGGGAGGATCGTAGAAAATACGATATGTAAGATCAGCACATTCCCCTGGCAGTAGCGGGACAGGATCTGGTAGTCAATCAGCGCCCGCAGGCCGTTTTTCACCACCGCGCCCGCGGCGACCAGCAGCAAGATCGCCAGCCCCGTCAGGAGCACCACGCCCGTCACGGGGATCATGATGATCGCGTTCGTTTTGATCAATGACCCGGCCACGATCAGAGCCATGACCAGACCCGCCAGGAATCCCGACCCGATGCCCACCGCGAAAGGCAGGAGGACCAGCCACAGGCCCGGCTCCTTTAACGTCTTTCCTTTCAGCGTGAGGGGGCCGCTGAGTCTTCCCTGGAGATATCTGCGGGCAACGGGCACGAATGCCATCCAGCCGCCGCTGATCCCCGCCTCCCGGGCCATGCCGCACATGCCCACCCCGTAGAGGATGTACTCAGCCGCCCTGACCACTGCATAGACACATAGACACATCATATAGAAGAGGATAAATAACATATTCACCATTCTCACGTATGACCACCTTTCTGAAAAATGCTTTTCTTGTTATTCTACCACATTTTTCGGAGAAAAGTTCATTTTATTCATGTTCATTTCAGGATTTTCGTGATACAATTGTGAAACAGACCAAGACACACCACACGACTTGAAATGGAGGAGTCTCTTTATGGATGATAAATGTACGGCCACCCGGCCCTGGCAGATCTTCAGCTCCAGCACCCTAAAGCTCATCGCCGTCGTGAGCATGTTCATCGACCACTTCGGCCTATCCATCGTCTACTGGAGCCATGATGTAGACATCGTCCGATATTATCAGCTCTGCAGGGATATCGGACGGATCGCGTTCCCGATCTACTGCTTTTTGCTGGTGGAGGGTTTTTTCTATACCCGCAGCCGTGTCCGTTATGCGGCCAATCTCCTGCTCTTCGGGCTGCTCTCGGAGATCCCATTTAATCTGGTCTTAGGGGCGTCCGTATGGCTGCCCGGATACCAGAACGTGTTCTTTACGCTGCTGTGCGGCCTGCTGGCCATCTGGGGGATGGAGAAGGCGCGGGAAAAACATCTCCTGCTCATGGTCCCCGTCGCCGCTGCCGGCATGGGAGCCGCCTATCTGCTCCATACGGATTATGACTTCAGAGGCGTTCTCTTGATCGTGATCTTATATCTGTTCCATGCCCTGCCTGTGCTCCGGTTCATCTGCGGCGTGCTGTGCCTTTCCTGGGAATGGAAGGCGATCTTCGCCTGGATCCCGATCACTCTGTATAATGGGGAGCGGGGATGGATGAAAGGGCCCGTCATAAAATATGCGTTCTACATATTTTACCCGGCGCATCTTCTGCTGCTGGCATACCTGCGCTACCGGCTCTTCCGTATCTGATCCGCCCGAAAGGGCGTGCTGCAGCCCACATTATCGTGAAATGCAGCACGCCCTCCAAAATGTACAAAACAGCCCTTTTTAAAGCTGATCCACATAAAGAGCCGATCTCTTTCCCATCTCAAACGCATTCTGACAGTCTATCGGAAACCGTTCTTTTCTTACCTGGGCTTTATGCTCCGCATCAAAATTCGATGCCGCATATTTTGAATAGTCGTCAAACTGGTAGCAGTCTGCCGAGATCACATACTCAGAATGACCATTTAAAAGCCGCAGATAATTTTTGTTGTTCTCAAATATATATTGATACCCAGCTGATCCCAACATTTCATACGGCAATCCCATCGTGTAGATAAAGCCCGTTTGTATCACTCCTTTAAAATCTGTACGTTCCGCACGATCATAGGAAAGTACGGCAAATATCAGCCGCTCCATAAATGACTTCATCTCCCCAGTGATGTTCCCCAGATATATCGGGGATCCGAGCAATAAGATCTCACTAGCGATCACCCGCTCCAACACTTCTGTCAGATCATCTTTCATCACACAACGCTCAGAAGATCTGCCTTCTTTCCTTTTGCAGCTAAAGCAGCTGCAGCAGCCTTTAAATTCCAGATCATAAAGATGGATCAACTCGACCTCTGCGCCTGCAGATGCCGCTCCATCAAGGGCTTTCTTTAATAACGTGGCTGTATTCCAGTTTTTTCTCGGACTTCCGTTGATCGCTATCGCTTTCATAAAATATCCCTTTCTATCTACATTTCTTCACTGAGCGTGTTTGAAGATCATCTGAATTCTGTAAATAGCTTAAATTTTGATAATATCTTGTACTATCCACAGCTACTCAGATCTTTTCCGTGTACTTTTCTACGAGAAAAGTACCAAAAGCGCCGGGGTTGCTAAGCGCCAGTGGCGCTTGATCAGCAACGACCGGAACGAAGTGGAGACCTTGCGGATCTCACCCGGACCCCTTAAAACGCTGTCTTTGAACGGCAGGTATTCTCTCATCTGTAGATTTATGGTGATCAAAGGGAATTTTAGGTTTTCAGACACCCTCTAAATCTGATCTCTTGACTATCCTCCACAGATACAGGATCCTCCCTTCATCAAACAAAGACATCACGATAGATGATCTGCTATGCCTTCTCTATGACCTTGCCGCTCTGTGTATAGATGCTCCCAGCCGGTACGCATCCCCGCACCGACGACAGCGGATAGACCTGGCTTGCCCGGCCGATCACCGTGCCCGGGTTCAGCACCGATCCGCATCCGATCTCGACCATATCGCCTATGATGGCGCCGAATTTTTTTCTCCCCGTCTCGATCCGCTCCCCGGCGGCTCTCACCACCACCAGTTTTTTATCTGAACGTACGTTGGAGCAGATGGATCCCGCGCCCATATGCGCTTTGTACCCCAGCACGGAGTCGCCTACATAGTTGTAATGGGGCACCTGCACTTTTTCGAATAAGACGCAGTTTTTCAGTTCTGTGGAGTTTCCAACCACTGCGCCGGCCCCCACGATCACGTCCCCGCGGATGAACGCACAATGTCTGATCTGCGCCTCCTCCCCGATGATCGCGGGGCCGCTGATGGAGGCGGTGGCGGCAACTTCCGCGGATCTGGCGATCCAGAGATCTTCCCCTCTCTGCTCGTATATCTCCGGATCCAAGTCCCTGCCGGCCCGCAGGATGAAGTCGTGGATCTCCGAAAGGATCTCCCAGGGATATGTCTTTCCCTGGAAGAGCTGCGGGAATGCCGTGTGTGACAAGTCAAGAAGATCTTGGATGATCGGTCTGTCCATATTTTTTCTCCTTTATTTTTCTCCTCTATCTTTCTTCGTTGCGATCTTTTGCCGCCGCATCGTAGAGGCTGCGCAGGGCGTACTGATTGTTGAGGCCCATGACTCTCTGCGTATGCCGGCGAATGAATTGCTCCAGCTTCTGCATGTATTCTTCCGGGGTGATCTCTCCTTCGGCCACGTATGTCAGCCCTTTCTCCCAGCTGGCCGTCAGTTCCGGGTTCAGCAGGGGACGGATGGAATTGTTGACCACGTCGTAGATCATCTCTCCCAGGAGCGTGGGCGTGATCACCTGGGTCTTTTCATTCAGCGCCAGATACTCGATGTTCACCAATTTTTTCAGGATCTCCGCCCGAGTGGCGCTGGTGCCGATGCCGCTGCCCTTGATCTGGGCGCGCAGCTCCTCGTCCTCGATCAGCTGGCCCGCATTCTCCATGGCCAGGATCATGGACCCGGAATTATAGCGTTTGGGCGGCGCCGTCTCCCCCTCCTTGATGAAGAGCCGTTCTACGGACAGGCGGCTGCCTTTTCGAAGGCTCTGGAGGGCTTTTTGCATCGCCTCATCGAAGACGGTATCATCGGCAGGTCTTTCCCCTTCCTGGGGATCTGCTTTTTTCTTTTTTACAAAAGAGGCCGTGGCGATCTTCAGATACCCCTCGTCCAGGAGGACCTTAAATCCCGCAAAAAAGTTCTCTTCTTTTATCCGGACCTGGATATCCGCTTTCTGGTATATGGCCGGAGGGTAGAAGATGCACAGGAAACGGCGGACGATGATCTCGTACACGTTCCTTGAGACTTCCCTGAGCCTGGGCAGGATCCCAAGCCCCTGGCCTGTGGGGATGATCGCGTAATGGTCCGTGATCTTCTTGTCGTTGACATAACGGCTCTTTGCGATAGACGTATAGGTCCCCGTCTCCAGGATGTGGGCCGCGATCCCCGGGCAAGCCTCATACCGGCACAGCCCTGAGAGGTTGCGGCGGATCTCTTTTGCCGCGGCTGTGGAGAGCACGCGGGCGTCTGTCCGGGGATAGGTGACCAGCTTCTTCTCATACAGTTCCTGGACGATGCGCAGAGTCTCGTCGGGACTGATCTTAAATAATTTTGAACACACGTTCTGCAGCTCCGCAAGGTTGAAGAGGAGGGGCGGGTTTTTCTTTTCTTTTTTCCGCCCGGCTTTCTGGACGATCCCCTCAAGCGGCGATCCCTGACTCAAGTGCTCGATCAGTCTTTCGGCGTCCTCTTTTTTCTTCCAGCCGTTTTCTTTGTAGAGTTTGGGCGACTGATAGTGAGGGCTGCCCTCCACGGCCCGCCATTCCCCTTCGAAATGCCCGGCGGACAGGCCGAAGTCTGCCAGGACCCGGTAAAAGGGCGTTTTCACAAATTCCCGGATCTCCCGCTCCCGCCGGACCACCATGCCCAGCACGCAGGTCATGACCCGGCCCACGGAGACGGCCTTGTAGCCGGTGCGCCTGTAATTGCTGATGCCGCCCGCGTATTTCAGGGAGAGGAGCCGGGAGAAATTGATCCCCATCAGGTAGTCTTCTTTTGCCCGCAGATAGGCGGAGGCGGAGAGGTTGTCGTACTCGGCGAGGTCCTTGGCCTCCCGGATGCCCCGCAGGATCTCCTCTTCCGTCTGGGAATCGATCCAGACCCGTTTGCGCACCTTTCCCTTGACCTGGGCCATCTGTTCCACCAGGCGGTAGATGTATTCCCCTTCCCGCCCGGAGTCGGTGCATACGTAGATCGTATCCACATCGGGGCGGTTTAAGAGGCCGCTCACGATCTCGTACTGGTCCTTGACCGACGGGATCACCTCGTAGAGAAATTCATCGGGCAAAAAAGGCAGGGTCTCCAGCCCCCACCTTTTGTATTTCTCATCATATTTTTCCGGATAGCTCATGGTGACCAGGTGCCCCACGCACCAGGTCACAACCGAATCTTCCGATTCCAGGTAGCCGTTCCTCCTGGCCCCTTTAATCTTCAGGGCTTTGGCAAATTCCTGGGCCACGCTGGGTTTTTCTGCTATATAGAGAGATTTTGACATATACGCGGTCCTACTTTTTGGAGATGAAGCCCAGGGCCTTGAGTGCCTCCGCGCAGAGCACAGCGCCTCCGGCGGCGCCGCGCACCGTATTGTGTGAAAGGCCGATGAACTTGTAGTCGTATATGAGATCTTCCCGCAGCCTTCCCACGGACACGCCCATACCCTTTTCGTAGTCCACATCTGCCGACACCTGGGGACGGTCGTCGTCTTCCAGATACTGGATGAACTGTTTGGGCGCGCTGGGCAATCCTAACTTCTGAGGGATCCCTTTGAAATCCCAGAGCGCCTGCACCAGTTCCTCTTTGGAGGGTTTTTTCCTGAACTTGACGAAGACTGCCGCCGTATGTCCGTTCAGGACCGGGACGCGTACGCACTGACAGGTGATCACCGGCTCTTTCGCCGTCTCGATCACGCCGTTTTTGATCTCTCCCCACAGTTTCAGCGGTTCCCTCTCGCTCTTTTCTTCCTCCCCGCCGATATAGGGGATGATGTTGTGCTCCATTTCCGGCCAGTCCGCGAAGGTCTTCCCGGCCCCTGAGATCGCCTGGTATGTGGTGGCGACCACCTCATAGGGATCGTATGCCTTCCAGGCTGTCAGCACCGGCGCATAACTCTGGATGGAACAGTTGGGTTTGACCGCGATGAAGCCCCGGGTCGTTCCCAGCCGTTCTTTCTGGAACTGGATCACGTCGAAATGTTCCGGGTTGATCTCCGGGATCACCATCGGCACGTCCGGCGTCCACCGATGGGCGCTGTTGTTGGAGACGACTGGCGTCTCCGTCTTCGCATAGGCTTCCTCGATGGCCCGGATCTCATCTTTTGACATATCCACTGCGGAAAAAACGAAATCCACCTGAGCGGCTACTTTTTCCACTTCATTCACATTCATGACCTGGATATTCTTTACGGCTTCCGGCATGGGTGTCTCCATCTTCCAGCGGGGGCCTGCCGTCTCCTCGTAGGTCTTGCCCGCGCTCCGCGCGCTGGCTGCCAGCGTGGTCACCTCAAACCAGGGATGCCCATCCAGCAGAGAGATGAACCTCTGCCCCACCATGCCTGTCGCTCCTAAGATCCCAACTTTTAATCTCTCACTCATCTTAGTCTCTCCTCCTGTCCTGATCCTCATCCAGATATTTCCTGCACAGACCGATCACCTTCTTCATCGGCTCCTCCCCCGGCGCACCCAGGGTCGTGCGGCGTTTCACGCAGGTCTGCATGCTGATGGCTTCATAGATATCTTCTTCAAATACAGGGCTGATCTTCCGGTACTCCTCCAGGGACATCTCGTCCAGGGAGATCTTCTTTTCAAGGCAGTAGAGCACCAGCCGCCCCACGATCCCATGGGCGTCCCGAAAGGGCACTCCATGGTTTACGAGATAGTCCGCCGCGTCGGTAGCGTTGGTAAAACCGTTCTTTGCGCTGTCTTCCATCCGGTCTTCCCGGAAAGTCATCGTCGCGATCATGCCCGTGAACAGGGCCAGACAGTCTTTCACCGTATCCACGGCGTCAAAGACCGGCTCCTTATCCTCCTGCATATCTTTATTATATGCCAGCGGCAGCCCTTTCATCGTGGTCAGAAAACCCATCAGGGAACCGTAGACCCGCCCGGTCTTTCCCCGGATCAGCTCGGCGATATCCGGGTTTTTTTTCTGGGGCATGATGCTGCTCCCCGTACTGTACGCGTCATCGATCTCCACGAACTGGTATTCGTTGGAATTCCAGATGATGATCTCCTCGCAGAACCGGCTGAGATGCATCATCACCGTGGACAGCGCGGATAGAAGCTCGATCAGGTAATCCCGGTCGGAAACGGAGTCCATGCTGTTTAAGGTCGGGCCGGCAAAACCTAAAAGCTCCGCCGTCAGATCCCTGTCTAAGGGATACGTGGTCCCGGCCAGGGCGCCCGCTCCCAGCGGACATGTGTCCATCCGCGCGCGGATGTCATGCAGCCGGCTCCTGTCCCGCCGGAACATCTCGAAATACGCCCCCACATGGTGTGCCAGCGTGACCGGCTGCGCTTTCTGCAGATGGGTAAATCCCGGCATGTATGTATCCAGATTTTCCTCCATGATGCCCAGAAGGGCCTGGAGCAGTTCTCTTAAGAGTCCGTCCAGGACCAAGATCTCGTCTTTCACATACAATTTCATATCGAGGGCCACCTGGTCGTTACGGCTCCTGCCTGTATGGAGCTTTTTCCCCGGCTCGCCGATCCGCTCTGTCAGGGTCGCCTCCACAAAACTGTGGATGTCCTCGAATGTATCACTGATCGCAAGCCGTCCCGCACGGACATCTTCCCGGATGCCCGTAAGGCCCTCTATGATGGCTGTCTTTTCCTCCTCGGTGAGCACGCCCTGTCTGGCCAGCATCGTCGCATGGGCGATGCTCCCGCGGATATCCTGCTCACAGAGTCTCTGGTCAAAAGAAATGGACGCGTTGAACTGATAGACCATCTGGTCTGTCTCTTTCGTAAAACGTCCTCCCCACAACTGAGCCATATGCTTTATCCCTCCTTTTCCAGAAGATCTGGTCTCCTCTCTCTCGTGCGCAGCAGGGACTGTTCCCGCCGCCACTGTTCCACATTGGCATGATGTCCGGAGAGCAAGATCTCCGGGACTTCCCGTCCGTGCCACTCCCGCGGGCGGCTGTACTGGGGATACTCGAGCAGCCCGTCCTGAAAAGAATCAAACATAGCGGACTCCTGATTGCTCAGGACCCCGGGGACCATCCGGGAGATGGCGTCCACCATGACCATGGCCGGGAGTTCCCCGCCGGTGAGGACGTAATCCCCGATGGACACATGATCCGTGACGATCTCCTCCAGGACACGCTCGTCGATCCCCTCGTAATGGCCGCACAGGAAGACGAGATCCTCCTCCCGGGCAAATTCCTGTGCCATCTGCTGGGTAAAGACCTGGCCCTGGGGCGTCATATGCAGCACCCGGGGCGCTCTCTCAAGACGGTCGGCGACCGCCCGGTACGCCCGGTAAATGGGTTCCGCCTGCATCACCATACCGGCGCCGCCCCCGTAAGGATAATCGTCCACCTTGCCATAGTCGTTGTCCGCGTGGTCACGGATATTGATGACCTCCAGGCTGATCACGCCCTTCTCGATGGCCCGCCCGATGATGCTCTCATGCAGGCCCTGGCTGACCATCTCCGGAAATAAAGTCAATATATGATATCGCATCGCATTCCCCCGTCACACCAGCCCGTCCATCAGATGGATCGTCATCACATCCGTCTCCACGTCCACATCCAGGATACATTCCCCGATGGCCGGGAGCAGGACTTCCCGTCCTTGGGCAGTCTCCACCACATACACATCATTGGCCCCCGTCTCCATCACATCTTTCAGAGTCCCAAAGGGCGTCCCATCTTCCAGGAGCACATCCATACCGATCAGATCGCCGACATAGTATTCGTCTTCTTTTAGAGGCTGGGCCTCCTCCCGGGGGATCCACAGCGTCTGACCTCTGTATCCCTCCGCCTGATCCATGTTCTCGATCCCTTCGAGCTTTAAGACCGCAAATCTGTTGACGGATTTTACACTCTGGATCTTGAGCTTACGGAAGTCCTCCCCGCCCGCGTCCAGATAGACATATGAGAGATCCTTAAAGCGCTGGGGCGAATCCGTGGTGGGGAAGACTTTCACTTCCCCACGGACGCCGTGCGCCTTCGCGACCACGCCCACTTGCAGCATTGCTTCCATAGCTGAAACTCCTCATCCTACGATCCTGAACCAAAGTAAGGCTGTCCCAAAAAACTCTTTTGAGACAGCCTCAGCTTTCATCCGCTTTCAAAATATCTACGATAACCTTCTTGTCCGCCTTCGATGACGCAGCCTTGACCACTGTACGTATAGCTTTTGCAATACGCCCCTGTTTGCCGATGACTTTTCCCATGTCGGAGGCTCCGACCTGTAATTCTACATAGACGGCATCCTCCCGTTCGGTCTCTGTCACGACCACTTCATCCGGATACTCCACAAGTGACCTCGCGATCACTCCCACCAAGTCTTTCATGTCATTCCTCCCTGGCGTAGTGCAATATATTCTTATTTTTCGATCCCGGCCAACTTGAAGAGCTTGCCCACTGTTTCTGTCGGTTTTGCCCCATTCGCCAGCCATTTTTTTGCTTTCTCCTCGTCTACCTTGAAAGCGCTGGGATCACAGTTCGGATCGTATGTTCCGATCTCTTCGATGCATTTTCCATCCCTGGGAGACCTG
>CAJTYN010000038.1:0-10427 GCA_910584115.1 uncultured Lachnospiraceae bacterium
TTCTCGCAGAAAAGTACACATCCAAAGACCTGAGTTGTCGTGGATCGTAGTAAATGATCGTAATACTTAATTTATTTACAGAATTTAGAAAGTTTTAAAACACACTCTAAAAAAGAATCCATTTTTTCTAAAAAAATCTCAAAACCTAAAACCTCCGAGAACATTTCTGCGTCTAGGGAACAAAAGATAAGAGAATACTAGAAGACAAGTGTTTCACACTCACTGGAGGGATCCCTATGAAAAGATCAAAAAAGATAAGGAATCTGATACTCGCCGCTCTCACCGCCACACTCTGCGGATCCGCCGCGCTCACCGTATACGGCAGCGATCCAGTGCCCGTCAAGGCAGCCGAAGAAACGGCCGCGCCCGCCGCCCCGGAAGAAAAGCCCGCCCTTCCGGTCGCCGGAGAACGGATCCTCTTCGGCCGCACCTATACGCTGAAGGGTCTGACCGAAGGCGGCGCCGGCATCTACACCGCCCCGGAGGACGACCGGGCGCGAGACTATGTGATCCAGGCCCTCGACGAGGCAGGGATCGATGATACGATGACCGACCTGGACAAGATCCAGGCGGTCAACGACTACCTCTGCAAAAAGCTCTCCTACGCCGACTACGCCGCGGCGGAAGGTTTTTCCTATAAAGAAGACTGGGCGCCTTTCACCGACTATTGCCTGTTATCCGATCAGGCCGTGTGCGCCGGGTACGCGGAAGCGTTCCAGTCCATGCTCATCTTCTGCGGGATCGAATGCTGGTATGTGACCGGATATATCTATCAGGATGGGGATACGGAAGGTGTCTACCACGCCTGGAATCGCGTGGTGGTCGATGGAAAAGACCTCTACATCGACACCTGCTGGAATGACAGCTCGCATGATGCATACTATCTGTCTGAGAACGGATGGGCGGATCACGAGATCCAGGCCCAGGATGAGATCTACCGGATCAGCGGACAGGCATTCCCCATGCCGGGATACGCCAACGATCAGATCTAGACGAAAAAAAGAGCGGTGCCAGGAAGGACTCCCGCACCGCTCGTGCATCCCGATATGTATCTTATTTCTCGTCTTTCTTCAGGTAAATGAACCAATATACACAACCAACAAATATCGCACCACCGACAATATTTCCCAATGTTACAGGGATCAGGTTCTTTCCAAAGAATGCACCCCAGGTCAGCTTAGATGTATCAGCTGTCGCTTTTGCCAGGTAATCTGCATTGCCCATCGCGAACAGGCCTGCAGGACCGTAGAACATATTTGCGACACTATGCTCGAATCCGCTCAGTACGAATACCATGATCGGATAGAACAGAGCCGCGATCTTGCCGGCAGCAGTCTTAGAAGAAAATCCCAACCACACAGCCAGACATACGAGGAAGTTACAGAACAGGCCCTTCAGGAACGCATCCCCGAAAGTCAGAGAACATTTTGCAACAGCCGTATTGATCGTAGCACCTGCCAGCGCGCTGTCAAACAGGCTCAACTGATGACAAGCTGTCATGCTCCACGCCACGAAGATACTCCCTACAAAGTTGCCGATGTAAACGATCACCCAGTTGCGCAGCATGCCTACGATGCTCGCTTCTTTTTCCAGAACGGAAATGATGATCAGACAGTTTCCGGTGAACAGCTCACTGCCGGCCAGGATGACCAGAGTAAGACCTGCCGGGAACACGCACGCGCCTACCAGTTTTGCAACGGATGCGGACGCGATGCTCACAGAAGCGGTGGACGCGCCAACGCCCGCGATCGCGATGAACATCCCGGCCAGGATACCCAGGATGAACAGTTTACTGGCCTTCATCGTTGTCTTGCCTTTACCGATCGGTACGTAATTTTTTGCAATTTCTGCTGGTGAATTCATCATAACAAATCTTCCCCCTTCTTGAAACGTAAAAGTATCTTGCTCATAACTTATGCCCAAAAGCCCTCATAAAGAAGCCGCGCCGCATAAGTCCCGCAAAAAGCATAGAGAGCATCTCTCCGGGCTGTCCGCCAGATGTCCTATACATTCATGGTACGCCTGACGGCATAGTGGGATGCCTGAAAGTATATCACACGGCATAAAAAACATGGTCTGTTCTGACAGGGCCGGAAAAATAAGCTATATGCATTGATAATCTTATTATATATGCAATTTGCCATAAAATCAATACTTTGTTAAAATTTTTTCAGCGATCTGTATCCTTTCGGGGAAAATTCTTAAATCTTATTTATCCATGAGTGGCCTTAATACCCGGTAAAGTTCCCGGTAGACCTGGTAATCTTTATCATAGATCCCCCAGAGACTCCGATCGGCCCTGTGGACCCGCGCTTCCCTGACCGTCAGCGCGACGGCCTCCTCAAAGTCCCTGTATACGCCGACACCGACACCGGCCAGCAGAGCCGCCCCCAGCACCGTGGCCATGTCCGCATAGGGCACGACGATATCCTTCCCGGTGATATCCGCCTTCATCTGCGTCCACAAAAGAGAATTGGCCGATCCTCCGGTGGCCCGCAGAGTCCCCACCCGGCATCCGGCCTCCTCCGCCACGTCGATGTTGTGACGGATAGAATAAGCCACGCCCTCCATGGCCGCCCGGATCATATGGCCTTTCGTCTTGGCATAGTCCAGGCCGTAGAAGACGCCTTTGGCCTTCGGATCCCAGATGGGCGTGCGCTCGCCGGACATATATGGAAGGAAGAGAAGCCCGTCCGATCCCGGCGGGACCTGCCCTGCCAGCTCATTGAACTGTTCCAGGGACGACTTTCCCGTCTCGCTCTCCATGGAGCGCTCATACTGGGCAAATTCCCGTTCCATCCAGCGCATGACGCCCCCTCCGCCCGTAGTCCCGCCCTGCAAGATCCACGTCCCCGGGACCACATGGGCACTCAGGATCAGCCGGGGATCGGCCTTGTATCTGTCTATGCAGACACTGATCCCGCCCGCCTGACCGCCCTGCTCCTGGCACTCCCCGGGATGGATGACACCCGCCCCCAGCGTGGCACAGGCCGCGTCCAGACCGCCGGAGACGACTCTCGTCCCGGCCAGGAGCCCGGTAGCCTCTGCCGCCTCACGGGTGATGACGCCCACCACCTGATGGCAGGGCCGAAGATCCGGCAGCAGGACGGGCGGTATCCCCAGCTCCTCGCTCATCCCCGGATCCCAGCACCCTCGCTGTATGTCAAAACAATGCCAGCTGTAGCCCTGGGAGAGGTCCATGACCTGAGCGCAGCACAGTTTATAGACGATGTAGCCGTTGGACGAGAGGACCTTCGCCACTTTTCTGAAGATCTCCGGGTAATGTCTTTTCAGCCAGACGACTTTCCCGGTGGTGTACATGGGCTGAAGGGGATTGCCCGCCACGCGGAAGATCTCCTCCTCGCCGATGGCCGCATTGAGCACCCGGCACTCTTCCTGCGCCCGGGTATCCAGCCACAGGGGCGCCGCCGCCAATACCGCACCTTTTTCATCCAGATAGACCGGCGCCCAGCTCTGGCCGTCCACGCCCACCCCGGCGACGGCCTCCGGAGGGATGTCCCCCTTGACCAGAAGGCTCTTCACGGCCCGGCTCGCGGCCTCCCACCAGGCGGCGGGATCTTGCTCCACCCAGCCCGGGTGCGGGTAAACACAGGGATATCCCTCGCTCTCTGCGGCCACCGCCCGGCCTTCCCTGGTAAACAGGGCGGCCTTGCATGCACTGGTCCCTATATCGATGCCTAAGAGCAGCTGCTCCATCTTTTTACACCCCTTTCATCTGCCCATCTTCCGTTCATCGGCCGTAGGTCCCGACCTCTCTTGCCATCGCGGCAAAACCTACGATGTTCTCAAGCGGCATGTCGTCCTGGAAATTGCTGGTGGGCGCCATGATGTATCCGCCCGCCCTGCCCAGTGAGCGGATCCGCTCTTCCATCTCCCGCCTCAGCACATCCTGTCCATGGATCAGCGCCGTCTGCTCGTCGATGGCCCCGTGGAAGATCAAACGGTCCCCGAATTCTTCCTGGAGACGGTATGTATCCATCTCAGCCGCCGAATGCTGGATCGGATTGAGCACATCGATGCCCGTTTCGATCAGATCCGGGATCAGCCGGTACACCGACCCGCAGGTGTGATGGAAGATCTTCGCATGGGGCGCTTTTGACCGGATGAAGTCATTGAGCCTGCGGCGCCTAGGCAGGATCATCTCCCTGAACAGCTCCGGCGACATGAACGGCCCGTTCTGCGTGCCGTAATCATCGGCCGTCTCCACCATCTGGACATACTGCCCCGCATCCTTTAACAACACCTCGTACATGCCCATCTGGATCTCCAGGATCTGGTCTAAGAGATAACCGGCGAACTCTTTTTCCGTCATCATATCCACTAGGAAATCTTCCATGCCCCGCAGTTCCCAGGCCAGCTCAAAGAAACCGTGGGAGACTGCCCGGGCCGCCAGCGCGTAGTCCGTGTTGTGGTAGAGATCTTCGATCCGCTCTCTGATCCCCCTGTCCCTGCCCGGCGCGCAGGGGTCCGGCCAGTGATACGCTTTTATGTCCGCGATGGAGTCCGCGTCCGCCAGAGGATTGCTGGAATTCTGTGCCAGCCCGGACATCATCGTCTTCTGGATCCCCCACTCATTGACCGCTGTGTCCCCGCCGCCAAAACCGGCCACGTCCTCCGGCGGCATCAGGAAAACGTGCCTGAAGTCTCCTCCCAGCCTTTCCAGCACCTGGTCGTTGTAGACCGCAGCCGATTCATCCGGCCGGAATACGATATCCCCGCCCTCGATGCCGAAATATCTCTTTACCCTCTCCATCGTGGGGTTGGTCAGTCCTGACGCGGTGGATCCTATATCCACGGCCACCCGGTCGGGCATTTTATGGTCTAAGATACACTGTACTCTCTCTCTGGATGTCATGATGTTCTGCTCCTCCTTTGGGATCCGTCCCGTTTTTGTGATCATTTTATGTTCGAAATATGTTTGTTATGTTTGTATTAAAACACATTTATTTGTTCATGTCAACATGTTCTTATGATCTTTACGCCCAGATCCTCGTATCTCTTCAGGAGAGCCTCCGGTGCCCCCTCGCCGGTGATCAGCGAAAACCGCTCGTCCATACGGCTGACCTTCACCAGGCTCGTGGTGCCCAGTTTAGAATGCTCCGCCAGGACCACCAGTCTGTGGGAGACGGCCAGCAGTTTTTTCAGGAGAGACGCGTATTTATCATCGTAGCAATACAGGCATCCCGCCTCATCGACCGCCGATGTGCCCATAAATGTGCAGTCCGCCGACAGATGGTCCAGCATCTGCTCCGCCAGGAAGCCGTCCACGCTCATATGAGTCGGGGATACCTTCCCGCCCAGGATCATCACGCTGTTGTCCGCATCCTGGCTGAGTGTGTATGCGATGTTTAAGTTGTCTGTCACGGTGGGCACCGGTATGGTATAGTCGATCGATCTGACCATTTCGAACATCGTCGAACCCGACATCAGTATCACGGAACTGATCTCTCTGCCCGAGAGGAGCTCTTTCAGATAACGGCTCGCCGCCCGCCCGATCGCCGCTTTTTCCCCGGAATCGGGGCTTTGAGGGGCTTCCGGCCGCAGGCCGCGGGGCGGTGCCGCCGCGATGAATGCTCCGCCATGATACCGGGTCACGATGCCCTTTTGTTCTAATTCGATCAGATCCCGCCGGATCGTCATATCCGAGACATTTAACATGGCGGCCAGACCCGTCACGCTGGCCTCTTTTTGCTGGCTGAGGATCTGCCTGATCTGTTCCAGCCGTTCGTTCTTCATACTCTTCTTCCCGCTGTCTTTCTGTGATCTGCTCATATGCGTCATTATACCTTACATTTCAAACATTTACAACAATAATATCCCCCGCATCCGTTCATAAATCCCCCTCCCGGGCACATATATTTATGAGAGATAAGATCAAGACTATCTGGAGTGAACGATATGAACTATCTTTGGGCATTTATGATACTAATCGGGATCGTCTACGGCTCCCTCACCGGGAATCTGCAGGGCGCGGCCGACGCCGCTCTGTCCTCCGCCCAGGAAGCCGTCCAGCTCTCCCTGACCATGTGCGGGATCATGGCGCTGTGGGTCGGGCTGATGGAGATCGCGAAGGACGCCGGGCTGATCGATAAGATCAAGGAGACGATCGACCCGCTCCTGCGCTTCCTCTTCCCCGACCTCCCGGAGGATCATCCGGCGAAAGACCCCATCGCCATGAACATCGTGGCCAACGTGCTGGGCCTGGGCTGGGCTGCCACGCCGGCGGGGTTAAAAGCCATGGAGGGACTGGGAAAGCTGGAGGAAGACAGACGGGCAGGCAGGCTTCCAGGGCCGGTAAGGCGGCGAGGGATCGCGAGTGATGAGATGTGTACGTTTCTGATCATCAATATCTCGTCCCTGCAGCTGATCCCGGTGAATGTGATCGCTTACCGGAGCCAGTATGGGAGCGTGGACCCGGCGGCGGTGGTGGGACCGGGGATCGCGGCGACGGCGGTGAGCACGGTGGCGGCGGTGATATTTTGTAAGATCATGGACGGGCGGCGGGGAAGGTGAGGCTCTCTTACTTTTGGCCAGATAAAAGAATGTAGAGAAAAACTATTTTTCAGGGTATGCTCATAAAAGGAACTGGCAAGATCGATCGGTCAAAAAACATCAACATGATCTGTGGGGAAGATAGTACGGGAAAAACAACACTTTTAAAACTGATGTATTCTTTTCTACAACTGATCAGTAAGTCGAAAACAGGGGCGTGACCGCACAGATCTTACGATCGGATCAGACACCTGGATCTCAAAATAGAAAATGCAGATCTTTTGACAAAATGCAACATCGCCTATATCCCAACAAAGGAAATGATCTCTACAACAGAGCATTTTGCGTCATTATATGCGGAGTATCATATCGATCTTTGTCATTTAAGTGCGAAGATCTTCCAGATCGTAATATAAAAAAACACGGACCCGCAGCCCAGTGCCGCAGATCCGCCTCCTTCTCTTTTAAAACTCCGAGGCAAATACCTTCATCGCCTCTCTCACATCCGCCTTCATGGCCTCTTTCCCCCAGGTCGCCACATCGTGGAAGTACACGATATCTTCCTCTGCCGCGCACTGTTCTCTCACCGCCTGGCCGCCTGCTTTTGCCGCATATGTGTAATAGTTGATCTTGCGCACGCCCCTCTGGATGCACCGGCGGAAATCCTCCGGGCTCACGCCGGATCCGCCGTGCATGACCACCGGGATCTGGGCTTTTTCCCGGATGGCGCTGATGATGTCGAAGTCCAGCTTCGGCTCTGTCAGATAAAGCCCATGGACGGTCCCGAAGGAGCAGGCCAGCGCGTCGACGCCCGTGCGTTCCACGAACTCTTTCGCCTCATCCGGGTCTGTGTACAGGGACGCCACCGCCTCCCCTTCTGCCCCCACGCTGCCGAATTCTTCCCGGCCCATGGATCCGATCTCCGCTTCCACGGATACTCCATAGGCAGACGCGATCTCCACCGCCATGCATGTGTTGGCCACATTTTTTTCAAAGTCCAGGACGGACCCGTCGTACATCACAGAGGTAAATCCCATGTCCATGGCTTTCTTGATATAATCCAGGTCCTCGCCGTGATCCAGATGTACGCACACCGGCACGGATGCCTGTTCGGCCAGCATCACCATGATGGGCCCCAGCACGCTCACGGGGATCAGGGACTCATGGACCTGGGCGAACTGTAAGATCACCGGCTGTTTCAGTTCCTCCGCCGCCTCCAGCGTGCCCAGTATCCCTTCCAATGTGGTCACATTGAAGGCGCCGATGGCTGAATGATGTGCTTCCGCATACTTTAAGATCGTTTTCATCGTCACTAACATCTCTCATTTCCTCCTTTGTCACAGATTGCCTGCCGCATAGGCATTTACCTTCCGGCAAGTCTCATAAAGTGTCTGATAGACCGCGTATTTCTCCTGGTAAAAGCAGCTCTCCTCTCTTCGCGGCTCCACCGTCTCCCCCACCTGCACCATCGCCCCGGCGGCCTCTTTTATGGAGGGGTAGATCCCGGCGGCTGCCGCACAGAGGATGGCACAGCCCAGAGCCCCGGCCTGGGCGCATTCCAGTCGATGGATGGGAAGATCCAGGACGTCCGCTTTGATCTGGAGCCAGGCGCGGGAACGGCTGGCCCCTCCGGTCACCAGAAGGCCTGCCCGCTCCAGTCTGTCCCTGCCCAGCTTCTCGATGTTGAGCCGCTGATCCATGCACAGACCCTCCAGGATGGCCCGGTAGATGTCCCCCCGGCGGGCTGTCTCGTCCATCCCCAGCAGGGACAGGCGGGCGTCCGCGTCCAGATAGGGCGTCCCGCTCCCGTGGAGATAAGGCAGGACCATGATCTTCGTGGGCGCCTGGGGCATCTCCTGCTCCAGGATCTGATACGCCGGACGGCCCTCCTGGCATTCCCGGGCGGCAAAGACCTTCGCGGCCCATTCCGAGAGAAGACCTGATGTCACATTGTACGCCAGCGTGTTGTAGACGCCCGCCTCCATGAACGGTTCATTGGGGTGCCCCCAGGAGAGGATCTGCTCCTCTGCCAGAGGTTCCTTTAAGATCGGGGTGATGCACTCGGACGTCCCCATGGAACACATGGTGTAGACCTTCTTCCCCCGGCTGGCCACCGCCGCGACGGGCTGGTCGTGTCCGCCCATGACCAGAAGGGTCTTTCTCGGGAGGGAGAGCCTACGCGCCATCTCCGGCAGGACCTGTCCGACCACCGTCCCGCCCTGTACCGGCCGGCTGAAGAGTTCTTCTTTTACGCCCGCTGCGGCCAAAAGCCCCGGATCCCAACGCTTGCGGTGGACGTCGTACAGCATCGTCCGGGAAGCCATGGAATGATCCGTCACGTACTCCCCGCCCAGCTTGTGATACAGATAGTCGCCCATGAGCAGGATATGCCGGGTGTCCTTGTATATCTCAGGATGATGCTCTTTCAGGTACAGGATCTTGGAGAGGGAATAGGAATGATGGGGTTTCAGCCCGGTGACGCGGGCGATCTGCCCGGCATCCAGCCCCAGGAGCATCCGATCGAATTCCGCCTGCCCCCGGTCATCCGTCAGCAGCATGACCGGACTGATCTCCCGCCCTTTTTCATCCAGGCAGACGAATCCCTCGCCAAAGGAGGAGACGCACAGCGCCCCTTCCTCCTGCGGCGGACATTTCCCCATGGCTGCCGCCAAGACCCGCCCGCAGCTCTCCCACAGAGCCTCCGCGCGCAGTTCCCGCTTTCCCTTTACAGCCTCCTGGCGATAGGCTTCATATCCTATAGCCGCCGCCTGGCCGTCCTCCGTGAAGACCACCGCCTTCACGCCCGTGGTGCCAAGATCGATCCCGATGAGATACATGGTCCTCCCTCCCTTCTTAGTTATATATTATCATGTATGCCCGCTCCAATCAAGTTTGTCCTTTTACAGCGGTATGATCCGTGGTATACTTGAAAAAAGATATCCTAAAATAATAAGATCATAGGAGGTATACCCATGGACCATGCAGACACTGTGATCTTCGCATGCAGCTCCCTCAAGGAATACATAGCCGCCGCACAGCAAAAAGCCGGCACTTCTTATCCGGTCGTTTTTCTGGATAAAGAGAACCACATGGAACCGCAAAATATGAAAGACTGCATCATCGCTGCCGAAAAAGCCCTGCCCGACACGGTAAAGACCGTCCTGGTCGCCATGGGGTTCTGCGGCGGCGTGCTCGATCACGTCACTTTTTCCCGCCGTTTCATCATCCCCCGGGTGGATGACTGCGTTTCGCTGATGCTGCAAAAAGACGGCGTGTACGACCCGAACCCGAAGCAGACCGGTCATCTGTATATGATGGAACGAGATCCCGCCGACTTTTCTTTCGAGAAGCTCCTTGAGGACAGCCAGACCACGTACGAGGGACTGAGCGCGGAGGATCTCTTCCATATGTATTTTGACAGTTACACGCACCTGGATATCGTGGATACCGGGCTGACGGACTGCTATTCAGAAGACTACGCCACGAAAGCCCAGGAAAATGCAGACCTGATCCACGCCGCGCTGGATTACGTGGAGGGCAGCAACCTGCTCCTGGAGAAGCTGGCCATGGGGAGATGGGACGTCCAGTTCCTGGTGGCGGAGCCGGGGCATGTGATCCGGCACGCAGATTTTTTTGAATAGGATTTTTTTGAATGACTTTGAGATAAGACCACAGGAGGCACATCATGTACCAAACGACAGTCACATTAAAGAAAGGCGAGGGCCGCACCATCAAGGCGGGCGGCATGTGGATATACGACAATGAGATCGGCGCCGTCACCGGG
The DNA here is from genome assembly GCA_910584115.1 of uncultured Lachnospiraceae bacterium. Taxonomy (GTDB): domain Bacteria; phylum Bacillota; class Clostridia; order Lachnospirales; family Lachnospiraceae; genus MGBC164599. The sequence continues at coordinate 10,298 of CAJTYN010000038.1, forward strand.
GACTTTGCGGACGGGGATCTGGTCAACGTCCTCGATCACGACGGCTATTTCATGGGCTACGGCTTCATCAACACCCGCTCCAAGATCCGCGTACGCCTCATGGCCCGCCAAAAAGACCATCCGATCGACA
>CAJTYN010000038.1:10527-21092 GCA_910584115.1 uncultured Lachnospiraceae bacterium
CATCCGGGGCGTCTACGAGCGCAGCGACGCCAAAGTCCGGGAACAGGAGGGGATGGCGCGTGTGAAAGGCTTCATCGGAGATCCCTTTGACACGAAAGTCGAGATCTGCGAAAACGGCGTCCGCTATCTGGTGGACGTGGAAAACGGCCAGAAGACCGGTTTCTTCCTGGACCAGAAATACAACCGCCTGGCCATCCAGCGCTTCTGCAGGGATAAAGACGTGCTGGACTGTTTTACCCATACGGGATCCTTTGCCTTAAACGCCGCCTTAGCGGGAGCCAAAAGCGTCCTGGGCGTGGATTCCTCCGACGTGGGCTGCCGCCAGGCCGAAGAGAACGCCCGGCTCAATCATATGGAGGACCGGGTGACTTTTCAGTGCGCCGACGTATTCGAGCTGCTGCCCGAGCTGGAACGGCAGGGACGCTCTTACGATGTGGTCATCCTAGATCCCCCCGCGTTCACCAAGTCCCGCCGCTCCATCAAGAACGCCGTCAAAGGCTACCGGGAGATCAACCTGCGGGGCATGCGGCTGGTGCGGGACGGCGGATTTTTGGCCACCTGCTCCTGCTCCCACTTCATGGATCCGGACCTGTTCGCCAAGACTCTCCGCGAGGCCGCCAGGAGCGCGCACAGAAGACTCCGTCAGGTGGAATTCCGCACACAGTCCTGCGACCATCCGATCCTCTGGGCGGCTGATCAGTCCTATTATCTGAAATTTTACATCTTCCAGGTCTTCCGGGATCTGTAAAAAGTGTCTTCGCCAGAAATATATTTACAAAATATTAAAAAATTGTTATAATAATCCTCAATGCAGCGGGAACAATAGGACAAAAAAAGAAGGGAACGTCATGACAACAGTTTACTTACACATCGGGATGCCGAAGACCGGGACCACCGCCCTGCAGACCTTCCTGACCGAAAACAGAGAGGTCATGACCGGACAAGGCTATCATTACCCGGAATTGAATACAGGGCTCAACAGCCGGTTCAGATGCAGGAACGGGCATTTTCTGGCGCATCGCTCCGACAAGCCCGACGCGGAGGCAAAACGGGCGGAGGAAGAAGCCGTCTGGAAAAAAGGCTTCGCACTGCTGGCTCATCTGGCCCAAGACCATCCCAATATCATCTTATCCGACGAGGCTATCTGGAAGATCGCGACGGAGCGTGAGAGATACTGGGCCGTTCTCGCAGATTCCTTTGAAAAGATCGGCTGCCGGCTCAAGATCGTCGCCTACCTGCGCAGGCAGGACCTGTTCATCCAGTCCATCTGGAACCAGAACATCAAATCTACCTTGAGGTGGACCAAGACCTTCGATCATTTTATCAAACATAACGCCGTCTCCTATTTCCCAATGGACTATCACAGACATCTGACCGAGATCGCGGAGCACGTGGGAGCGGAGGATATCTCCGTGCGCGTCTATGAAAACGGACAGTTCGAGGGGAACGGCGGCACCATACAGTCGGACTTCCTGCAGTGCCTCGGCCTGGAGATGACAGATCTCTATACGATCGAGCGCGAGCGGAGCAACTTGAGCCTGCAGGGTAATTTCATAGAGATCAAGAGGATCGCGAACAGCGTCCCGGAATATCGGGCGATGGATGATTTCATACGCCCTTCGCTGGAGCTGGCCAGCCATTGCCGCTCGAAAGGCGCTGCGCATGCCCGCACCAGCATGTTTTCCTATGAGGAGCAGAAGAGATTTTTAGAGCAGTACGAAAGCTCCAACAAGAAGGTCGCAGAACAGTTCCTGGGAAGGCCCGACGGCCGGCTCTTCTATGAACCGGTAGAGGAATGCCCCAAATGGAAAATGGATCCGGACACCATCTACCGCGATATCATCCTATTTTTCACAGAGGTGGCATGCGCACAGCAAAATGAACTGAACCGGCTGAAAAAAGATACGAAGTCGCTGCTCAAGATCAAACGGCTCTATCAGAAAATGCGCGATCCTCTCAAAAAAATCTACAAGGGGAACAGATGATGGAATTAAGAGATTTTTTGATACACACAGACACAGATATCTGGACGGCCCTGGGCCTGATCGACAAGAACCAGAAAGGGTTCCTGGTCGTGGTCGACGATGACGGACGGCTGCAGGGCACATTGACGGACGGGGACATCAGACGGTACATCTTAGGACACCCGAAGGGGGAAGACCATATCCAGGACCCGATCCAGGATTGTTATCGGAAGCAGTGCACTTCTATCCAGACAGACGCGGGATTTGTCGGAGTGATCCGCATATTCAAGGATCCGTCCATCAAATTCCTCCCCATCCTGGACGGCAGCCGCAGGGTCGTGAACATCATCACGAAGGCGAATATGCACGGAACGCTCCTGCAGAACATCCCCGCGGATCTGACCTACGATTTCATCCATATGGATGAAGACCTGCTCAACTATGAAGTCTACGGATGCCCCTGGGGATTTTACAAGACTACCATATTGAACAGCTTCTACCAGTCGAAGGTGATCGATGTGGCTCCCATGCAGTCCTTGAGCCTGCAGAAACATTTTAAGCGGGAAGAACACTGGATCGTCGTAAATGGACAGGGGAGCGTCCAGATCGGGGAATCCGTTTTTCCGGTCCAGGGCGGCAGCTACCTCTTCATCCCGAAAGGCTGCCAGCATCGGATACAGAATGTTTCCGAGACGGAGGACCTGATCTTCATCGAGGTGCAGCGGGGACAGTATTTTGGGGAAGATGATATCGTCCGGTACGACGACCGATACGGACGGACATAGGGGGGAAAGATGAAACTGAGCAAAAAGATCGCCAATGGATCGAAACCTCTCTGGTATGCCAGATGTTTTAAGCATTCCAAGATCATGGAGAAGACGATCCTCTACCAGGCATACCGAAACTGCATCATGGCCGGCAACCCGTATGGGATCTTCTGCCGGCTCATCGACGATCCCGCTTACAGAGACTTCACACATATCTGGATCTACAGAGATGATGAAAATCTAAACGACGACACCTTCCAGAGATACGGCGGCCGTCCGAACGTGCTCTATGTAAAGAGCCAGTCCCGGGAATATTTCAGATATCTGGCCACCTGCCAATACCTGATCAGCAATTCCGCCCTCCCCTCTTACTGGGTGAAGAAGGAAGGACAGATCTACATCAACACCTGGCACGGCACACCCTTAAAGATGCTTGGGCGGGACGCGAAGGATCGAAACCCTGCCTCCATCCAGAACGCCCAGCGGAATTTCTTCTCCTGCGACTATCTGGTCATGCCCAACCGGTACACCATCGACCGGATGACAGAAGCCTATGACCTGGAAGGCATGTTCACCGGACAGATCCTGGACGCGGGCTATCCGCGCACCGACCGGGTGCTCCACGGGGACAGAGAACATATCATCGGGCTTTTGGAAAAAAGGCTGGGCGCGTCCCTGACGGACAAGAAGATCGTCCTGTATGCGCCCACTTTCCGCAGCGTGGAGGGAAAGAGCATCGACACCTCCCAGGAGGTGGGGGAATATATGACGGCCCTTTTGGAGGCCCTCCCGCCCGGCTGCGAACTCTTTTTCAAAGTCCACAATATGATGGCTTCTTTTTTCAGCAGCGACAGCCAGATGAAAGGCCGTCTGATCTTCGATGAGATCGAGACGAATGAGCTTCTGTCCGTGACCGACGTGCTGATCACCGATTACAGCAGCATCTTTTTCGACTTTCTATGCAGGCAGAAGCCCATCTTATTCTTTGTTTACGACCGTCAGGAATATGCCGACGGACGGGGACTCTACCGTCCGCTGGAAGACCTGCCCGGCGCCCTCTGTGAGACGGTGGATGAGATCCGGGAGAATTTCCTGAAGATCCAGGACGGCAGCTACGATCACCGCGAAAACATGGATCGTGCCCTGCGCGAGTTCGCCTACAACGACGATGGAGAAGCCGCCCAGCGGGTGGTGGACATCATCTTCGGCCAAAAACCCGGGATGGAAAAATATCTGTACCAGCCCGCCGCCCCCAAAGAGCGGATCTTAGTCCTGTCCGGGGGCTATCATGTCCCTGAAAATAAATGGCAGTGCATCCGCACTCTGGAAAAACTGGACTGCGCGCAGGATACGGTCTGCCTCTTGGCCCCGGACATCTTCGCGGCCGCGGAAGAATGGGACGCGCTCCCCGAAGGCGTCCGGCTGATCGACGCCCAGCCGCTCTTTTTGATGACCCTCTTTGAAAAGGTCTGCTACAAGATCTTCCGCAAAGTCCCGGGCAACACCGCGTTCATGGCGCGGCAGTATCAGAAATACTTTGGCGGCCTGCATTTTTCCAAGGTCATCGGCGTCAGCGGGAGCGACCCCCTGTGGAAAAAGATCCTGGCAGGCGACTGTGCCTCATACACCGCCGTCCCAAAGATCAAGAACGCGGACCAGTCCAGAAAACTCCGGCAGGAGGTCGGCCATCCGATGACGGTCCTCTTCCTCGCTGCCTTCGATTCTGTAAATTATGTGTATGTGAACATGATCCGTGAGCTGGAAAAACGGGGACACCGCACCATACTCGTCGTCCTGGACGCAAAAGACGCCGTCAATAACAGGATGTTCACGGCAGAGCAGATCCCGTTCACGGCGCTGGCGGATCTTTCGCCCCATGTCCTCTCGGAAGTGGACTTCGTGATCTCGACGCCGTTCCTGAACATGAAGACCAGGGACCTGCGGAAGATGATCGACCGCCACCGGATCTTCTGCATCAGTTTCGCGAATCTGTTTTCCTCCATCGCCATGCGGGTCTACACCGATCTGATCTTCACGATCGGGACCAGCAAATTTCAGGAGTTCGAGGAAAACGGCTTCCACTACAGCATGGTGGCCGCCGGCAATCCCCAGTACGACGAGCTGATCGCTGACAGAAAGGCCCCGGGGAGCGGGAAGACGGAAGACATCAGACGCGTCCTCTTCATCGACCAGGGCGGATACCCGTTCGGCGCTGAAGGGAAACGCTTACTGGGTCAAGTGCTCCTGGCCATGGCCGGACATCATCCGGATCTCGATTTCGTGGTCAAACCGCGCTTCCTGCCGGATGAACTGGAAGGCGAGCTGCTGCACAGACCTTCCGAACATCTGTATGATTTCATACCGGATCCTCCGGCTAACCTGCTCTTATTGAGGGAACCGACCATCCTGGAGGATATGATCAAAGATTTTGACGCCGTGGTCACCATGTGGAGCACCGCCTATCTGGACGCGGCGCTGCGGAACATACCGATCATGCTGATCAGCGGAATTCCCTCCCAGGAGGTCTTCGATGTGCGCGTCCAGAGGATCGAAGAAGCCTTCGCGCGTCTGGAACATACCGGCTGTGTCGTTGGATACCAGGATGTATTGGAAGGACGCCTGGAATTCCGTTATGTGGACGAGACGTATCTGAAAGAGGAAGTGGAGATCATCGATGAGCCCTGTACGCCGCTGATCGCGGACACGCTGGAAGAACTTTACGAGCGGCTGGTCATCCCCGGCAAAAGGCTGGCGGATGTGATCCAGACAGATATCCGCACCTTCAGGGAACAGCTCCCGGACCTGCCCACCATCGGCGTCTGGAGCAATACCTATCTGCGGCGGCGGAATTTCTTGAGGAACCTAAACAGCAAGCTCCAGGCGCTGGCCTTCATCAACCGCTGTATGGCAAAGCCCTTCGATATGCGGCCGCTCTTGCGGTACTGGTCCTTCCAGCCGGGCGAGGACTTTAAGAAATGGCGGGTACGACTCTTAGACCTCCGGCTGAAACTGGACGTGGAAAAGGTCAAGAGAAGATATTTCTGCTCTTCACAGATCAACACGGAGACAGATCCCATCCGGCTGGATCAATACTATGATTGGTTATTCATACGGAAAAAATATGCGCGGATCTTAAACTTCGACAATCCGCATGTCTTCCCGGAGACAAAAGCCTATTACCGGGCGATGGTCTATTTCCAGAAGGCGCGCTATCCGGACGCGGCACGGGAATTTGCCGCTTATTACCACCACATAAAACAACTGGATGTGAAGCCGCTGAAAAAAGACCGCAAGATCGACCTGTCCCGTCTCCCCAAAGGGCAAAAACGGCAGCCCCTCTGGGACGCACTCCGTGCGATGGGCGAACATGAACTTTTAGAAGAGATAGAGCGTGTTTAAGAGCATGCTCTATTTTATATATGAAAGGAATCCTCATATGCAGCAGACGCACGCCTCTGACTTAAAAGAGATCCGCGTCCACGGCACAAAGTCTTTTCCCTGTGCCTTCTATCGGACGCGCTCGGCCCGGATCGGCACCCTCGTCAAGCACCATTGGCACGACGAGGTGGAGATCTTATACTTTTCCGGCGGTCCTTTTTTGCTGGACATCAATATGGAGCAGTCTGTGATCGACTCGGAAAGTCTGTGCTTCATCAATCCGGGAGAGCTGCACAGTATCATCACGAAAGCGCCGGACAGTCAGGAAGATGCCGTCGTCTTCTCCCCGGATCTTCTGAGTTTCGATACGTACGACACCGCCCAGATCCATCTGATCCAGCCCATCCAGAAAGGACGGATGCTCTTTCCCCGCCGCCTCACGCCAGAGCATCCGGCATTCGCCCCGATCCGCGACGCGTTCATGGCCGTTCTGCATTCTTTTGGGCCTGCCTGCCAGGAGACTCCCGGCGCGGATCTGAGCGCGGTCACCGACGACCTGACCAGCCAATTATACATCAAGGCATCGCTCCTCTACATCCTCGCGGTGCTTTCCAGATACCAGCTCTTCACCCCCACAGAGAAGGACCTTGATAGACGCGTGGAGGCCATCAAGACGACCCTGACTTACATCAAGGAAAACTACAAAGAGAAGATCTATATCTCCGACCTGGCCAGAGAAGTGAACTTGAATGAACAATACTTCTGCCGTTTTTTCAAAAAGGCGATCGGGCGCACGCCGATGGAATACGTCAACGAATACCGGATCAAACAGACCCGCCGCCTGCTGGAGGAGACGGACCTGTCTGTCACGGACGTCTGCCTAGAATGCGGATATAACAACCTGGGGAACTTTTTACGGGAATTTCGCAAGCAGACCGGCACCACGCCCCTGCAATACCGGAAACAGTACCAGAGATCCGCCGATCAAGTCATAATATCGTAGTTTTTTATCAGATGACCGTAAGACTTTTTCTCCACCTGTCAATAAAATGAATATAAAAAAAACGGAGGTGCGGTCATGACGAAGAAATGGTGGCACGACAAAGTAGTATATCAGATCTATCCCAAGAGTTTTTACGATCCGAACGGTGACGGGATCGGGGATATCCCCGGCATCATCTGCAAGCTGGACTATCTGCGGGAGCTGGGCGTGGATATCCTCTGGCTCTCCCCCTGCTATCAGTCCCCGCTGGCCGACCAGGGATACGATATCTCGGATTATTACGCGATCGATCCCCGCTTTGGTACCATGGAGGACATGGAGCGGCTGATCGCCGAGGCAAAAAAACGGGGGATGTATATTTTGATGGATCTGGTGGTCAACCACTGCTCCGACGAGCACGAATGGTTCCGCCGGGCCTGCGAGGATCCCGACGGGAAATACGGCGATTTCTTTTATCTGAGAAAAAAGGAGGAGGGAAAGCTCCCGACAAACTGGCGCTCTTATTTCGGCGGCCCCGTCTGGGAGGACCTGCCCGGCACAGACAGACAGTATCTCCATGTGTTCCACAAGAAACAGCCGGATCTCAACTGGGAGAATCCTGAACTCCGGGAGGAAGTCTATAAGAACATCAACTGGTGGCTGGATAAAGGTCTGGGGGGCTTCCGCATCGACGCGATCATGAACATCAAGAAAGCACTGCCTTTGCGCGATTACGAGCCGGACCGGGAGGACGGCCTCTCCAGCATCTCGAACATGCTCCAGGACGCCGACGGGATTGGAAGATTTTTGGGGGAGATGCGCGACCGCACTTTTAAGAAGTACGATGCCTTCTCCGTCGGGGAGATCTTCAATGAGAAGCCGGAAGATCTTCCCGATCTGATCGGCGAGAATGGCTACTTCTCCAGTATGTTTGATTTCAATGAGACGACCTTCGGCGAGAGTCCCAAGGGATGGTACGACGCCGCCCCGATCACGCCGGATGATTACAAGAGATGCTGTTTCGAGGCGCAGGCCCGGATCGGCGATATCGGTTTCCTCTCCAACATCATCGAGAATCACGACAGGCCCAGAGGTGTCAGCCATTTCATCCCGGAAGGGGAATGCTGCACGGAGAGTAAGAAACTGCTGGCGGCCCTGAACTTCATGCTGCGGGGGATCCCTTTTATCTATCAGGGGCAGGAACTGGGTATGGAGAATACTGTCTTCTCATCCATCGATGAAGTGGACGATATCTCCACCCATGACGAGTACCGCACCGCACTGGACGCGGGGCTTACCCCCGAAGAGGCGTTAAAGGCCGTGTCCAGGTTCAGCCGGGACAACGCGCGCACGCCCATGCAGTGGTCCGCTGAAAAAAATGCCGGCTTCACAAAAGGGACGCCCTGGCTTCGGGTCAACCCCAACTATACATCCATCAATGCGGCGGCGCAGATGGCTGACCCGGATTCCGTCCGCAGTTTTTATAAGAGGCTGATTGCGCTGCGCAAAGATCCCGCCTACAAGGAGACTGTCGTGTACGGTCTGCTGGAGCCGGTCTGGGAGGAAAGGCACAACCTGATGGCCTATTACCGCAGGGGCGAGAAAACCCTGCTGGTGATCGGAAATCAGCAGAAAGAAACGCAGGAGGTCACGCTGCCGTGCGGCCATACGAAAGTGCTGATCAACAACTATCCGGATATGGAAGAGCATGACGGGACGATCCGTCTGAAAGCATATCAGGTGCTGGTGCTGGAAATGTGTCAATGAAAGGAAGGAAACCGCATATGAAGAGAGCATGGTGGAAGGAAGCGGTCATCTATCAGATCTATCCCCGCAGTTTTATGGACAGCAACGGCGACGGGATCGGGGATCTGAAAGGGATCACGAGCAAGCTGGACTATCTGCAGTACCTGGGGATCGATGTGATCTGGCTGTCCCCCGTCTACAAGTCTCCCAATGACGACAACGGCTATGATATCAGCGACTACCAGGATATCATGGATGAGTTCGGCACGATGGAAGATTTCGACGAGATGCTGGCGGCGGCCCACGAGAGGGGCATCCGCATCGTCATGGATCTGGTGGTCAATCACACCTCCGACGAGCACCGCTGGTTCGTCGAGAGCCGGAAGTCTAAGGATAACCCGTACCGCGACTACTATATCTGGCACGCGGGCAGGGATGCGCAGACGCCGCCCAATAATTGGGGATCCTGCTTCAGCGGCCCCGCATGGCAGTATGACGAAGAGACGGACATGTACTATCTCCATCTCTTCTCCAAGAAGCAGCCAGACTTAAACTGGGATAACCCAAAAGTCCGGAAAGAAGTATTCGATATGATGACCTGGTGGTGCGATAAGGGCATCGACGGCTTCCGCATGGACGTGATCAGCATGATCTCCAAGACAGAAGAGATGCCGGACGGCGAAGTCCACGGTCTGTACGGTGATTTTTCACCTTATTGCGTACATGGACCGAATGTCCACAGATACCTGCGGGAGATGAACGAGAAAGTCCTCTCCCGCTACGATATCATGACCGTCGGCGAGACTTCCGGCGTCACCACCGAACAGGCAAAACAATATGCCGGAGAGGACACTCATGAACTGAACATGGTCTTCCAGTTTGAACACGTGGAATGGGACGGCCCCGGGAAATACGGAAAATGGACGGACGAGCGGCTGCCGCTCACCACTCTGAAGAAGATCATGTCCCGCTGGCAGACGGAACTGTACGGCAAGGCATGGAACAGTCTCTTTTGGGACAATCACGACCAGCCCCGCGCAGTCTCCAGCTTCGGCGACGACCGCCCCCAGTACAGGGAGGCTTCCGCCAAGATGCTGGCCACCTGCCTGCACATGCAGCAGGGCACGCCGTACATCTATCAGGGCGAGGAACTGGGCATGACCAACTATCCCTTCCAGAATCCCGCGGAATTCCGGGACATCGAGAGCATCAACGCTTACAGGGAATGGTGCATCGACGGTCCCGTCTCCCACGAAGATTTCTGGCCCTGCATCATCTTCAAGAGCCGTGACAACGCTCGGACACCCGTACAGTGGGACACTTCCGAACACGCCGGATTTACCACCGGCACGCCCTGGATCGCGGTAAATCCCAACTACAGGGAGATCAATGCCAGAGCCGAGACGGCAGACCCGGACTCCGTGTTCCACTATTATAAGAAACTGATCGGACTCAGAAAGGAACATCCGATCATCGTATACGGAAAGTACGAGCCGCTCCTAGAAGACAGCGAGGAACTGTTCGTCTATACAAGAACGCTGGACGGAGAAAAACTGCTGGTCGTATGCAGCTTCTGTGACCACGAGACATCCTTTACCATCCCGGATCCGTTTGTGGGGGCTCCCTGCATCATCTCCAATATGGGAAACAACTATGACAGCGCCCAGATGACTCTGAAGCCTTATGAGGCTTTTGTACTGAAAAAATAAAGACCGTCGTACGGATCAC
>CAJTYN010000039.1:0-2905 GCA_910584115.1 uncultured Lachnospiraceae bacterium
GTACTAGAAAATAACGCACACAGAGGAAATAGGACAAAATGACGTAAAAAAGCCCCTGAAATCCATTGAAGATAGTGGAAAAACAGGGGCAAAAATAAGCATGTATCACAAATGAACTTAACAATAAACATCCAAATTGTTTGTTTAGTTGCTTATGATTATATTATATGATCTGGAAAATACAAGTGGCTTAGAATTTTATAAGTAACTAATAAAAGATTTAGTTTATTGTCCGGTAAGATCGGATGTGCTACGGTGAAGTCTACAAACTTTAAAAGGAGGTAGGCGATGGATGGAGTATATAAGAGAGAGGCCCTGCTCTACGTGGTGCAGGTCGATCATCTGACGGGGGAGAGTGTGGGCCAGTCGATCGAGCTGTTTTATGCGGCGGGCGCTTCGAATGTGCAGGTGGTCTCCGCGGTCACGAAGAAGAACAGGCCGTCGTATATGTTTTTTATCGACTGTAAGACGGAGTGGGCGGACGCCGTGGAAGAGACGATCGTGCGGGAGCTGCATACGGGCGGATGGCATAAGATCCGGACGGATCATTGTTATCTGCATAGTGAGATTGTGACCGTCGATGTCTGTATCCAGTCGGAGGGTGAGAGCTACTGGCAGTCCGTTCAGGGGAAACGGTTCATCGGCGGCGGGATCCGGCCGGAATATGAGAGCGTCGCGGCGCTGAAAAAGGTGATCCAGGAGAGATCCCAAAAGAAGATGGATCATGATACGCTCTATGCTCTCGTGATGGCGGCGCTTCTGGATGAGAGGGCGCGGGTCCTGAAGGTGTGAGGCCGTATCTATATGCGATGATATGGTTTTCCGATACGACATAAAAAAGGAGCGGTGTCCCGATCGGGCATCGCTCCTGGTCTTTTAGTGGAGCATCTCCAAGATCTCCTGTCTGGATGCGCCCCCGATCTTCCGGGCGGCGACCTCCCCATCCTTGAACAGCAACAGGGCGGGTATGGACATGATCTTATAGCCGTCCGCCAGCGCGGGGTTCTTATCCACGTCTACCTTGGCGATCCTGACCTGATCCTCCCGGGCCAGATCCTCCAGCAGCGGTGCGATCTCCCGGCAATGGCCGCACCAGTCGGCGTAAAAATCCACCAGTGTGGGAGCGTCTGCCTGCAGGACCTGTTCTTTAAAATCCGCGTCGCCTACTCTCAATATCTCCATTTTGTACCTCCTAAGATCGTTTTTTCGCGGTGCTCCTATAGATCATTATGTATATTTTTAGGGAAAAAATGCATAAACCTTGTATTTTTGCTGAGAAATGATACAATAACTTATAAGTATGCGATAGGCATGCTGTAAAAGGAAAGGAGAGACGAATGAAGAGGAACGACCACACAAGATCCCCCTGGTTTCTGATGCTGGCTCTGGCATTGCTGGGGATCGTCATGGCTGCGTATCCGGCCTTTGCCTCATCGGGCGAAAAGGAGAAGCTGATCATGGCGACAAACGCGGAATTTCCGCCCTATGAATATTATGAAAGCAGCGAGATCGTCGGCATCGACGTGGAGATCGCCCAGGCGATCGCTGAAGAGCTGGATATGGAGCTGCAGGTGGAGGACATGGCCTTTGACGCGATCATCACGGCGGTGACCTCTGGGAAGGCAGATTTTGGAGCGGCGGGGATGACGGTGACGGAAGACCGCCTAAAGAGCGTGGATTTCAGCGATACATACACGAAGTCCGCGCAGGTGATCATCGTCAAGGAGGACAGCCCGATCGCCACGCCGGACGACCTGGTGGGAAAGAAGATCGGCGTACAGCTAGGCACCACCGGGGACCTGTATTCCGGTGACATCGAGGACACTCAGATCGAACGCTATAACAAAGGCTTCGAGGCGGTGCAGTCGCTGCTGTCGGATAAGATCGACGCGGTGATCATCGACCAGGAACCGGCGGCGGTGTTCGTGGAGCAGAATGAGGGACTGAAGCTCACAGACGAAGAATTTACAGAGGAAGAATATGCCTTGGCGATCGCCAAGGACAATGAGGAGCTGCTGGAGAAAGTCAACGGGGCCCTGGCAAGATTAAAAAAATCCGGCCGTCTGGATGAGATCAAAGCTTCCTATATCAATGAAGGAGAAGCGGAGGCCGAGGAAGAAAAGCCAAAGAGCACCGGCGAAAAGCTGATCATGGCGACAAATGCGGAATTCCCGCCCTATGAATATTATGAAGGCAGTGACATCGTCGGCATCGACGTGGAGATCGCCCAGGCGATCGCTGATGAGCTGGGGATGGAGCTGCAGGTGGAAGACATGGCTTTCGATGCGATCATCACGGCGGTGACCTCCGGAAAGGCAGATTTCGGAGCGGCGGGGATGACGGTGACGGAAGACCGCTTAAAGAGCGTGAATTTCAGTGATACATACACGAAGTCCGCGCAGGTGATCATCGTCAAGGAGGACAGCCCGATCGCCACGCCGGACGACCTGGTGGGAAAGAAGATCGGCGTACAGCTAGGCACCACCGGGGACCTGTATTCCGGTGACATCGAGGACACTCAGATCGAACGCTATAACAAAGGCTTCGAGGCGGTGCAGTCGCTGCTGTCGGATAAGATCGACGCGGTGATCATCGACCAGGAACCGGCGGCAGTGTTCGTGGAGCAGAACGAGGGCCTGAAACTGACCGACGAAGAATTTACAGAAGAAGAATATGCCCTTGCGATCGCCAAGGATAATAAAGAACTGCTGGAAAAAGTCAACGGGGCTCTGGCAGAGTTAAAGAGATCCGGCCGTCTGGACGAGATCAAAGCGGCCTATATCAATGACGGAGGATCCGGGGAAGAAAAAACGGAGAGTACCGGCGAGAAACTGATCATGGCGACAAACGCGGAATTCCCGCCCTATGAATACTATGAGGGCAGCGAGATCGTCGGCATCGACGT
>CAJTYN010000039.1:3005-20890 GCA_910584115.1 uncultured Lachnospiraceae bacterium
TACGCGGAGGACATCGAGGACACCCAGATCGAGCGGTATAATAAAGGATTTGAGGCCATCCAGTCGCTGCTCTCGGATAAGATCGACGCGGTGGTCATCGACCAGGAGCCGGCCGGTGTCTTCGTGAGCCAGAACGAGGGCCTCAAGCTCACGGATGAGGAATTTACCACAGAGGAATACGCCCTGGCGATCGCCAAGGGAAATGAGGAACTGCTGGAGAAGATCAATACGGCCCTGGCGGAGCTCAAAGAGTCCGGCCGTCTGGACGAGATCAAAGCCGCGTACATCAACTCCGGTGAAGAGACGACTGATGGGGCGTCTGGAGAGACGGCCGCGGCAGTGGATGAGGGAGCGCCCTCCGGGTTAAAAGAAGCCCTCTACGACAACCTGGTGAGCAAGGGCCGCTGGAGATACATCACGAACGGTCTGATCGTGACGCTGGAGATCACGCTACTGGCCGTGATCATCGGGATCCTCATCGGTTTTGTAGTGGCGATCATCCGCTCCACCTATGAGAAGACCAGGAAGATGAAGGCGCTGAACCTGCTCTGTCAGATCTACCTGACCGTGATCCGGGGGACGCCTGTGCTGGTCCAGCTTTTGATCATCTACTACATCATCTTTGCCTCCTTCACCAATAAGATCGTGGTGGCCTCCCTGGCGTTCGGGATCAATTCCGGCGCGTACGTGGCGGAGATCATCCGCGGCGGGATCCTCTCCATCGACAACGGGCAGTTCGAAGCGGGCAGGAGTCTCGGGTTCAACTACCTGCAGACCATGGTCTACATCATCCTGCCCCAGGCGCTCAAAAACGTGCTCCCGGCGCTGGCCAACGAGTTCGTCGTGCTGCTCAAAGAGACATCTGTCTGCGGTTACATCGCCCTGCAGGATCTGACGAAAGGCGGGGATATCATCCGCAGCCAGACATACAACGCCTATATACCGTTGCTGACGGTCGCCGCGATCTATCTGGCGATGGTCATGATCTTTACTTATTTTGTAAAACTTCTGGAAAGGAGGCTGCGCAGCAGTGAACGCTGATAGACCATTGATCGAGATCAAAGATCTCGCAAAGAGTTTTGATAAAGTGAAAGCCCTGAAGAACATCTCCACCAGTATCCATTCCGGGGAAGTCGTCTTCATCGTAGGCCCCTCCGGTTCCGGAAAGAGTACCTTCCTGCGCTGCATGAACCGGCTGGAGGAAGCGACAGAAGGCCAGGTCATATTCGAAGGGGTCGACATCATGGACAAAAAGACTGATATAGACCGGCACCGCCAGAAGATGGGCATGGTCTTCCAGCATTTTAACCTGTTCCCCCATCTGACCATCCGGGAGAACATCACGTTGGCTCCCCGCAAGCTCAAAGGACTCTCCGCGGCGGAAGCGGACAAACGGGCCATGGAACTGCTGGAGCGGGTGGGCCTGCCCGACAAAGCGGACACCTATCCGGCCATGCTCTCCGGCGGTCAGAAGCAGCGGATCGCCATCGCTCGGGCCCTGGCTATGGATCCGGATGTGATGCTCTTCGACGAGCCCACATCGGCCCTGGATCCGGAGATGGTCGGGGAAGTGCTGGAGATCATGGGCGAGCTGGCCAAAGGCGGCATGACCATGGTCGTGGTGACCCACGAGATGGGCTTTGCAAAAGAGGTGGCGAGCCGGGTGCTCTTCATGGCGGACGGTGAAGTCTTAGAGGACGCGCCGCCCCAGGAGTTCTTCGAGAACCCAAAGAATCCCCGACTGAAAGATTTCCTCTCAAAAGTGATCTGATGAGACGGGTCTGATAGGATAAAAAAAGAAAGGGTGACGAGAGCCGAAAACGCTCCTGCCGCCCTTTTTTCCATCCAAAGGATCCCATAAAAAATACCCCGTACCGCGTACAGGGTCCCTAAGGTGGTCTGCAAGTTCCCTGGTATCCCGCCGCGCCAGGTCAGACCGGCACGGGGGAAGAGCACAGGGACACCTCTATAAATTAAAAAAGGAGGTAGAATTATGAAAGGAGGGCCGAAAGCCGTTATGCTCTCGGCTAAATGTGAAACAAAAAATGTTTAACACTTTTATGTCTATTACTTTATCATGGAGATGTGATGAAACTATGATCAAAAAATGAAATAAATATGAACAAATAGGAAATGTGAAAATAAATTGAAAATGATAAAAAAAGCGTGACCGGTCATAAAAAAAATGTTAAATTAATATGGAAAGAATGTGAACGCATTGAAGAGGAAAGGGTAAGGTGGCAGTATTATGAGGAAAAGGATCGGAGCGTTACTGTTAGGTCTGGCACTCTTTGTGAGTGGGTCTTCCTGGGAGGTGCTGGCCGCGGACGGCGGGAACGGACCCGGCGGCCAGGCGGATCAGCCCGAGGCGGTGGAGCAGGTCTGGGTCAATCCCATCTACCAGGACGTGGAGGATCCGGGCAGCCTGAGAGCGGTCCCGGAGACCGGAGAGGAAGTATCCGAGCCGGAGGGGCGGGCAGAGGCCGGAGGGACTGCGACGTTCCTCTCCGTGAAAGGAGCGGTGGCGTCCCTGTGCAGCCAGCTGGTGGCCCGCAGCAGCCTGATCACGGTCTATGTGGACGCGGGCAATATGGATATCCGCAGCGTGTCGTCAGCGCTGTTCCAGGAGGCGGTGGCTGTGGGGCAGGGGACCGCAGGCGATGAGGGGGATTATATCATGTACCACATGGGCGGCTACCAGTCCTCCACCGTCAGGGTCTCGTATTATGATCCGAGTAAATACAGGGTCATGTATTCAGTGAGCTATTATACGACCCAGCAGCAGGAGAGGCAGGTGACCGCGAAGGTCAGGAGCGTGCTGTCCTCTCTCGGCGTCAGCAGGATGAGTACATACGGCAAGATCAAGACGATCCACGACTACATCTGCAAAAATATCCGGTACGACTACGATACCCTCTATGACAGTTCCAAGGGCAAATACACGGCCTACAATGCGCTCCTGAAGAAAAAGGCCGTCTGTCAGGGCTATGCCAGCCTGTTCTACCGGATGGCGGTGGATTCGGGGCTCAGGGTCCGCGTGATCCCGGGGAGTTCGCGGGGCGTGCCCCATGCCTGGAACATCGTAAAGCTGGGGAGCAAGTATTATAATCTGGACAGCACCTGGGATGCCGGGGTGCGCACGCCGCAGTATTTCCTGAAGAGCAACAGGGATTTTCCGGACCATACCAGGGACCAGGAATGCCTGACGTCGGCTTTCCAGAAAGCCCATCCCATGACATCCACGTCATATAAGAAGAGCGCGGCGGCCGGCGTGTATGCCATGTCGAAAGTGACCGTATCGGGCATCCGGACAAAAGCCTACACCGGGAAGAGACTGACGCAGAACGCCACGTTAAAGTCCGGCGGCGTGACCCTGAAAAAAGACCGGGATTATACGGTGTCCTATAAGAGCAATGTGAACATCGGCACGGCGACCGTTACCTTCAAGGGAAAAGGCAAGTATTCCGGCACGCTGAAGAAGACCTTCAAGATCGTCGTGAAAAAAGGCGCGGTGTACAAGGTGGGCGCCTATAGATACAAGATCGTCAACGCGAATACGAACGGCAGCGGGACAGTCCGTCCGGTGGGAGCCTCCAGGATCATCAAGCAGGTGAAGATCGGAGGAAAGAGATTCAAGGTCTTGAAGTAGATATGGAGCGCAGCAGAAAAAGGGCAGGGGTGCCGATCCCCTGCCCTTTTTTGTCGGCTGATCCTTTTTGGAAGATCTTATGAAAACTTTTCGGACGGATCAGAGACTGGCCTTTAATCTCCCGATCATCTCGTCGATGTGGTCTTTTTCGATGATCAGGGGCGGGACCAGCCGCAGTACGTCCGTTCCGGCGGAGATGATCAGCAGGCCATTTTCCAGGGCGCGTGTGACGATCTCTCCCACAGGCCGGCCTTCGACCACCAGCCCCTGCATGAAGCCTTTGCCGCGGCGGGCTGTGAGGCAGGAGTGTTCCCGCATGAGGCCCTCCAGGCTCTCCTCCAGATAGGGGGTCAGATCCCGGACATGTTCCAGGATATGCTCCTGCTCGTAAATGTCAAAGACTGTGCTGACTGCCGCGCAGGCCAGCGGGTTTCCGCCGTAGGTGGTGCCGTGGTCCCCGGGCTCTAGGGAGCGGGCCGCCGCTTTTTCACCCAGGACGAATGCGCCCACGGGGACGCCGCCGCCCAATGCTTTGGCGCAGGTCATGATGTCCGGCTCCACGCCGTATCCCTGCCAGGCGAAATAATGGCCGGTCCGGCCCATGCCGCATTGGATCTCATCCAGGATGAGGAGGATGTCCCTTTCATCGCACAGTTGGCGCAGTCCGGTGAGGAAGTCGGGGTCGGCGGGGTAGATGCCGCCTTCGCCCTGGATCGTCTCCGCGATCACGGCGCACACGGTGTCGTCGATCTGGGCCTTTACGCTGTCCAGGTCGTTGAAACGGGCGAAGCGGACGCCGCCCATCAGCGGTTCGAAAGGCTCGCGGTAATGGGTGTTCCCGGTCACGGAGAGGGCGCCGACGGTCCGGCCGTGGAAGGAATGTTCCATGGCGATGATGCTGTGTCCGGCGTGGCCGTCCCGGAGGAAGGCGTATTTTTTGGCCGCTTTTAGGGTACCTTCGATGGCCTCGGCACCGCTGTTGGTGAAGAAGACCTTGGCCATGCCGCTGGCTTTTAGGACTTTCTCACCGGCTTCCATCATCGGGGTGTTGTAGTACAGGTTGGAGATGTGGGTGAGCCGGGCGGCCTGTTCCTGGAGGGCTTTCGTGTAGATGGGATGATGGTAGCCAAGGCCGTTGACCGCGATCCCCGCCGCGAAGTCCAGATATTTCTTGTCGTCCACGTCGTAGAGATAGACGCCCTCACCCCTGTCCAGCACGATCTGGTAGCGGTTGTATGTGTGCAGGATGTTTTTTTCAGATCTTTCGATATAGTCAGTCGTCTTCATGATAGTACCTCTTTTCGTCTTCCCGTAATATGGCGGTGCCGATCCCTTTGTTGGTAAAGATCTCCAGGAGCAGGCTGTGGGGGATCCGGCCGTCTAAGATATGCACCCGGTTGACGCCCTCGCTGATCGCGCTGATGCAGTTGTGCAGTTTTGGGATCATGCCTCCGCCTATATTTCCCTGGGCGATCAGTTCGTGGGCCTCGTGTATGTGCAGTTCGGAGATCAGGCTCTCAGGGTCTTTTGGGTCTTTGTAAACGCCTTCGATATCGGTGAGGAAGGCCAGTTTTTCCGCGTTCATGGCCGAGGCGATGGCGCAGGCCGCATCGTCGGCGTTGATGTTGTAAGTCTTAAAATCAGCATCCATGCCGATGGGGCATACGATCGGGAGGAAATCTTTTTCCAGCAGGTCGCTTATGATCTTCGGGGAGACTTCCTGGATCTCGCCGACGAAGCCGATGTCCTCCCCGTCGGCCAGTTTTTTGGTGACTTTTAGAAGGCCGCCGTCTTTGCCGCTGATCCCCACGGCTTTTACGCCCAGGGACTGGACCAGGGCGACCAGCTCTTTGTTGACTCTGCCCAGGACCATCTCGGCCAATTCCATGGTCTCGGCATCGGTCACCCGCAGGCCGTTCACGAAATGGGGCTCCATGCCGACCTTGCCCACCCAGCGGCTGATCTCTTTGCCGCCGCCGTGGACGATGACCGGTTTGAAGCCGACTAATTTCAGGAGCACCACGTCCTCGATGACGTTTTTCTTCAGTTCGTTGTCGACCATGGCGCTGCCGCCGTATTTGACGACCACGATCTTCCGGTTGAAACGCTGGATGTAGGGGAGGGCTTCGATGAGCACCTCGGCTTTGTCTAAGTATTTTTGATCGATCATTTTTGTCTGCCTCTTTCTATGAGCGGTAATCTGCGTTGATGTTGATGTACTCGTGGGTCAGGTCGCAGCCCCAGGCGGTGGCTGCAGCCTCTCCCATCTTGATGTCGGCGAGGATCGTGACGGCCTTTTCAGATAGGATCCGGGTGGCCTCTTCTTCGCTGTAGGCGGTGGCCGTGCCGTCTTTCATGAGCTGGGATCTCCCGGCGGCGCTCTCGATATACAGGTCCACGATCTCCGGGTCGAAGGTGGCGCCGGAGTAGCCCATGGCGCATAGGATCCGCCCCCAGTTGGCGTCGTGCCCGCAGACGGCGGCTTTGGTCAGGTTGGAGGAGATGATGGACCTGGCCAGGGTGGCGGCCTGCTGTTTTGTCTCGGCGCCGACGATCTTCGCTTCGATCAGGGCGGTGCAGCCTTCCCCGTCTCCGGCGATGGCTTTTGCCAGGGTTTCATTTACGATGTACAGGGCTTCCAGGAATGTCTGGTAATCGGCGTCCTCTTCGGTGATCTCGGGGTTCTCGGCCAGTCCGTTTGCCAGCAAGAGGACGGTGTCGTTGGTGGAGGTGTCCCCGTCCACAGAGATCATGTTGTAGGTATCGGTCACGGTCTGGGAGAGGGCTTTTTGCAAAAGCTCCTGGCTGATGCAGGCGTCTGTGGTGACGAAACTGAGCATCGTGCACATATTCGGATGGATCATGCCGGAGCCTTTGCACATGCCGCCTATATGCACGGTCTTTTGGCCCAGGGTCAGTGTGACGGCGGTTTCTTTTTGCATCGTGTCGGTGGTCATGATCGCCTGGGCGGCGTCTGCGGCGGCTCCTCGGCTGTCGGAAAGGTCTTTTGCCAGGACGGGGAGGCCCTGCCGGATCTGGTCCATGGGGATCTGCTGGCCGATGACGCCGGTGGAGGCCACCAGGACGGATGCTTCGGGGATGTTCAGGAGCTGTCCGGCTTCACGGGCGGTATCCCGGCAGGCGTCCATGCCTTCCTGACCGGTGCAGGCGTTGGCTACGCCGCTGTTGCAGACCACCGCGTGGATGGGGGTCTGCTGGGCGATGAGCGCCTGGTCCCATCTGACCGGAGCGGCTTTGACCACGTTGGTGGTAAATGTGCCGGCCGCGCGGCAGGGGTTCTTGCTGTATAGGAGGGCCATGTCTTTCTGGCCGTTTTTCTTTATCCCGGCGGACGCGCCTGCCGCCATAAATCCTTTGGCCGCAGTCACGCCGCCGTCGATGATCTCAAATGCCATTTTCAAACCTCCTTTTTGTTTATTTACGGGAATAGGGGGACGAGCCGGAGTCCTTCTGTCTCGTCCAGACCGAACATCAGGTTCATATTCTGTACGGCCTGTCCGGCGGCGCCTTTGACCACGTTGTCAATGGCACCCATCATGATGACCCGGTGGGTCCTGGGGTCGATGGTGAAGTTCACGTCCACGTAGTTGCTGCCCTTGACCCAACGTGTCTGCGGGCAGATGCCTTTTTTCAGCACACGGACGAACGTCTCGTTTTGGTAATAGCGGTCGTAGACCGCCCGGATCTCTTCTTCGGTGATGTCTGTGTGGCCTTTTTTCAGGGAGGCGTAGGCAGTGACTAAGATCCCCCGGTTCATGGGTACCAGGTGGGGTGTGAAATCGATCAGGATCTCTTCCTGTGCGGCCAGGCTCAGCTGGTCCTCGATCTCCGGTGTATGGCGGTGGGTGGTCACGCCGTAGGCTTTGATGCTGTCGTGGACTTCGCAGAACAGATTGTCTGTCTTGGCCCCGCGGCCTGCGCCGGAGACGCCGGATTTCGCGTCGATGATGATCGTGGACGGATCGATGATCCCTTCTTTTAACAATGGATAGATGCTCAGGACGGAGCAGGTGGGGTAGCAGCCCGGATTGGCGATCAGGCGCGCCCCACGGATCGCTTCCCGGTTGATCTCGCAGAGTCCGTAGACGGCCTCTTCGATGAACTGGGGCGCGGGATGCTGGATGTTGTACCAGGCTTCGTATTTCTTGACGTCTTTGATGCGGAAATCGGCGCTCAGGTCGATGACTTTTGTCCGGGAGAGGATCCCTTCATTTATGAGGGACGCGCACAGGCCCTGGGGAGTGGCGGTGAATATCACGTCCGCCTGGTCGGCCATCTTCTCCATGTTGTCGTCCAGGCAGGGGCCTTCCACGATCTGAAACATGTTCTGGTATATCTGTGCATATTCCTGGCCGACATAACTCCTGGAGCCGTACCAGATGATCTGGGCGTCTTTATGGGCGGACAGGAGACGGACGAGTTCCGCGCCCGCGTACCCGGTGGCGCCGATGATCCCTACTTTTATCATGATCAGTACCAAACCTTTCTCAAATGAAAATGTAAAAAGAACTCTGGATATCATATAATATTTTTGCCGATCCGTAAAGATGGAAATGGGGTTCCTTGGGTCGATCGCATAATTATACATCGAAAGCAGGAATTATGCAAGAAATATTCATAAAAAAGAATAAAAATATCCACGGCACCTTTTTTGCCGTGGATGTTCTCGTTCTATAGTGAATATTTTTAAGCTGCTCAAAAGGGACGCCGGGAAGAGCTGGGGATCTGTCTCCGGGCAGACCCGGGCAACGCACTGATCGAGCTAACTGTCAACTTCAACCAACAGCGCTCAGGAGAGCCTTCGCGCTGGGTTTCCGTAAACAGTGGATCTCATCGGCGCTAAAAACGCCCTCTGGAAGTCTGCCCAGCGACAGATCCCCAGCTCTTCCCGCCTGTGCATTGGCGAACGAAAGGAACTGCTTGTAGGGTCTGCTCCCAATGAGAGGGGAAAATGCTCCCCTTGTCAAAAAAAGCGTTTTAAGGGGTCCGGGGGAAATCCGCGATCCCCCGGCGCTTTTGGTACTTTTCTCGCAGAAAAGTACATATTTTCTATAGGATGTCGATATTTTCCCCGGCCAGGGCTTTGTTCATGCTGCGCACGGCGCAGAATTTACCGCACATGCTGCAGGTGTCGCTGTGGTCGTCCTCGGGGAGGCGGTCGTTGCGGATGGCTTTTGCCGTTTCCGGATCCAGAGCGCATGCGAACTGAGCGTCCCAGTCCAGGGCCCGGCGGGCGTCGGCCATGCGGTCGTCGATGTCCCGCGCGCCGGGGATACCTTTGGCGATGTCGGCGGCGTGGGCCGCGATCTTAGAGGCGATGATCCCCTGCCGTACGTCATCCACATTTGGCAGCGCCAGGTGTTCGGCGGGGGTCACATAGCAGAGGAACGCCGCGCCGCTCATGGCCGCGACGGCGCCGCCGATGGCCGCCGTGATGTGGTCATAGCCGGGGGCGATGTCCGTGACCAGCGGGCCGAGCACGTAGAACGGCGCACCCATGCAGATGCTCTTCTGGACCTCCATGTTCGCGGCCACCTGATCCAAGGGCACGTGGCCAGGTCCCTCCACCATGACCTGGACGTTATGTGCCCAGGCGCGTTTGGTCAGTTCTCCTAAGCGGACCAGCTCCTCGATCTGGCAGACGTCTGTGGAGTCGGCCAGGCAGCCCGGGCGGCAGGCGTCCCCAAGGGAGATGGTCACGTCGTACTCTTCGCAGATATCCAGGATCTCGTCGAAATATTCATAAAAAGGATTTTCCTCCCCGGTCATGCTCATCCAGGCGAAGACCAGGCTCCCGCCCCGGCTGACGATGTTCATCTTCCTCTTATGCTGGCGGATCTGTTCGATGGTCTTTCTGGTGATGCCGCAGTGCAGGGTCACGAAATCAACGCCGTCTTCGGCATGGAGCCGGACCACGTCTATGAGATCGCGGGCGGTCAGCTCGCCTAAGTCCCGCTGGTAATGGATCACGCTGTCGTAGACCGGGACGGTGCCGATCATGACCGGGCATTCCCGCGTCAGTTTTTGGCGGAAAGGCTGGGTGTCGCCGTGGCTGGACAGATCCATGATCGCTTCCGCGCCTAAGTCTACGGCACTCATCACTTTCTGCATCTCGATGTCGTAGTCCCGGCAGTCCCTGGAAACGCCCAGGTTCACATTGACCTTCGTGCGCAGCATGCTGCCCACGCCTTCCGGCCGCAGGCAGGTGTGGCGCTTGTTGGCGCAGATGGCGACTTTCCCCTCGGCGACGAGCTGCATCAGCCGGTCGGCGGGCATATGCTCTTTTTCGGCGACTTCTTTTATCTGAGGTGTCAGGATCCCTTTTTTCGCGGCATCCATCTGTGTTGTGTAGTCCATGATTCCCTCCTAGAGTGTGTTTGAAGATTGTTTTATGTCGATCGTGCGCTTGGCGTGAATGGATTTTCAGACATGCTCTAGCGCGTATTTTTAACTATTATACATGCCCTTGTCTGTTTTTACAATTTCATTTATGGAAAATTCCCAATTTCAATCTGGGCGCATTTCGTGTAAAATATTTTAATAAGATGGCAGGATGAAGTGGATCAGCCTTGACAAAACAACAGGATACAGGTATATTTATCCATAGTTTAGATGGTGTGAGGTCCGCTCTTATTTAGAGGGCGGTCTTTATGATTACCATTGGAAGTGGTCAGGAGGGATATTCTAGTGTATCAGAAAGTGGATACAGCTTTAGATTTTGTGGACAGAGAGAAAAAGATCGGGAAGTTCTGGGAGGAAAACCATATCTTCGAGAAGAGTATGAAGGAGCGGGAAGGCAGCCCCATGTATACATTTTACGACGGACCGCCCACGGCCAACGGCAAGCCCCATATCGGCCATGTGCTGACCCGCGTGATCAAGGACATGATCCCCAGATACCGGACGATGAAGGGAAACATGGTCCCCAGGAAAGCCGGGTGGGATACCCATGGCCTCCCGGTGGAGCTGGAAGTGGAGCGTTCCCTGGGGCTGGACGGCAAGGAGCAGATCGAGGAATACGGTCTGGAGCCTTTTATCAAACACTGCAAGGAGAGCGTGTGGAAATATAAAGGCATGTGGGAGGATTTCTCTGATACGGTGGGATTCTGGGCGGACATGGACGATCCGTATGTGACCTACCACGATGATTTCATCGAGTCTGAGTGGTGGGCCTTAAAGCAGATCTGGGAGAAAAAGCTCCTCTATAAGGGTTATAAGATCGTGCCCTACTGCCCCCGCTGCGGGACGCCCCTGTCCAGCCACGAAGTGGCCCAGGGATACAAGGACGTGAAAGAGCGCTCCGCGGTGGTGCGCTTCAAGGTAAAAGATGAAGACGCGTACATCCTGGCCTGGACCACCACGCCCTGGACGCTGCCCTCCAACGTGGGCCTCTGCGTAAATCCGGCGGAGACGTATGTGAAGGTCAAGGCCGCCGACGGGCGCGTGTACTATATGGCAGAGGCTCTGCTGGATACGGTGCTGGGTAAGCTGGCCCAGGATGGAGCGCCGGCCTATGAGGTCTTAGAGACGTACACGGGCAAGGATCTGGAGTACAAGGAGTATGAGCCGCTCTTTGACTTTGCCGACACGAAGAAGAAGGCATTCTATGTGACCTGCGACTCCTACGTCACCCTGACGGACGGTACCGGTGTCGTACACATCGCCCCGGCTTTTGGTGAGGACGACGCCAATGTGGGCCGCAAGTACGACCTGCCCTTCGTGCAGTTGGTGGACGAGGCCGGGAAGATGACAGAAGAGACGCCCTGGGCGGGCACATTCTGCAAAGAAGCGGATCCGGCGATCTTAACGGATCTAAAGAGTCGGGAACTCCTCTTCGACGCGCCCAAGTTCGAGCACAGCTATCCCCACTGCTGGAGGTGCGACACGCCGCTGATCTACTACGCCCGGGAGTCCTGGTTCATCAAGATGACGGCGGTGAAAGAGGATCTGATCCGCAACAACAACACGATCAACTGGATCCCGGAGAGCATCGGAAAAGGCCGTTTCGGCGACTGGCTGGAAAATGTCCAGGATTGGGGGATCAGCCGGAACCGCTACTGGGGCACGCCCTTAAATATCTGGGAATGTTCCTGCGGCCACATGCACTCGATCGGCAGCATCGAGGAATTGAAATCCATGTCGGACGACTGCCCGGACGAGATCGAGCTGCACAGGCCCTACATCGACAAGGTGACGATCCGCTGTCCGAAATGCGGCGGGAAGATGCACAGGGTGCCGGAGGTGATCGACTGCTGGTTCGACTCAGGGGCCATGCCCTTTGCGCAGCATCACTATCCTTTTGAAAATAAAGAACTCTTCGAGCAGCAGTTCCCGGCGGACTTCATCTCGGAGGCGGTGGATCAGACCCGGGGATGGTTCTACTCCCTGCTGGCGATCTCCACGCTGATCTTCAACAAGGCTCCGTACCGGAACGTGATCGTGCTGGGCCACGTGCAGGACGAGAACGGGCAGAAGATGAGCAAGAGCAAAGGAAACGCGGTGGATCCCTTCGCCGCTCTGGAGGAATTCGGCGCGGACGCGATCCGCTGGTATTTCTACGTAAACAGCGCGCCCTGGCTGCCAAATCGGTTCCACGGGAAAGCGGTCACGGAAGGCCAGCGTAAATTCATGGGCACGCTGTGGAACACTTACGCCTTCTTCGTGCTCTATGCGAACATCGACGGCTTTGACGCGACAAAATACACATTGGACTACGACAGCCTGAATATCATGGATAAATGGCTGCTCTCCAAGCTGAACACCCTGATCGCGGAGGTGGATGGCCACATGGAGAACTACCGCATCCCGGAGAGCGCCCGCGCCCTGCAGGGATTTGTGGACGATCTGAGCAACTGGTATGTACGGCGCAGCCGGGAGCGCTTCTGGGCAAAAGGCATGCCCCAGGACAAGATCAACGCCTATATGACCCTGTACACAGCGCTGGTGGAAGTGTGCAAGGCCGCGGCGCCGATGATCCCGTTCATGACCGAGGAGATCTACCAGAACCTGGTGCGCAGCATCGACAAAGACGCGCCGGAGAGCATCCATCTGTGCAGCTATCCTCAGGCGGATCCGGGCAGGGTGGATAAAGAGCTGGAACAGAAGATGGATGAACTCCTGCAGATCGTGGTGCTGGGCAGGGCCTGCAGAAACAGCGCGAACAGGAAGAACAGGCAGCCGCTCTCCGAGATGTTCATAAAAGCGCCGGAGGTCCTGGACGGCATCTACACGGAGATCATCGCCGACGAGCTGAACGTGAAAAAGATCACCTTCACCGACGATGTGTCCGGCTTCATCTCCTACAACTTCAAGCCCCAGTTAAAGACTGTCGGGCCAAAGTACGGGAAACTCTTAAACGGCATCCGCGCCCATCTGTCTGCGCTGGACGGGGCGGCGGCCATGGAAGAGTTAAAGAGCCAGGGCATCCTGCACTTTGAGGTGGATGGACAGCCGGTGGAGCTCGCCGAGGAAGACCTGCTCATCGAGACGGCCCAGATGGAGCGGTACAGCTCCGATTCCTACGGGGATGTGACAGTCGTGCTGGATGTGGAGCTGACGGAAGAACTGGTGGAGGAAGGCTTCATCCGCGAGATCATCAGCAAAGTCCAGACCATGCGTAAAGAGGCGGGCTTTGAAGTCACAGACAAGATCTGCGTCTCCGCCGCCGGGAATGCACGGATCACAGAGCTGATGCAGGCCCATGAAAAAGACATCTGTCCGGAGATCTTAGCCGAGCGCATGGTCTTAGGGGAGACGACAGGCTACGAGAAAGAATGGAACATCAATTCTGAAAAAGTAACTTTAGGTGTGGAAAAGATAGGATAAATAGTCAGGAGGTTCGGATGACGAGCGAAAAATTTGACAAAGAATTATTTAAGAAAGAAGTCCGTGAAAATGTGAAAAACCTGTACAGGAAGACATTGGAGGAGGCCACTCCCCAGCAGATCTTCCAGGCTGTCTCCTATGAAGTGGAAGATGTGATCATGGATAATTGGATCAAGACCCAGGAGGCATATAATAAGAAGGATCCGAAGATCGTCTACTATATGTCCATGGAATTTCTCATGGGACGCGCCCTGGGCAATAATCTTTTGAACCTCATGGCTATGAAAGAAGTCAGGGAAGCCCTGGAAGAACTGGGCCTGGATCTGAACGTGATCGAGGATCAGGAGCCAGATCCGGCGCTGGGCAACGGCGGTCTGGGACGTCTGGCCGCGTGCTTTCTGGACTCCCTGGCGACGCTGGGATACTGCGCGTATGGATGCGGGATCCGCTACCGCTACGGCATGTTCAAACAGGCGATCAAAGACGGCTATCAGGTGGAAGAGCCGGACAACTGGCTCAAAGACGGCTATCCCTTCGAGCTGCGCCGCCCGGAATACGCGGTGGAAGTCCGCTTCGGCGGCCATGTGCGTGTAGAATATGACGAGCGGACCAAGAGCCAGAAGTTTGTCCAGGAAGGGTATCAGTCCGTGCTGGCGATCCCCTACGACATGCCGATCGTGGGATACAACAACGGGATCGTGAACACCCTGCGGATCTGGGACGCACAGGCCATCGTAGACTTCCAGCTGGAGTCATTTGACAAAGGGGACTACAGGAAAGCGGTGGAACAGGAGAACCTGGCCCGCAACATCGTGGAAGTGCTCTACCCCAACGACAACCACTACGCGGGAAAAGAGCTGCGCCTGAAACAGCAGTATTTCTTCATCTCCGCAAGCGTGCAGTCGGCGATCGCTAAATATAAGAAGAACCATCCGGATATCCGGAAGTTTTACGAGAAAGTCACGTTCCAGATGAACGACACCCATCCCACTGTGGCCGTGGCCGAGCTGATGCGCATCCTCGTGGACGAAGAGGGCCTGGAGTGGGATGAAGCGTGGGAGGTCACCACGAAGACCTGCGCGTATACCAACCACACGATCATGTCCGAAGCCTTGGAAAAATGGCCGATCGAGCTGTTTTCCAGACTGCTGCCCAGGATCTACCAGATCATCGAGGAGATCAACCGCCGCTTCATCATCGAGATCGAGCGGAAATATCCGGGGAACCATGATAAAGTGAAAAAGATGGCGATCATCTACGACGGCCAGGTGAAGATGGCCCATCTGGCGATCGCGGCCAGCTATTCCGTCAACGGCGTGGCAAGGCTGCACACAGAGATCCTCATGAAACAGGAGCTGAAGGATTTCTATGAGATGATGCCGCAGAAATTCAACAATAAGACAAATGGGATCACACAGAGGCGTTTCCTGCTCCACGGCAATCCCCTGCTGGCGGATTGGGTGACCAGCTACATCGGGGACGAGTGGATCACCGACCTGAGCCAGATCGGCAGGCTGAAGATCTACGCGGACGACGAAAAGGCCCAGCAGGAATTCCTGAACATCAAATACAAGAACAAGGTGCGCCTGGCGAAATACATCAAGGAGCACAACGGCGTGGACGTGGATCCGCGTTCCATCTTCGATGTGCAGGTCAAGCGTCTCCATGAGTATAAGCGCCAGCTTTTGAACATCCTCCACGTGATGTACCTGTATAACCAGTTGAAAGAACATCCGGAGATGGAGTTTTATCCCAGGACGTTCATCTTCGGCGCGAAGGCTTCCGCGGCTTATCACAGGGCAAAACTGATCATCAAGCTGATCAACTCCGTGGCCGATGTGGTCAACAACGACGCTTCCATCAAGGGCAAGATCAAGGTCGTGTTCATCGAGAATTACCGTGTATCCAACGCGGAGATGATCTTCGCGGCGGCAGATGTCTCCGAGCAGATCTCCACCGCCAGCAAAGAGGCTTCCGGGACGGGCAACATGAAATTCATGCTGAACGGTGCCCTCACCCTGGGGACCATGGACGGCGCGAATGTGGAGATCGTGGAAGAAGTCGGCGAGGAGAACGCGTTCATCTTCGGGCTGTCCTCCGACGAGGTCATCAACTACGAGAACCATGGCGGTTACGACCCCATGTACTATTTCAATTCAGACAATGACATCCGTAAAGTGCTGATGCAGCTCATCAACGGTGCCGTCGCGCCCCGCGATCCGGAGCTGTTCAGGGAGATCTACGAGTCCCTGCTGCACACGACCAAGTACAACAAAGCGGATATGTACTTCATCTTGGCGGATTTCAAAGCCTATGCGGAAGCCCAGAGACGGGTAGAACAGGCGTACAGGAATGAAAAAGGCTGGGCCAAGAGTGCGATCCTAAATACGGCCAGCAGCGGCAAATTCACTTCCGACCGGACGATCCAGGAATATGTAGATCAGATCTGGCATCTGGATAAAGTAGGATTATAAGAAAAAAAGAGCAGCTTTCTTCGGCAATCGCCGGGGAGGGCTGCTCTTTACTATGTTTCCTGTAGAAATATCGTAAATTTATGATCATTTTATAGAAAATTTAGAGTGTGCGCCGTATTTTTATGCTATAATACCTATAACGAAACGTGGGAGCGGGGATTTTTATGAAACTGCAGAACAGGATCATCATAGGATTTCTCATGGTCGTCTTGGTACCGGTGCTGTTGCTGATGGCGACTCTATACGGATTCGGCCAGATCCAGGCGGGCCAGGAGAGCGCAGCGATGTCTGAATCTTCTTATGACATATCCATCATAGAATCCAACGAGAGCAGGGCCAGGGTCCAGCTGATGACGAAGGACGTGATCTTCGTCGTCCTGGTCATCATGGTCTTTACCAGCCTGACCGTAGGTTCCTGGATCTACCGCAGTGTCGCTGCGCCTCTTGTAAAATTAAAGAGGGCCACCAATAATATCAAAGAGGGCAATCTGGACTTTGTGATGGAAGTGGACGGGGACGACGAATTTGCCGAGCTGTGCCGGGATTTTGAGGAGATGCGCAAGCGCCTGAAGGAGTCCACCGAGGAGAAGATCGTCCTTGACAAGGAGAACAAGGAACTCATCAGCAATATATCCCACGATCTGAAGACCCCGATCACGGCTGTCAAAGGCTATGTGGAGGGGATCATGGACGGTGTGGCGGACACGCCGGAGAAGATGGACCGTTATATCCGCACGATCTACAATAAGACGACGGAGATGGATCATCTGATCAACGAGCTGACCTTCTATTCGAAGATCGACACCAACCGCATCCCATATACATTCAGTAAGATCAGGGTCAATGATTACTTCGACGATTGTGTGGAGGAATTGGGTCTGGAGCTGGAGGTAAAAGGGATCGAGCTGGTCTACGCCAATTATGTGAACGAGGATGTGGTGATCATCGCGGACGGGGAGCAGTTGGGGCGGGTGGTGAACAACATCATCAGCAATTCTATAAAATATATGAACAAGAGCCATGGGATCATCCAGCTCCGTGTCAAGGATGTGGGGGATTTTATCCAAGTAGAGATCGAGGACAACGGCAAAGGCATCTCGTCGAAGGATCTGGCGTATATCTTCGATCGGTTCTACCGGACGGACGTGTCCCGCAATTCATCCAAAGGCGGGAGCGGGATCGGGCTGTCTATCGTAAAAAAGATCATGGAGGATCATGGAGGAAAGGTCTGGGCCACCAGCAGGGAAGGCACCGGCACCATCATGTACTTTGTGCTCAGAAAATACCAGGAGGTACCTGCAAATGAGTAAGATCCTGATCGTGGAAGATGAAGAGGCTATCGCGGATCTGGAGAAAGATTATCTGGAGTTGAGCGGATTTGACGTAAAGATCGCAAATCGGGGCGACATTGGCCTTCAGATGGCCATGGAAGGAGATCATGACCTGATCATATTGGATCTGATGCTGCCGGAGGTGGACGGCTTCGAGATCTGCAGGCAGGTCAGGGATGCCAAGAACACGCCCATCATCATGGTATCGGCTAAGAAAGACGATATCGATAAGATCCGAGGCCTGGGTCTGGGCGCGGATGATTATATGACAAAACCTTTCAGCCCCAGCGAGCTGGTCGCCCGGGTGAAAGCCCATCTGGACCGCTACAATCGGCTGATCAGAAGCGGCGCGCCCCAGAACGATATCGTGGAGATCCGGGGGATCAAGGTGGACAAGACGGCCCGACGGGTGTGGGTGAACGGGGAGGAGACGAATTTCACAACGAAGGAATTTGATCTGCTCACATTCCTGGCCCAGAATCCGAACCGGGTGTTTACGAAAGAAGAATTGTTCCGTGAGATCTGGGATATGGAATCCGTGGGCGATATCGCCACAGTGACCGTGCATATCAAGAAGATCCGGGA